>NZ_VNHM01000001.1 GCF_008124625.1 Desulfallas thermosapovorans DSM 6562
CCTTCTATTCCTGCACCCTGTGCCAGAGCTTTGCGCCCACCCACGTGTGCGTCATCGCCCCCGAGCGGGTCGGCCTGTGCGGCGCGGTGAGCTGGCTGGATGCCAAGGCGGCTTATGAAATTAACCCGCACGGTGCTAACCAGCCCATTCCCAAGGAAGGCGTCATTGACGATGTCAAGGGCCAGTGGAAGTCCTTCAACGAATTTACCTATAACAACTCGCAACGCAACATTGAAGCTGTTAACTTCTACACCATCATGGAATACCCGATGACCTCCTGCGGCTGCTTCGAATGTATCCTGGCCATGGTGCCCGAGTGCAACGGCTTCATGGTGGTTAACCGGGAGCATGGCGGCATGACCCCGTCCGGTATGACCTTCTCCACCCTGGCCGGTACCATCGGCGGCGGTGCCCAGATGCCCGGCTTCATGGGTATCGGTAAATCATACCTGGCTTCACCCAAGTTTGTACCCGCCGACGGCGGCCTGGGCAGGCTGGTCTGGATGCCCAAGGCACTGAAGGAAGAGTTGCGGACCGCCTTGGAGGAAGCTGCTGAAAACGCCGGTTTAGGCAAAGAATTTGTGGATAAAATAGCTGACGAGACCATAGGCACCAGCGGTGAGGAAATCATGTCCTTCCTGGAAGAGAAAGGACACCCCGCCCTGACTATGGATCCGCTAATGTAACAATATAGCATTTCCTTTCGAGTTACCGGCGCATTGATGGTGGACATCTAAAGAAAGGGGACATACCTCCAGCGGAGGTATGTCCCCAACAAAAGAAGTTCCACCGGATTGTGACCGTATATATGACAAGCAATTGTAGAAAGGAGTTTGGAGTAATGGGTTTAACAGGTTTAGAGATTTTTAAACAACTACCTAAAACCAACTGTAAAGATTGCGGACAACCGACTTGCTTGGCTTTTGCCATGCAGCTGGCCAGTGGTAAAGCAAGTCTGGATCAGTGCCCGCACGTAAGTGACGCTGCCAAGGAGGCACTTGATTCTGCTTCCGCTCCCCCGGTAGCACTGGTTAAAATTGGCAAAGGCGATAAGGAACTACAGCTGGGTAATGAAACTGTGCTCTTCCGTCACGACAAGCGTTTTGAACATCCCACCGGCATTGCCATCACTGTTAATGACAATGACAGCGATATTGCCGGCAAGGTTGCGGCCATTAACAAACTGGTTTTTGACCGCGTAGGACAAATTCATAAAGTCAACCTGGTAGCCGTCAATAACGCTTCCGGTGATGCCGCAAAATTTGCCGAAGCAGTTAAAACAGTGCAAGACAGTGCAGATTTTGCGCTGGTACTAATGACTGAAGATGCCACTGCCATGGAAAAAGCATTGGAAGTAGCCGGGGAAAATGCACCGCTTATTTGTGGTGCCAACGCTGCCAATTTTGATGCCATGCTTGCCCTGGCGAAAAAATACGATGCACCGCTGGTGGTAAAAGGTGCAGATCTCAATGAACTGGCCGCACTGGTGGAAAAGGCCGGTTACAAGAAGCTTATTCTGGATTCCGGTGCCCGGGAAGTAAACAAGGTGCTGGCCGATCAAACCCAGATTCGCCGCCAGGCCCTTAAAAAGTTCCGCCCGTTTGGTTATCCCACCATCACTTTTGCGGATAATCCCGATCCCATCCAGGCGATTGTTGATGCAGGCGTTTACATTGCTAAATACGCCGGTATCGTGGTGCTAAACACCGCCGATCCCGCCGATGTACTGCCTTTGATCACCCTGCGCCTGAACATTTACACCGACCCACAAAAACCGATTGCTGTGGAATCCAAATTGTATGAAGTTGGCACCCCCGGACCGGATGCACCGGTGTTTGTAACCACCAACTTCTCACTGACTTATTTCTGTGTACAAGGTGACGTGGAAGCCGGTCGTATTTCCGCTTACATTATGCCTGTAGACACTGACGGTATCTCCGTACTGACCGGTTGGGCGGCAGGCAAGTTCACACCGGAGAAAATTACCGAAATGCTTAACAGCTGCGGTGTCGCAGATAAAGTTTCCCATAAGAAACTGATCATCCCCGGTGGCGTGGCCGTGCTGAGCGGTAAGTTGCAAGAACTGAGCGGTTGGGAAGTACTGGTAGGCCCGCGTGAATCAGCAGGTATTCCTTCATTTATCAAACAACGCTGGAATGCCTAATTAATATTGCTGATAATTTAACTTTATTTGAGCAATGTGGCCATGATTATCCTGTAATGAGTTATAATAGCTTATATAACAAAAAGGGGGATGCGCGATATGTCATTTAACATAGCAGTAGCTGGAAAAGGTGGTACAGGTAAAACCACATTATGCTCTCTTATCATAAGACAATTAATAAAAGCAGGTAAAAAACCTGTTCTTGCAGTGGACGCGGATGCCAACGCCAATTTAAACGAAGCTCTGGGCATGGAAATTGAAGGTTCCATTGCAGATGTTTTGGTTCGGATTAATAACAACTTGGATCCCCTGCCGGCGGGAATGACCAAAGACCAGTACGTGGAATACAAAGTACACCAATCCCTTTCCGAAGGTGACAATGTAGACTTGCTGGTGATGGGAGGCCCGGAAGGAGCAGGTTGTTATTGTTACGCCAACAACTTGTTGCGCGGATTTGTGGCTGAATTGAGTAAGAATTACCCCTATATGGTAATGGACAACGAGGCCGGCATGGAACATTTAAGCCGGCGTACCACCCAGAACATTGATGTTTTATTTATTACCAGCGACTCTTCCGCGCGCGGTATCAGGTCCGCAGGCAGGGTAAAAGATTTGGTTGAAAATTTAAAACTGGACATAAAAAAAATGTACTTGGTGGTTTCACGGGTAAACACAAGTAATTTCGATGCACTTAAAACTGAAATAGAAAAAACAGGTCTTGAATTGATCGGCACCATACCGATGGATGAACAAGTTATGGAATTCGACCTGTTAAGTAAACCTCTAATTGATTTGCCCGATGACTCACCGGTGGTGGCGGTTGTTAATGACATATTAAAAAAAGCCGCCATACTGTAACACCGCAATATAATGCTTTCTAACGCAGAAAGGAGCGGAACCAATGGCTGTTACTATAGCTAAGGAAAAATGGACTAGCAAGGTGGGCGAAATGGTGCTGGGAGCCGATTCTTCTGTTAAGGTCGGCGGAGAAAGCACACTGCCCTTCCTGCATTTTGAAGGTACCATCCCTAATAAACCAATTCTAGCTCTGGAAGTTTGGGATCTGGAACCGGTAGATTGGCCGGAAATTTTAAAAACACCCTTTGAAGGTGTGCTGGCCGACCCCGTGGCCTGGGCCAAAAAGAACGTCGAATATGGAGCAGATGCCATCGCCTTACGTTTAATGAGCGCGCACCCCGATTATAAAGACGCATCGCCGGAAGATTGTGCCGCCACAGCTAAAGCCGTTGCCGAAGCTGTAAACGTGCCTCTGATCATCATTGGCTGCGGTGTGGAAGAAAAAGACGCCGAAGTATTGGAAAAAGTAGGCGAAGCCCTGGCCGGTAAAAATTGCCTGATTGGCTGCGCAACTGAGAAAAACTACAAGACAATCACAGCCACTGCCATGGTCAACGGCCATAGCGTAATAGCTTCCAGCCCGCTGGACATTAACCTGGCCAAACAGCTCAATATTTTAATGACTGAAATGAACCTGCCGGCCAATCGTATCGCCATTGACCCGCTGGTTGGTGCGTTGGGCTACGGTATCGAATATGCTTACTCCATCATGGAAAGAGCAAGGCTTGGCGCACTGATGGGCGACAAAATGCTGGCCATGCCGGTTATCTGCTTTGTTGGTCAGGAAGCCTGGAAAGCTAAAGAAGCCAAAAGCCCGGATGACGAATCTCCCGAATGGGGTGCCCAGGAACGCAGGGCCATCCTGTGGGAAGTTCTTACCACCACCACCTTTGCCCAAGCCGGCGGGTCCATATTTGTAGTGCGTCACCCTGAAACAGTAAAGCAAGTTAAAGTGCATATAGACAAAATGATGGAGAGCAATGTTTATTAATATATAAGAGGAGGCTAAGAGCATGATCCTTATTGGTGAACGGATCAATGGCATGTTTAAGGACATCCGGGAAGCTATTCAGAACAAGGACCCGGAACCGGTCCGCTACTGGGCTAGGCGCCAGTATGAAAAGTGTGCCGCTTATCTTGATATCAACACCGGCCCGACCGTAGAGAAAGATGATCAGCCTGCCGTTATGGAATGGTTGGTCAAAACCGCCCAGGAAGCTGCTCCGCTACCGTGCTGCATTGATTCCACAAACCCCGATGCCATCGAAGCAGGACTTAAGGTGCACCAGGGCAAAGCCATGATCAACTCTACGACTGCGGATCAATGGAAAATGGACATCTATATTCCCATGGCCGCTAAATATAACGCCGCCATTATCGGTCTGGCCATGAATGAAAAGGGTGTGCCCAAGAGCGCTGCTGACAGAATTGCCCTGGCCATGGAAATAGTTGTCAACTGTGATATGAACGGTGTGCCCATGGAAGATTTATATATTGACCCGCTCATGCTGCCCTGCAACGTAGCTCAGGAACATGGTGTGGAAGTGTTGGAAACATTGAGGCAAATTAAAACTCTGGCCGACCCGGCGCCACGCACTACCATGGGTCTTAGTAACTCATCCCAACGTTGCACCAACCGGCACCTGATCAACCGCACCTTCCTCATCATGAGCATGGCATGTGGTCTTGATTCAGCCATAGCCGATGTGGACGACGACGAGCTTTTGGATGCTGTTGCAGCAGCCAATATACTGCTAAATAAAGAAATCTACTGCGATTCATTCTTGAAAACATTCCGCGCCCGGTAGCCAAAACAGACCGTCAAAATAAAGCCGGATTTGTTATAGAAAAGGCGGTTAATTGCAACCGCCTTTTCATAACGATTACTGCAATTGACACGGTCTGGCGTTTTTAAACGGTTTGACAGCCCAAGAAGTAGATATTATACTATGGACAAGGCGTGCATAATCCCGGTATATTAACTAATTCAGAGATTATTCAAACAAATTGATAAAAATAAGAGTATACAAGTATATATCCTAATATCTACAGTTATTTTATGTAACCCTGATCAAAGCAAGTAAAATCATAATACCTATGTAACTTAGCCAAACTTACCGGGATTAAGTGTGCCCTGGATAACCGGACTGGGCACTCGGTTTATTCGTATTAACTTATTGGCCCCGGCGCAAGTTTATTATATTTTGCTGTGACGCCTAATCTAGGAGGACGGATGTGATGCTTAGATGAGTACGAAACCTGATAAAGTTGGTGCTGTACTGGTAGTTGGCTCAGGTATCGCAGGTATACAGGCATCGCTTGATTTGGCGGAGTCAGGGTACTATGTGTACCTGGTTGAGAAAAGCCCCGCCATAGGCGGTACTATGCCTATGCTGGACAAAACCTTCCCCACCAACGATTGCTCTATGTGCATCCTGTCTCCCAAGCTGGTTGACTGTGGGAGACACTTGAATGTTAACACCATTACCAATGCTGAAGTAATGGATATTCAAGGCGAGCCAGGTAATTTTAAAGTTACCATCAACCAAAAGGCACGTTTTGTAGACCCGGAGAAATGTACCGGTTGCGGGTCATGTGCCGAAGAATGCCCGGTTAAAGTACCGGATGAATTCAACCAGGGGCTGAACAAACGCAAAGCCATTTACAAGCTTTATGCCCAAGCCTATCCCAATGCTTACGCCATTGACCCCACCAGGTGTTTAAAAATTAAGAAGCCTAAAGCATGTGGTAAATGTTTGGAAGTTTGCCAGGCCCAAGCTATTGACCACACCATGACCGACAAAACTATGGAAATTGAAGTCGGTTCAATCATTCTTTGTCCCGGCTTTGAAAAATTCGATGTGGGAAAACTGGAATACTACGGCTATGGCAAGCTTCCCAACGTAGTGAGCAGCTTGGAATTTGAGCGTATTTTGAGCGCATCCGGGCCATTCGGCGGCCACCTGCAGCGGCCTTCGGACGGCAAAGAACCCCAAAAGATTGCCTGGATTCAGTGCGTTGGTTCCCGTAACTGCCGCATTGAGCACGGTTACTGCTCTTCAGTATGCTGCATGTACGCCATTAAGGAAGCCGTGATTGCCAAAGAACACTCTCATTACCCGCTGGATACGGCTATTTTCTATATGGATATGCGTACTTACGGCAAAGATTTTGAAAAGTATTATGATAAAGCCAAATTGGAAAACGGCGTGCGGTTTATCCGTTCCAGGATATACGAGATTGTTGATGCCAATGATGGCACCGGCAACTGTCGTATCCGTTATGCCAACGAGGACGGCACCATTTCTTATGAAGATTTCGACCTGGTGGTACTGTCCCTCGGCTTGGAACCAGCCTCCGATATGGTGGAACTGGCCGGAAAACTGGGTGTGGAATTAAATAATTTTAATTTCTGTCAACCCACTGCATTAACCGGCGTTGGCACTAACAAGCCCGGAATATTTGTAGCCGGAGCCTTCAGCGGCCCGCGGGATATTCCGGAAACTGTAATGCAGGCCAGCGCAGCGGCTGCGGATTCGGCTGCAGATCTAGCCCAAGCGCGCGGCACATTGACCAAGGTTAAGGAATACCCGGCTGAAAAGGATGTCGCCGGTGAAATAATTCGTACCGGTGTATTCGTGTGCCATTGTGGTATCAATATCGGCAGTGTAGTTAATGTACCTGAAGTGGTGAAATACGCCAAAACCCTACCGGGAGTGGCTTTTGCCGCTGAAAAACTTTATGCTTGCTCGCAAGATACATCGGCTCAAATAAAAGAAGCCATCGCCGAGTATGGTCTGAACAGAATAGTAGTTGCTTCCTGTAGTCCCCGGACTCACGAACCTATGTTCCAGGAAACACTAAAAGAGGCCGGCCTTAACCCCAACCTGTTCGAAATGGCCAATATTCGTGACCAGTGTTCTTGGGTGCATATGCATGAACCCGAAAAAGCTACCGCCAAAGCCAAAGACCTGGTTAAAATGGCTGTAGCTAAAGCTGCATTACTGGAACCCATCAGCTCTGTAAGTCTGGACATGAATCATGACGCACTAGTTATCGGTGGCGGCGTATCCGGTATGACCAGCGCTATTAACCTTTCCAAACAGGGATACAAAGTATACCTGGTAGAAAAGGCTGATGTACTGGGCGGTATAGCCAACCGCATCCGCTACGGAATGACCGGTGAAGATATATCTGTATTTGTCAGTGAATTAATCAACCAGGTACAGGCTGACGAAAAAATTACCGTTTATACCGGTGCTGAAATTACCAATGTTCAGGGTTTTGTAGGTAATTTTGAAACCACCATCAGCAGCGGTGAGGTAATTAAGCATGGTGTTACCATCATCGCCACCGGTGCTGAAGAATATAAACCCAATGAATACCTGTACGGGCAAAATGACCGTGTTATGACACTTTTGGAACTGGAAGGCTTACTGGCTGATGGCGACAGCAAGGTGAAAGACGCAAAGAATATTGTGTTCATCCAGTGTGTTGGCAGCAGAGACGCCGAGCGCCCGTACTGCAGCAGGATTTGCTGCACCAAATCCATTAAACAGGCACTTAAAGTAAAGGAAGTAAATCCTGAAGCCAATGTTTTCATTTTATACCGTGACATCAGAACATATGGTTTTTATGAGGAAATGTACCGTGAAGCTCGCAACAAGGGCGTTATCTTTATCCGTTACTCGGCGGATAACAAACCGGTTGTTGAAGCAGTTGACAACAGCATAAAAGTTACCGTAACCGACCACGTGCTGGGCGTACCGGTGGAAATTGACGCTGACTTAGTAGGCCTGGCTGCTGCCATTGTATCAGCCAAGGATACAAACAGCAAATTAAGCCAGTTCTATAAAGTGCCCCTTAACCAGGAAGGTTTCTTCCTTGAAGCACATATGAAACTACGCCCTGTGGATTTCGGTACCGACGGCGTATTTATGTGCGGCTTGGCCCACGGGCCCAAAAACCTGGAAGAAAATATCAGCCAGGCCAAAGCTGCCGTTGGACGTGCCTGTACCGTACTGGCCAAGAACTCCATTTCCGTGGAAGGTAAATGTGCCTTTGTCAATAAGAAAAAATGCGCCGGTTGTGGTGAGTGCGAATCAGTTTGCCCGGCCAAGGCTGTGCAAGTTGATCAGGCAGAGAAAGTCGCTGTTGTTAACGAAGCTCTGTGTAAAGGGTGCGGTGCCTGTGCCTCCTCTTGCCGTTGTGGAGCAATAAACGTCAAGGGTTGCACCAACCAACAATTAGTAGCTATGTTAAACGCGCTATAGATGGGGGAGGGAAATGGATATCATGGAATATGAACCTAAAATTGTGGCATTCTTATGCAACTGGTGTAGTTATGCCGGTGCAGACCTGGCCGGTATAGGTCGTATCCAGTACCCGCCCAATATCCGGGTGATACGCATACCCTGTTCCGGAAGGATAAACCCCTTATTTATTATCAAGGCTCTCCGGCACGGTGCGGATGCCGTGTTAACCTCCGGGTGACACCCCGGTGACTGCCACTATGTTAGTGGCAACATGGTAGCCCGCAGGAAATTTGCCTTATTAAAGGATTTACTGGAATACGTCGGCTATGATGAAGGAAGAGTTAACTTCTCATGGGTATCTGCGGCCGAAGGTGGTCGTTTTGCTGAGATTGTCAAAAATGTTACTGAAAAAACCAAACAAATTGGCCCCAACAAGGGCTTAATTGATAGCGAATCGGGGTGTTGCGGATGCAAAAGCTAGCAGATCAAATCAAAGACGCAGCCAAAAAGTTACTGGCCGAACAAAAGGTTGACCTGGTTATCGGCTTTGCGGAAGGCAGTCTCCCGCTTCGCGGCACACCGCTTTTCGCCAGGACTCCCGAGGAAGCAGATAAACTGACCTGGAATTTGGGCTGTGAAAACAACCTGGCCAATTACCTGCGCAAGAGAGAAGGTAAAGTGGCTGTGGTAGCCAAAGGTTGTGACGTTCGTTCCATCGTGGCTTTAATTAAGGAGAATCAAATTAACCGTGACAACCTTTATATTATTGGTGTTCCCTGCAGCGGTATGATTGACCGTAAAAAAGTAAATGCCATACTGGGCGGTAAAGAGTTGCTGGAAATTGAAGTGAACGGTGATACCGCTACTTTAAAAGGCAACAATTGCAGTGAAACAGCCAAAGTTGCCGACTTGCTGCACAACTCCTGCAAGGACTGCCGTTATGGCAACCCAGTTATATACGATGAACTGGTGGGCGAATTGCTGCCGGAAAAAGAAACCGACGATTTTGCTGAAATAAAGAAATTTGAATCCAAAACAACCGCACAACGCCGTGCGTTTATGAACAGTGAATTTAGCAAGTGTATCCGTTGCTACGCTTGCCGGAACGCTTGCCCCGTGTGTTACTGCGAGGAGTGTTTTGTAGACTGCAACCAGCCGGAATGGATCGGTAAGAGTGCCTTAAACACGGAGGATAATATTCTCTTCCAGGTAGTCAGGGTATTCCACAGTGCCGGGCGTTGTACCGACTGCGGAGCTTGCGAAAGAGCCTGTCCAATGGGCATCAACTTGCGCCTGTTAACCCGTAAACTGGTTAAAGACGTCAAAGAATTGTACAACGCCGAAGCCGGGGTTAACATGGATGATAAGGCTGCCCTTGCTACATTCACAGCCGACGACCCAGAACCTTTCTTGGTGAAGGAATGAGGTGAAACTGATGATAGTAAGCAAAAATGACATACCCAGCTTCCTGGATAAATTAATTGGTGAATATCAAGTTTTTGCCCCTGTGCAAGAAGGCTCTTACACATTATTTAAGCAAATTTGTTCCGGTGCGGATGCTGCACTTACGGACGGCAATACCAAACTTCCGGCAAAAGAAATTATTTTCCCGCAGTCTGAAAAACTGTTCAGCTATAATGTTACCGCAGAAGGTGCTAAACTGGAATCAATCATAGACGACCGGAAAAAGGTGGTTTTCGGCGTACGTCCCTGTGATGCCAAAAGCCTTACTTTGCTGGATAACGTTTTTAATAACGATAAATACCAGGACCCCTATTACCTGACTAGACGCGCCAACACCATTTTAGTTGGTATTGGCTGCAACAGCCCCGCCAGCACTTGCTTTTGCACTTCGGTGAAGGGTGGTCCCTTTGACACCAAGGGTCTGGATTTGCTGCTGGTGGATATCGGTGACGCATATGTAGTGGAAGTGGTAACTGAAAAAGGTAAAACACTTATTGATAATGCAGGTTTTGCCTCTGCCTCGGAAGCAGATAAAGCCGCCGCGGCCAAGGCAAAGGATGAGGCGCAAGTCACCTGCCAGGTAAATACCGATGGTTTAAAAGAGAAACTTGATGTCAACTTTTATGATCCCATCTGGGAAAAAATCCATGAAAAATGTTTGGGCTGCGGAGCTTGCACTTATTTATGCCCCACCTGCCATTGCTTTGACATAGTAGACGACGCCGTAGACTGCAATGGTTGCCGGGTGCGCAATTGGGATTCCTGCGCATTCCCGCTATTCACTTTGCATGGCTCCGGCCACAACCCGCGTACCAGCAATAAAGAACGCTATCGCAACAGGATCATGCACAAATTCAAGTATTTCGTTGATAACTTTGGCGAAATAGCTTGCGTCGGTTGCGGTAGGTGCATTAAAAACTGCCCCGTTAATATGGACATCCGGGTGGTACTGGAGGATGTTAGGGGTTCGGAAGCGAGGTTGGATAGTTAATGAAAAATCCATATCTACCGCTGCCTGTGAAACTGGTGAAGAACTTTACTGAAACAGAAGATAAGCTAATCCACACCTTTACTCTACAATTTTTAAGTGAGGAAGACGAAAAGAGTTTTCCTTACATGCCGGGGCAGTTTGCTGAACTGTGTGTGTTCGGCAAAGGTGAAGCGCCTTTTGGTATAGCCTCTTCGCCCACTGAACCAGGTTTCCTTAAGTTCTCAGTGGCTAAAGTGGGTGTCGTATCTACAGCACTGCACCTTATGGAAGAGGGAACCATGGTCGGCGTACGCGGACCGCTGGGCAATTATTACCCGGTGGAAGAATTCAAGGGTAAAAACGTGGTCATCATTGGCGGTGGTTTCGCGTTTACTACTTTGCGCTCACTGGCTACCTATATGCTGCACCCCGACCGCCGCGGTGATTACGGTGATATAACCGTAATTTACGGTGCCAGAAACCCCGGCCTGTTGCTTTATAAGGAAGAGTTGGCCGCGTGGGAACAAAGCCCGGATATCAATTTAATCACCACCATTGACCGCCCTGTTGAAGGCTGGAATGGCCGGGTAGGCTTTATCCCCGCTGTGACCGAAGAGGTAGCACCCAGCGCGGAAAATACCTATGCCATTATTTGCGGGCCTCCGGTAATGATTAAATTTACTATGCCGGTTCTAGAAAAACTTGGTTTTCCTGCGGAAAGAATTATCATGTCTCTTGAAAACCGTATGAAGTGCGGTATTGGTATGTGTGGCAGGTGTAATGTAGGAGGCAAATACGTCTGCAAGGACGGTCCGGTATTTACCAGAGCTCAGCTTAACGAACTACCGAATGAATATTAAGAGGCATTAAATCCGGATAAGCATTAAAATATAGCGCCTCTTTACTGCTATTAAAGAGGCGCTATAACAAATTAAAACTTCAAAACAATTGTATGCCAAGACCAAGAGGGGAGGACCACTAATGGAAGCTATTAAAGCTGCCGATTTCAACCCCAAGTTCAGGGACGAAGTTGCCGAACTGCTAAAGGGATACGACTTTAGCAACTGCCTGGCCTGCGGTATGTGCACAGCGGGCTGCCCTTATTCCGACATTCACGAAAACCAGGATCCCCGTAAATTTTTACGCAAAGTGCTGCTGGGCATGAAGGATGCAGTATATGCCGACCCGTACATCTGGTATTGCACCATGTGTGAGCGTTGCACCATCGAATGCCCCATGAACGTAAACATAGCGGCCTTGGTACGGTCATTGCGCGGCACGTGGGACAAGGACAAAATCCCCGGTTACTTGCAAACCATTGCCAACGAACATATTGAGTCCGGCAACCAAATGAACGTCAGCCAGGAAGATTACGAAGAAACCCTGGAATGGATTGAAGAAGAATTGCAGGAAGAATTGGGCGACCCCAATTACAAGATTCCGCTTAACAAAAAAGGGGCCAAGTATTTCTACGGTTTTAACGCCCGGGATATCAAGTACTATCCCAATGAGCTGCAGACTACTTTAAAGCTGTTTTACGTGGCGGGCATTGACTACACCATCAGCACCAAGCGTTGGGACGCCACCAACATTGCCCTGTTTACGGGACAAACAGATGACTTCTTGGCTATTTCCATGCCCCTGTGGCAGGAAGTTGCGGATCTGGAATGCGAAGAATTGATAGTCACCGAGTGTGGGCACGCCTTCCGCTCCATGCGCTGGGGTTACAGAACCTATTGGAAGGGCAAGCAGTACCCCATCCGTCACATTCTTGAGTTGCTTAACGAGCTGGTCAAGGAAGGTAAAATCAAGCTTGATCCTGATGCCATTACCGAAGTGGTTACCTACCATGACCCGTGCAACACTGCCCGCAAAGAAGGCGTGTATGAAGCACCCCGCGAATTGCTCAGGAGTTTTGTAAAGAATTTCGTGGACATGAACCCCAATGGCAAAATGAATTATTGCTGTGGTGCCGGTGGCGGCGGTATGGCCATGCCGGAGTTTAATGAAATTCGTAAAGCCAAAGGTAAGCGCAAAGTAGATCAAGTGGTGGCCACCGGAGCAGAGATCGTCGTCGTACCCTGTCATAACTGCATGGACCAGTTTAACGATTTAAACAAATGGTATCCTGAGAAAGCCAAGTCTCCAAACATCCACATGTGCTCATTGATGGAAAGAGCTCTCATTATGCCGGAGAAAGAATAATATAACCCGGTAAAATGCTCGGTGGAAAGTTTTTGCTTTGTTTTGCTTTTGCTGTGTTTTGCCAGGATGGACTCTAAACCGAGAAGGACGGGTGAAATGCATGAATAAAGATAAAGTAGGAGCCGTAATGGTGGTAGGCGCCGGCATTTCCGGCATCCAAGCATCACTTGACCTTGCAGAGTCCGGCTATTATGTATATCTCGTGGAGCAGTCACCGGCCATTGGTGGCACAATGCCCAGGCTGGATAAAACATTCCCCACCAACGATTGCTCCATGTGTATCCTTTCTCCCAAGCTGGTGGAATGTGGGAGACACCTGAACATTGAGAAATACATGCTAACAGATATAGTTGATGTTCAAGGTGAGCCGGGCAATTATAAGGTAAAACTACGTAAAAAGGCACGTTATATTGATCTGGACAAGTGTACTGGTTGCGGCGAATGCGCCAGCGCCTGCCCGGTGGAAATGCCCAGCGAATTTGACGCCGACCTGGGTAGAAGGAAAGCCATTTATAAAATGTATCCCCAGGCCATGCCGGCCGGTTTTTCCATTGAAAAACGCGGTGTTTCCCCCTGTAAGGCTGCATGCCCGGCAGGAGTTAACGCCCAGGGGTATGTACAGCTTATAAAAGAAGGTAAATTCATTGAATCGTGGCAATTAATTTATAATGACAACCCGCTACCCGCCATTTGCGGCCGGGTATGCACCCACCCTTGCGAAAGCCAGTGCCATCGAAAAAGTGTTGATAAAGCAGTAAGTATAAGGGAATTAAAAAGAGTAGCCGCCTCCGTTGCCTATCGCGATCTGGATGCTTTACCGTTGCCGGAAACGGCACCAGCCAACGGCATAAAAGTAGCGGTAATCGGCTCGGGACCGGCAGGTCTTTCAACAGCTTATCAATTAACTAAAAAAGGCTATGCAGTAACGATTTTTGAAGCTTTACCGGTGGCAGGAGGCATGCTCAGGGTTGGAATACCGGAATATCGACTGCCTAAAAAACTAGTTGAACTGGAAATAAACCTGCTGGAAAGAATGGGGGTGGAGATTAAAACCAACACCCCTCTGGGCCAGCAGTTAACCATAGATGATTTGATGAACCAGGGTTACAAGGCTGTATTTTTAGCCATTGGTGCCCATAAAGGTGCGGTTCTCAACATACCGGGTGAAGAACTTGATGGAGTAATACCCGGGGTAGATTTATTGCGAAAAGTTAATTTAGGCGAGCAAGTTAGCCTGGGACCCAAAGTAGCAGTTATAGGCGGTGGTAACACGGCCATGGATGCTGCCCGTACCGCCCTGCGCTGTGGAGCTCAGGAAGTTACCATCATCTACCGTCGTTCCGAAGCCGAAATAACCGCGGCAAAAGAAGAAATAGAGGAAGCCAAGGAAGAAGGCATTATCTTTAAGATGATGACCAGTCCCATAGCTGTCCGCGGCCAAAATGGCAGGGCCGTTAAACTGGAATGCATCGAGAATGAACTGGGTGAACCGGACGAAAGCGGCCGTCGCCGCCCAGTGCCGGTTATAGGCAGTGAATTTTTCATTGACGTGGATAATGTGATTATTGCCATTGGCCAGACTCCGGAGGTATCCGGATTAAACGATATAACATTATCCAAAAAGAATACCATAGTTGTTGACCCCAAAACACTGGCCACTAATAAACCGGGTGTTTTTGCCGCCGGCGATGTAGTTACCGGACCGGCCACCGTAGTGGATGCCATAGGGGCAGGTAAAAGGGCTGCATGGTCCATCGATTTATACTTGAGAGGGGAACAAGCTGCCGGCGATTTTAATACCGCCGCAGACAGGCCTATTGCAGACTTTCCCAAACATGCCCGGGCAGTCATGACCGATACACCCCGGGTAGAGGGGCATTTTATAGAGCCCGAAAAGCGCATCACTAATTTTGAAGAAGTGGCTCTTGGTATCAGCGAAAAGGAGGCCCGCCAGGAGGCCGAGCGTTGCTTGAATTGTGCCGTGTGTTCAGAATGCGGTGAATGCGTAAAAACTTGTATGCGCGAAGCAGTCAATCACGACATGCAAGATGAGGAAATTGAAATACAGGTAGGTTCCATTATTTTAAGCAGCGGCGCCGAATTGTGCGACCCAACAGATCTTTACTATTTCGGGTATAAAAAGTACCCCAATGTTGTCACCAGTATTGAATTCGAGCGTATATTAAGCGCTTCAGGGCCCTTTGGCGGGCATCTTGTGCGGCCCTATGACCACCGGGAACCGCGCAAAATTGCCTGGATTCAATGCGTAGGTTCAAGGAATATCCGCATTAAGCATAACTACTGCTCCTCGGTATGCTGTATGTATGCCATTAAAGAAGCGGTTATTGCCAAAGAGCATAGCGCAGAGCCTTTGGACACCACCATTTTTATGATGGATATGCGTTCCTACGGCAAAGACTTTGAAAAATATTATGAACGGGCTAAAAACGAGCATGGTGTTAAATTTAAACGCTCGCGTATTTTTGAAATAGCTGAAGCACCGGGTGAGAGCAAAAATCCGGTGATCCGATATGCCAACGAGGATGGTACCATTACCACCGAGGAATTTGATATGGTGGTTCTGTCCATAGGTTTTAAAGCACCCCAAAAGGCTATGGAACTGGGGCAAAAACTGGATGTTACCCTAAACCAGTATGGCTTTGCCGAACTGGCACCCCTTACTGGCGTAGGTACTTCCCAGCCCGGTATTTACGTGGCCGGCACCTTCTCAGGTCCCAAAGATATCCCCGAGACGGTAATGCAAGCCAGCGCCGCCGCTTCCGCTGCGGAAAGCCTGCTGGGAGATGTACGGGGTACACTGGTGAAGGAAAGGGTTTTCCCACCTGAGCGGGATGTATCCGGAGAAGAACCCAGGATAGGGGTATTTGTATGTAATTGCGGTATTAACATTGGCGGTGTCATCAGTGTTCCCGAAGTTGTTGAAATGGCTAAAAAACTGCCCAATGTTGCTTACGCCGGTGAATACTTATACGCCTGTTCCCAGGACAGCCAGGCTGAAATGAAGAAAATCATAGAAGAAAACAACCTCAACCGGGTGGTTGTGGCTTCTTGCAGCCCCAGAACCCATAAACCGCTATTCCAAGAAACACTGAGGGAAGCCGGTTTAAACCGCTACCTGTTCGAAATGGCCAACATCCGGGACCAATGCTCCTGGGTGCATATGCATGAACGGGACAAAGTCACCGAAAAGGCCAAAGACCTGGTACGCATGATTGTATCCAAGTCAGCCCTTTTAAAACCCATTAAGCAAGGTCAAGTAGGAGTTACAAAGTCCGCACTGGTTATTGGAGGCGGCGTTTCAGGTATGACCAACGCTTTAAGCCTGGCCGAACAAGGCTATGCAGTGCATTTGGTGGAAAAAACCGCCGAGCTGGGTGGCATGGGCAGGCGCATTAAAAAAGGATTTAAGGGCGAAGACATCAGTACATTTGTAACTGATTTAATCAAACAAGTAAAAGCAAACCCGTTAATTAATGTTTATACATCCGTTGAAGTTAAAGAAGTATCTGGATACGTGGGTAATTTCAGCACCGAATTGACTGACAGCCGGGTCATTAAACACGGTGTCACGGTGATTGCCATAGGCGGGCAAGAATACAAACCCAGTGAATACCTGTACGGTCAGAGCGACAAAGTAATGACCCACCTGGAACTGGAAGAGGCAATGGCCGAAGGAAAAACCGAGAATGTCAAAAACATAGTGTTGATTAACTGTGTAGGTTCCAGAGAACCCGAACGGCCGTACTGCAGCCGGGTATGCTGTTCCAAGTCCATTAGTTTGGCCCTTAAAGCCAAGGAGATAAATCCAAACGCCAATGTGTTTGTCCTGTACCGGGATATCCGAACCTATGGGTTCCTGGAAGAAATCTACGAACAAGCCCGTAGAAAAGGCGTCATATTCATAAGATATAATACCGACAACAAACCGCTGGTGGAAAAGAACGGCGACACCATAAAGGTCACGGTGACCGACCATGTGCTTGGAGTACCGGTAATTATTGAAGCCGATTTGGTTGGCCTGGCAGCAGCAATACTGCCCCCCGAGGACAATACCAAACTAAACCAACTGTTCAAGGTACCCTTGAATGCAGACGGCTTCTTCCTGGAAGCCCACATGAAACTCCGCCCCGTGGACTTTGCGTCGGAGGGTCTGTTTATGGCCGGTATTGCCCACGGACCCAAGAACATGGAGGAGAATATTGCCCAAGCCAAGGCCGCCGCTGGACGGGCCGCCACCATTTTAAGTAAAGATCATCTTGAGTCCCAGGGTGTCATAGCCAAGGTGGATGCCAGTAAGTGCGCAGCTTGCCTTACTTGTGTACGGTTGTGTCCGTTTAACGTACCCCGCGTGAAAAACTACGCCGCTGAAATTGAGCCCGTACTGTGTCAAGGCTGTGGTACCTGTGCCGGTGAATGCCCCAACAAGGCCATTACACTGCAGGGTTACAGTGACCGCATGTATATGAATATGATGAATGGTTTATTAAGGGAGGTGCGTTAAAGTGGCCGAATTTGAACCCAAAATCGTAGCCTTTTGCTGCCACTACTGAGCATACTCAGCTGCGGACCTGGCAGGTTCGATGAGGTTGCAGTATTCACCCAACATCCGGGTGGTGGAAATGCCCTGCTCGGGCACAATTGAACACCGGGTGCTTTTGGAGACCTTTGAAAACGGTGCCGACGGTGTTTACGTGGCCGGCTGCATGGAAGGTGATTGCCACTTTTTAAAGGGCAACATCCGCGCTAAAAAACGGGTGCAGGCGGTGAAAAAAATACTGGATGAAATCGGTTTCGGCAGCGAACGGTTGGATTTCTTCAACCTGCCCGCTTCCGACGGAGGCCGGTTTGCCCAGATTGCCAATGAAATGACGGAACGCATCCGCCAGCTCGGCCCCAGCCCCTTGAACAAAAACGGGGCCGCTAACCCACAGAAAGAAGGTGGCCAAACAGCATGATCGTAGCACAACAAAAACCTGTTGAAGATATCGCCCAAATGATTGCCGACTGCAAAAAAGTGTTATTCGTTGGCTGTGCCGGCTGCGTGACGGTTTGCCTGGCCGGTGGCGAGAAGGAAACCGAAGTGCTGGCCTCGGCCATGCGCATTAAACGCAACCTGGAGAACAACCCCCTGGAAGCTACCACTTTTACCTGCACCAGGCAGTGCGACCCCGAGTACATCGTACCCCTGGATAACCTGGTGAAGGATGTGGACGCCATTGTATCCCTGGCCTGCGGCGTGGGCGTACAGTACCTGGCCGAGCGGTTTAAGGATAAGTGGGTGGTGCCCGCCCTTGATACCAAGTTCATCGGCGGCTCAGTAACCCACGGCAACTGGGAGGAAAAGTGCGGATTGTGCGGTGACTGCATACTACACCGCACCGGCGGTATCTGCCCCATTATCCGCTGTTCCAAGAGCATTTTAAACGGGCCATGCGGTGGCTCACAATACGGCAAATGCGAAGTGAGCAAAGACGTGGACTGCGCCTGGCAGCTGATTTACGACCGCATGAAAGCGCTGGGCAAGCTTGACAAACTAATGGAATTCCAGCCGCCCAAAGACTGGTCCAAATCACGAGACGGCGGGCCGCGTAAGGCCATCAGGGAGGATGTGATGATCGATTGAAGAATCTAAGTAAACTTCAACAAATACTGGACAGCGGTCAATTTGCGGTAACCGCGGAAATAGGGCCGCCCAAGCATTCTTCCGCCGAAGGTATTCGCCATCACGCCGAAATGATGCGCGATTACGTGGACGCCACCAACATAACCGATAACCAGACAGCCATTGTGCGGTTATCCAGTATAGCGGCCGGTGTTCACGTGTTGAACTGTGGCATAGAGCCCATCGTGCAGATGACCTGCCGGGACCGTAACCGCATTGCCATGCAGTCCGATTTGATGGGCGCCTACAGCCTGGGTATGCGCAACGTACTCTGTCTTTCCGGCGACCACCAGAAATTCGGCAACCATCCCACGAGTAAAAACGTGTACGATATAGACTCCATGCAGCTCATTTATTACCTGCGCCGCATGCGGGACGAAAAACTGTTTTTCTCGGGCGAAGAGATTAAAGAGCACGAGCCCCGTTTCTTCATCGGGGCAGTGGCTAACCCCTTTGCCGACCCCTTTGAATTCCGGGTGGATCGCCTGGAGAAAAAGGTAGAGGCGGGCGCACAGTTCATCCAAACCCAGTGCATATTTGATATGGAACGTTTTGAACGGTTCATGGAAATGGTACGGGAACGTGGCATTGATGAGAGGGTACACATTCTGGCCGGTGTAACCCCCATGAAGAGCTGGCGGGCGGCCAAGTATATCCAAAATAACGTCAGCGGTATGATTGTACCGGACGAACTGGTGGAACGCCTGAAAAATGCCGAGGACCCCAAACGCGAAGGCGTGGACATTTGCATCGAGCAAATTAAATATATCAAAGAAAATGTTAGAGGCGTACACGGCGTGCACGTAATGGCCATTGCCTGGGAAGAGGTTGTACCCGAAATTGTAGAAAGATCCGGGCTGTACCCCAGGCCTAAGGTCGGTTAAGCTACCAGGTTAATATTGTTTCCTGAAAAAGACCCTCCCCGGAGGGTCTTTTTTAACGTGTATAATTTGGTTTCACTTTCCAAGCTTATTGTCACTTTAAAAACTTAAATGTAAACTATTATTATGCCTGGGGCAGGGTTGTTTTTTTTTGTCAATTTTAAAATAAAGGAATGCTGCTATTTTTGCCGTAAAATACTAAGAAGAACTTTATCAGGGGAGGAAATATTTGTGTAAGTAATTTAACGGCTATCACCGGTAACGTCAGCTGCAATGCGATATGCCTATTATATTATAAGTCTCAACTATTCATACCATGCTTTTGAAGCCGGTATAACTAAAATGGTGGACAAACCCATCACTTCGCCATACAATATTTAAAGGTCTAAGGATAAGGAGAGATTACCCTATGGTCCCAACAAGCACAGGCAGCACTGTTAAAGAATACAAAAAAGGTAACATCACCGCCGCCTTCGGCGTAGACCTTTTTATTCATGGCTCAACAGCCATCCCCAATTTACTTTTAAGACTGTATAAACACATGGGCATTACGGATACTGAAATGATGTTACTTATTCAGCTGTTCAGGTTATTTAACGAAGAAAATAACTACTTGCCCAGTACGGATGTACTTATTGATCAACTATCAGGGGATGAAGAACAAGTAAACCGGGACCTGGAAAATTTAATCAATAACGGCATGCTTAAAATAACCGAGTTCTACGACTCCCAAAGGGAAATTTTTATTAAGGGCTATGATTTTGAGCCTTTGTTTGAAAAACTTTCGGAAATATGGGCCTGCGCCAGAGTTAAGCAGAATGAGGCTATTAAGAAAATATCTGATAATAAATCAAGAAAGACCGTTAACTTATATAAAAGTTTTGAAAATGAATTTGGCCGGTTCCTATCACCTATGGAAATAGAACAAATAGATACCTGGACGCAAAAGATGCCCCCTCAAATGGTACTGGAGGCACTGCGCCGGGCTGTACTGTTGGGCAAGCATAATTTTAAGTATATAGACAGTATTTTGTTGGAATGGGAAAAAAACAATTTAAACAGCCTGGAAAAACTGGAAGACTATGACCGGCTGTTTAAGATGAAACACGTGGAAAACAAAAGAAAAACAGGCTTTAACAAGGCTAATAACAACCAAAAAAATGAAGATGAAAAAAAGAACATAATTCAGTCACTTTATATGAGTTAAAGGGGTTTTTGGCATTTGGTTTACTTATGTAGTAAATGTGCGGACCGGGGGCTTGTGATTCGTGATGGCGTTGCCGAACCCTGTAGCTGTGTGAAACAACGAATCATTAATAATAAAATAAGGGTAGCACGAATACCGCCCGGGCTAAGTGGTTTTACATTTAACCATTTTAAATTGGACTTTTACTCCGGTACTCACATTGATCCGGTAAAGAATATTTCCTATCGCGATTCAGCTTCGGTCACCCTAAAGGCAGCTAGGGATTTTACCCGCAGTTACATGAATAATCCTCATACCCGTGGTTTACTGCTAACCGGCCCGGTGGGCAGCGGCAAAACTTTTCTAGCTTGCTGCATTGCCAATACGCTTTTGGCCCACGGCAAAACCTTACTTTTTAT
The DNA here is from genome assembly GCF_008124625.1 of Desulfallas thermosapovorans DSM 6562. Lineage (NCBI taxonomy): Bacteria > Bacillati > Bacillota > Clostridia > Eubacteriales > Desulfallaceae > Desulfallas > Desulfallas thermosapovorans. The sequence continues at coordinate 21,086 of NZ_VNHM01000001.1, forward strand.
TGTAGTACCGGATTTACTTGATCAAATCAGGGCCACCTATGATGCTAAAAATCACACCAATGTTACTGAATTGGAACTGCTGGATACCGCCCGGGAAGTGCCTCTCCTAATACTGGATGACCTGGGTGCCCATACCTATACCGACTGGACGCGTAATAAAATTTACAACATTATTAACCACCGGCTTAATTATCTGCTGCCCACGGTTATCACGACCAATATTAATCTGGAAGATTTGGAACAATTCTTGGGCGAAAGGACAACCTCACGTATCTTCCAAATGTGCCGTCCCTATCGCCTGCTGGTAGATGTGGACATACGGGTGCAAATGGTTAAAAAGGGTAGGTAGTTCATTAAGGAGAATCAACATGACAGGTAATCATGAGCTCAAAACAGGTATTAGCACCGGAACCTGTGCCGCCGCAGCGGCTAAAGCCGCGGCAACAGCCCTTTTTCAAAATCAATTTCCTGCACAATTAACAGTAACCAACCCGGAAGGGAAAAAAATTCCGGTTAGCATAAACCGGTACATAAGTATACCGGACGGACAGGGTGCCGTGGTCATTAAAGATGGAGGAGACGACCCCGATGTCACCCACGGCATGGAAATTATCGTTACCATTAAGCGGGCAAAGGACGGTATTATCAAAATACTGGGCGGGGAAGGAGTTGGCACTGTAACCAAGCCAGGCCTGCAGGTCACCGTGGGCCAAAGTGCCATCAATCCCGTACCCCGGTGGATGATCAAAACAGCCCTGGCCGAAGTGCTTCCTCCCCACGCAGGGTGCATAGTCACAATAAGCGTACCGGGCGGTGAGAAAGTTGCCCGGCGCACCCTCAACCCAAGGTTGGGCATTGTGGGCGGCATTTCTATTTTAGGTACCACCGGCATCGTACGCCCCATGTCCGAAGAAGCCTTTAAGAATTCCCTGTTGCCTCTGATCGATATGGCTGTTGCTCACGGTTATACCCAGGTGGTCCTCACTCCGGGGCGTATGGGAGCCAGATGGGCCACAAACCGGGGATTTCCGGAGAAGGCAGTGGTTGAAATGAGCAACTTTGTAGGTTTTATGCTGGGGGCCTGCGTAGCCAGGGGAATAAAAAAAGTGCTGCTGTGGGGCCACCACGGCAAACTGGTAAAGGTGGCCGCAGGCATTTTTCACACCCATAGCAAAGTGGCGGATGCCCGGCAGGAAACCCTGGCCGCTTTAGCCGCCTTACTGGGTGCAGGGTCCGATATTACTGCTCAAATACTGGACTGCACCACCACCGAAGCAATTGTGGATATTCTAAACCGAGAAAATCTGACTCGCGTGCTTGACCTGGTGGCCCAGCGGGCCAGCGCCAGAGCCACGGCCCATAGCAAAGGGAAACTTGTCGTGGGCACGGCGCTGCTGAATATGCGGGGCGAAGTGCTTGCTTACGACCGGCCTGCATTGGACATCGGGAGGGAACTGGGATGGCAGGTATAACTGTGGCCGGGGTGGGACCGGGTGGTAAAGAATATTTAACCCAAGCCTGCATAGAGGCAGCCGAGCATGCTGATATACTGGTGGGCGGCAGGCGACAACTGGAACTGTTCAATCACCTAACCGCGGAAAAATACGTTATTACGGCCGATATGGACGAACTGGTTAAGTACTTGGCCGGTAATGTTCGGGCAGGTAAAAAAATTGTCGTGCTGGCCTCGGGAGACCCGGGTTTTTACGGGATATTATCCACATTAAACGAACACCTGCCCGGCTTTAATATTAATGTACTACCGGGGGTTTCTTCAATACAGCTGGCCTGTGCCAAACTTGGACTGGCCTGGCACGATGCCTTTTTGACCAGCTGCCATGGTCGTGACTATGCACATCTGGCCGGGGCGGTCAAAAAACACCGCAAAGTGATCACCCTTACCGACCCGCGTCACAATCCCGCCGAACTGGCCAGGGCCTTGGTAAAGGAAGGGGTTACCGCCAAGAAAGTGTTCGTAGCTTGTAATTTATCGTATCCCGACGAACAGATCACCGCCACCACCCTGGAACAGCTGGCTGCCGTTCCCCAATGGCGGTTAAATAATTGTGTGATGGTGATTGTCGATGAATAAGTACTGGCCCTATACCACCCTGGGCATTCCGGATGAAATGTTTAACCGCAACGAAGTGCCCATGACCAAAGAGGAAATCAGGGTGCTGACCCTGGCCAAAGCCCGGCTGGCTCCAAAGCAAATTGTCTGGGACATCGGCTCCGGTACTGGTTCGCTATCGGTGGAAGCAGCCTTGGCGGTGCCCGGCGGGACAGTATATGCGGTGGAAAAAAACCCCCGGGGGTTGGAAATGACAGCGGCCAACTCCGAACGATTTGGGGTAAAAAACGTAGTACTGGTGCCGGGAGAAGCACCAACCGCGCTGCAAGGTTTACCAGCACCGCACCGTGTACTGGTTGGAGGCAGCGGCGGGCAATTACCCCAAATACTGGCGCTGGTTAAGGAAAGGCTGCTCCCCGGAGGCCGGCTGGTAATCAACGCCGTCACCGTGGAAACATTTAGCATGTGCACCAAATTGCTTGAAGGTTGGTGTACAGGCATTACCCAAATAAACATATCCCGGTCGGTGCCCACGGGCAGAGTACACCTGTGGCGCGCTTTGAACCCGGTTTATATTTTTACTGCGGAAAAAGACAGGGAGGAAGTGTAAATAACTTTGACTGGCACATTTTATGGCATTGGCGTGGGACCCGGCGATCCGGAACTACTCACCTTGAAAGCGCAACGGATTTTATCGGCTGTGGACGTACTGTGCGTGCCCAAATCAAAAATGGAGAAGGACAGCTTGGCCCTCTCCGTTGTCCGGAAGGCCGTGCCAAAAGAACACACTTTATTGGAACTGCAGTTTCCCATGTCCAGAGATCAAGCAATCTTGGAACAGAGCTGGCAACAGGCCGGCGCCCGGGTGGCCGGAGAATTGCTCGCCGGCCGGGATGTTGCTTTCATTACCATAGGCGACCCCACCCTGTACAGCACTTACGGTTACCTGCTACGTTATTTGCGTAACCTGTACCCGGATGTGCCCACAGAAACCGTGCCCGGGGTTTCCTCAATTACCGCTTGCCCGGCCTATATCCAGGAACCGCTGGTGGAGGGTGATGAAAAGCTGGCGATAATCCCGGCCGCTTATGATTTGCAGGATTTACACCAAATATTAGATATTTTTGATACCGTGGTATTAATGAAGGTAAACCGGCAATTGCCCAAGCTTTTGCAATTTTTAAAGAACTGCGGCAATTTTACAACGCATTTTGTGCATCGCTGCGGGTACCCGGACCAATTCGCCACCCGAGAACCAGAAACCATACTAGACCAAAAACTACATTATATGTCACTGATGATTGTGAAAAAGCGGAGGGATAGCCAATGATTTATTTCGTCGGCGCAGGTCCGGGAGACCCGGATTTAATTACAGTCAAAGGGGCGGAGTTGCTGGCCCGGTCCCAGGTGGTTATTTACGCGGGTTCGCTGGTAAATAAAGAATTACTGAGCAGGTGCGCACCGGGGACCGAAATATACAACAGCGCCAATATGACCCTGCAGCAAATCACCGGTATCATGATCGAAGCTCACCGTGCCGGGAGAGATGTGGTGCGGCTGCATACCGGTGACCCGTCCCTTTATGGTGCCATTCAAGAACAAATGGATATTCTGCGGGAGGCAGAGGTGCCCTTTGCCGTGGTGCCCGGCGTAAGCTCCTTTGTGGCGGCTGCGGCGGCAATTCCCCACGAGCTTACCCTGCCCGGTGTAACCCAAACTGTGATATTAACCAGGTTCAAGGGTCGCACTGAAGTGCCTGCTACGGAGTCCATGGCGAGCCTGGCCGCCCATCAGGCCACCATGTGTATCTTTTTAAGCGTACATTTAATCGATCAATTGACCAGTGAGCTGCTGGCCGGCGGTTATCCCGAGGATACCCCGGTGGTGGTGGTTGAGAAAGCTTCCTGGCCCGATGAACGTATTATACACGGGACCATATCCGATATCAGTGCCCGGGTACAGCAGGCCGATATTACCCGTACGGCCATGATTCTGGTGGGAGCATCTTTTAAAGCCGATTACACACCCTCAAAACTCTACGACCGGAATTTCAGTCACGGTTTTCGCAGGGGCAACCAGTGAACACCGCTATTATCTGTATCACTGCCCGGGGATACCAACTGGGCCAAAAAATAAAAAACACATTGACCACCACTGTTGACCCTGGCAACGTTGTATTATACGCTCCAAACCGGTCGTTTGCCGACCCGGCTAAGGCCATTATTTACAGAGAGCTGGCTCCGCTGGTGCAAATTGTTTTCAGCAGCTACCACCAAATTATATTTATTATGGCCCTTGGTATCGTTGTGCGCATGCTGGCCCCGCATATCCGCAGTAAAACAACGGATCCCGCGGTGGTGGTGCTGGATGAGGCAGGCCAGCACGCCATCAGTGTTCTCTCGGGACATTTGGGTGGTGCCAACCAACTGGCACGCCAGATAGCCAGGGACACCGGTGCCCGGCCTGTAATCACTACAGCCACCGATGTACACGGTTTGCCCGCTCTGGATGATTTGGCACGGGAATACAACATGGCTATTGATCCCCTGGCGGCGGTACGCCGGGTTAACAGCGCCATCGTAAACGGGGAAAGGGTGTATATTTATACCGATATCAATATACCCATTGAGCCTACTGATCAAATTAAAATATATTCCGTCGGTGACTACCCGGTTCCAGGCAATCAAACGGCTTATCATGTAGTTATCACAAACGGGCGCCCCGCCCAGCCTTTGGCCAACACCATGTTTTTACGGCCCCGCAATCTGGTGGCTGGTGTGGGCTGCCGGTCCGGAACAACGGGGGAAAAAATACTGGCCGCTCTTCAACAAGCTTTGGATATTTGCCGGCTATCTCTATTAAGCCTGCGGGCCATTGCCACCATAGACCAAAAGGCAGGTGAAAAGGGACTGCAACAGGCGGCTGCCACGCTAAAACTCCCGCTGGTCAGCTTTTCCCGGGAGCAAATTAACTCATTTATATCAAATGCAAACCCAACGCTTAAGCGTTCTGAATTTGTTCTAAAGAATATGGGAGTGCCGGGAGTATGTGAACCGGCGGCACTCCTTGCAACAAGAAAGGGTGAATTAATATTAGCCAAGCAGAAATTTCAGGGCATAACGGTGGCACTGGCGGAGGATCGATACTGGTAATCGGTACCGGACCAGGAGCAACGGCCGACTTGAGCGCCCGGGCACTGGAGGCCCTGCAATCCGCCGATGTTATAGTTGGTTATAAAACGTATATAGATTTAATAAAAGATTTAATTCAGGACAGAAAAGTGATCAGCACCGGTATGACCAGGGAAAAAGAGCGCTGTGCAGCGGCTATAGAACAAGCCGCAGCCGGGCACCGGGTAGCAGTGGTCAGCAGCGGCGACCCGGGTGTGTATGGCATGGCAGGGTTAATACTGGAGATGCTGGAGGCAAGAGACCAATTAAAAACCACACCGGTAAAAATTATTCCCGGTATTACCTCGGCCACCGCATCTGCGGCCCGGTTGGGCGCACCGCTGATGCATGATTTCGCAGTGATCAGCCTCAGCGATTTGTTAACACCCTGGGAAACCATTGAAAAAAGACTGGTGGCAGCAGCCAGAGCCGACTTTGTTATTGTATTGTACAACCCGGCCAGTAAAAAAAGAGACTGGCAAATTAAAAAAGCCAGGGAAATATGTCTTTATTATAAAGCCCCAACCACCCCGGTGGGTATAGTTAAAAACGCCGCCAGGGAAGACGAAGAAATATATATCACCGATTTGTCGGGTATGCTGGATTACCCCATAGACATGCTCACCACCGTTATTGTGGGTAACCGGTCCACCAGGCGGGTGGAAGGATTCATCATTACCCCCCGGGGATATGTCCTATGATTTTGGTGCTGGGGGGTACTTCGGAAAGCCGGGAACTGGTCACTATACTGGCTGAACTTGGCAAGCCAATGATTGTCTGTACTGCCACCGCCTATGGTGGACAACTGCTCGAAACCTCCGGCGGTACAGCAAAAATAGTTACGGGCCGTTTAAATGAAGATGACCTGGCCGGTTTAATAACCACCCATAAAGTGTCGGTTCTGGTTGACGCAACGCACCCCTTTGCAGAACTGGCCACGGATACAGCCCAAAAAGCCTGTAACCGTACAGGAATCTTATACCTGCGTTTTGAGAGAGCATCATTACCACTACCCCGTCACCCGCTGGTGATACCGGTGGAAAGTTACCGGGAAGCGGCCGGCCGGGCGGTGGCGCTGGCAAAGAAAACTATTTTCATCACCACGGGTACCAAAACGCTGTCTTTGTTTACCGGCGCCGCCAGGGCTGCCGGGCTGAGGGTAGTAGCCCGCATTCTACCCGACCCATCCGGGCTAAGCCATTGCCTGAACCTGGGGATTACACCGGGTGACATCATAGCTATGCAGGGTCCCTTTTCAGTGGATATGAACAAAGCACTACTGAATCATTATAACGCCGATGTTCTGGTTACCAAGGAAAGCGGTACAACCGGCGGCTCCGATACCAAAATAAATGCCGCCCTGGAGCTTTCCATACCGGCGATAGTAATAAAAAGACCCCCTCCTCCGGCCGGGGCTACGTCAAATCCAGATGAACTGATTGATATGATTATCAAGCACACGGGGTAGAAAAAAATATTTTTAAAAATTGATAATTATGAAAGGACGGAAGCCAATTGAAAACTGGGGTTATCATACTAAGTCACGGCAGCCGGTTGCCTGAAGCCCAGGCTACTTTGCAGAAAATCACTGCCATGGTTGAATCATCAGCAAACGAAGATTTTTTAATCGAAGGCGCAGCCCTGCAGTTTAATCAGCCCGATTTACCCACAGCCATTGCCCGCATTATAGACCGGGGTGCAGAGCGAGTGGTTGTGGTACCTCTCTTTCTTTACCTGGGCCTGCACATGCAGCGGGATATCCCGGAAATTCTGGCAGCCCAAAGAAATCTTTACCCAAACATTAGTATATCCATGTCCGAACATATTGGCGCGGATCCCCGCTTGCAGGAAATTATTATGGACCGGGTCAGGGGGGCAGTGATTTGAATTTCATTATTGATCCAGGGGCCATTGAGCAGGAGAGCATGGCCATTATTGAAAAAAACGTTCCTTTATTAGCCTCACTGCCCAAGAAAGAACAATCCATCGTTAAAAGAATTATCCATACCACCGGTGATTTTAACATAGCCCCCCTGGTAAAAATACACCCCCAGGCTATAGACCGCGGCTTAGACGCCATCCGCCGCGGTTGCAACATATACACCGATGTGAATATGGTACTGGCCGGTCTGAATAGTAAAAGGCTTGCGGCATACGGTATCCAAGCTTTGTGCCACATCGCCGATCCGGCCGTGGCCGAGCAGGCCCGGCGTACAGGTCAAACCCGGGCCATGGTGGCCATGCGCCGGGCCGGTTCACTTCAGGGTGATATAGTGGTAATCGGCAACGCACCCACCGCCCTGTTCACTCTCTGCGATATGATTAAACAGGGAGAGGCCGACCCGGCCCTGGTTATCGGCACCCCGGTGGGATTTGTAGGTGCCAGTGAGTCCAAGGAAATGCTGGTAAATCTGGGTAAAGTGCCATATATAACATTGCAAGGTACCAGGGGAGGCAGTACCATCGCCGCCTCTATAGTAAATGCATTATTATACATGTAAAATAATCAGCTCATAAATAATATAGCTGGCTATTGCCACCAAACCATCAATTATCTTAAATACAAACACACGGGTTAACTTCATTCATATTTTAAAAGGATAGGCTTTGATAGCCTGTCTTTATTTTTATGGATATATTTTCCAGTATGGAATATATATATATTGTACAAAATAATTGTGAAAGGAGGAAAAAATGAACACTAATTTTTCCAAGCTCACCGGTATTATATTATTTGCGCTATGTCTTTCCCTGTTTAATGTGCATGGTGCAATGGCCGGTGCGGAAAAAGAAGTGGCCCAAAGGTCAAACGGCATAACGGTTAAATACACCGTTCAGCCGGGGGACACTCTGTCTAAAATAGCCAAGTCTTTTGGTATTGATGTAAGCCAGTTAATGCGTGCCAACAACCTGGAGACCTCGGTCATAAGACCTTACCAGGAATTAACAATCCCTCCGGCGAATAAGGCAGATTCGAACAATATCAGCCGGGGAGATATTGACCGGGAGGATTTGCTGCTTTTAGCCAGGGCCATTTACGCCGAGGCCAGGGGGGAGAGTTTTGAAGGTCAGGTGGCCGTGGGAGCCGTTATATTAAACCGTACGCGCAGCCCACACTTTCCCAATAGCATTAGAGAAGTTATATATCAAAGAAACCGTAACCTGTACCAGTTTACCCCTGTATCCGACGGCACTATTAACTTAAGCCCTGACGAAAAAGCCATTAAAGCCGCCACAAGAGCACTGGAGGGTGAAGATCCAACCAACGGGGCATTGTTTTTCTATAATCCCCGAATTGCTTCTGACCAGTGGATCAAGACCCTGCCAGTGTTAACGAAAATAGGCAGCCATGTTTTTGCCACCAAAACGTAACAAAAAACAAGGCAAAGTGCTGCTTTAAAAAACAAATCAAGCTTTTAAAAATCCAGCTTTTATTATAAAAATAATATAACCTGGTAAATGAAGACTATGGGTAAGAAGGCAGTTCAGAGCCAAATTTTAATTGGCTCAATAACTGCCTTTCTTAAGTCAGCTGATTTCACTCACTTTGATATCAACTATAGTCACATTTATATACTTCACGGTCAATCCAGTCATGTACTCCACCTGCCTCTTGACCATTTTCTGTACTTCCCGGCTAATGTTATCCAGTTTATAGTTTATATTCGCTACCACGGAAAGCTCAATGGTAACATCCTGCCCCTCCCTGATAATATTAGTGTGCCTTACCGACATCACCCCGTCAATGCCCGCAGCAGCATACGAGGCAATGGAACCTATTGCGCCCCGGGATATAGAAAACCTTCCATATAAAGTAAAGGTGGGTCTAACCACCGATTGCTCGGTCCAACTGGTCCGCCCCCTTGGTCCTTTTCGTCGTAAAAAAACTTGCAAAGGATCGATCATACTTTCGGGAAAGCTTTTTTTAACTTCCATAATTGGCGCCGGGATGACATGTTTACTGTGCTGAGTACGCATTATCCGTGCTTTCCTCATTTCCTTGGCCGAGGCAATCTGCTCGATGGAGATATATTTTTTTATATCAGGCAAACTCAATCCGCTGGCGATCCTTTCCGCCATACCCCTGGATGTGCCCAAAATTAGAACCTTTTCGGGTGACAGTAATGAAATGGCTTCAACGGCGGCTCTTCTGTGCTCTGTATTAATGAAAAGGGCCGTCTTTATAGCTCCGATCCGGGTAGGTTGTTTTTTAGCCGATTCTCCAGCTACAATTCTGTTTCCTTTAATAATTAATCCATCATCTATTATGATTTCACAACCCAGTTGACCGGCCAGCATAACTGCCCGGTGACTTTTACCCGTCCCGCTGGGCCCTACCAGTGCATAGACTTCCAACTAAATCCCTCATTCCTCAGTTTTAATTTGCTAATAATGGGCAAAAATTATATACTTTTTATACCGGCTTTTATAAAATTCTTTGTAATAGCGTAAAGGTAATGCTATCTATATTATATATTATCAATATACAATAATTACATACCCGAATATTTTTCAGGGGGATAGGCATGGCCAAATTTTTTATTGAATTGTTACAATATGAATTTAACCTGACAGAAGAGGATATTAATTTATTACAAAAAACCATGCGAAAGCAAAGTCGTACCGAACGCCGTTACTATTACCAAAATTTAAAAACTAAAGAAAAAGATTTTATACACTATCTCCAGGAAATTTACCAATCCCTCGAGCCCGAGGGGCAAAAACAATGGCTGGACACAGTGGTGCAAAGCATGCTGGACCGGGGCGGCGATCCGGATATAAGCGATGCACTGGTAATGAAAATAATCGGCCCGTTAACAGTATATAACCAATTACGCATTAAGTCAGAAACGGATGGCATAAAGTTAAATATACTGGTCAATTTCGGCGGATTAGGCACTGTAATTATCCTTTTCGGTGCCATTACCGCACTGGTAATGTACTTATTTAGCCGTTAAATTTAACAATCAAAAGACAGGAGTGTTTATTTTGTGCCACGAACTAACTGCACACACTGCAGCAATTAAGGATTTCCTGGCCTCAAATCCGGAGGAAATGATTTTAAAAAGCGGAGCTATTTTTTCCAAGAATCAAGAAAGTATTATTGTTAAATACTTTGCCCGAAACTTTACCGTATCACTGAGTAACGGTGAAGTAACTGCCGAAAACCAACAACCGGTATCCCCCAAAGATGCCACTCTAATACTGCAGTATTTAACACAATGTAATGGGCTGCCACCCAGGGGTACATGGATTTCTTTTTTAGAACTACCCCAGGGCATTCACCATTATGTACCTTTTCTAAAGGACGCTTGTCAACCAATCAGTAACATCCTAAGCGATGACCCGAACCTGTTCATGCAGCGTGCTGCTTCACTGGGCGGCCGACCTATAAAAATGGGCGATGCCGCAGCGCTTATACCCGCATTCCCTAAATTGCCACTGGCCGTTGCCATATGGCAGGGGGACGATGAATTCCCGGCCAAGGCTAATATTTTATTCGACAGTATCGCCCCCCATCATTTAACCACAGCAGCCCTGTGGGTACTGGGTTGTGAGATGGCCCGTAAAATGACCGATTTCTAACATTTTACAAAAAAAGCCGGTGCTTAGCCCGGCTTTTATGTGATTCTGTAGATCCAATTGGCACCATTATTATTATCCCAATTATGGGCATCATCCCTGAAGCAAAAATTAAACTGTTTACCTTTAATGTCAACGGTTTGCTCCCAACCATCATTTGTTTTTTCCATAAGATAATCTTTGGGCTCCTCCCAATCCCCGCCTTCGCCATTACCAGCATGCATCCAAACCTGACGGGCCCCTTTTTGATTTAATATGCCGCTATACCTAATGCGAATTTCCTTTCCATCCTGGGTAAGTGGTTTAACCTGAACCCCCTGGATAGGTGAGGAAAAGGTAAAAGGGCTTAAGGTACTCATTATAACACCTCCTATTTTCATTTCATGGTATAGTTTGCACAGAAAAAATCTATTTATTAACTTATATTTATTGTCACTGAAGGTTGATATTTTTAATAAGTGCTTTAATAAAAACTATATTAATCAATCTTCGGAAAAGCAGTAATACTTGTTGATGCAAAAAAGCGAACCCCTATATAAGAAAAAGGAGTTCGCTTGGTGGTCGGGGCGACAGGACTTGAACCTGCGGCCTTACGGTCCCGAACCGTACGCGCTACCAAACTGCGCTACGCCCCGAAGGCGATTATTTTTCCAACAAACATTATATTAACTTAACTTGACCCGATTGTCAATGATGATTTGTATATAGTAAAAAACAGGATAATACACCAGCCACTTTGGCTATGTAAATCAGGTTTCTCTTAATGCGTTTCTATTTTAATATTTTCTGTATTTAATATTAATGCTATAATGTGTACAAGTTGATCACTTTTGTATTATATGGAGGAGGGGAATAGTTTTGAAACTTTTAATCATGGGGCCTCCGGGAGCCGGTAAAGGTACTCAGGCCGAAGTGCTGGTCAAGGAATTGAATATCACTCATATTTCCACCGGTGACATGTTCCGGGCCGCCATCAAAGAAGGCACCGAAATGGGTAAAAAGGCCCAGGAATACATGGATAAAGGAGCCCTAGTACCTGACGAAGTAGTGGTGGGCATGGTCAAGGATCGCCTATCCAAGCCGGATTGTGCCGATGGTTTCTTGCTGGACGGTTTCCCCCGTACCCTTGAACAGGCCAAGGCACTGGATGCCACACTGCAGGAGATGGGCATAAAACTTGACGGCGTAATTAATATCGCGGTGCCCAGGGAAAAATTGATGGCCCGTTTAACCGGTCGCCGGGTATGTCGCAGTTGCGGTGCCAGTTATCACGTACTGTTTAACAAGCCCGAGGTGGAGGGCAAGTGCAACAGTTGCGGCGGTGAGTTGTACCAGCGCAGTGACGACAACGAGGAAGCGGTGGGCAACCGCCTGGATGTTTATGAAGCCCAGACCCAGCCGCTGATTGATTACTACGCTGCCCAGGGATTACTTTTGAATATCAACGGAGACCAGGAAATCAAAAAGGTTCTTGATGATATCCTGGCCAGTTTAAAGAAATAATAAATAACTACTAACCCCCGGTGTACAAACCGGGGGTTGCCAATTTAACAATACTGGACGTGATTATAAAATGCACCAATACAAGGGTTTATCTTACATATATGATTACCTGGTCTCCGGGGTGGATTTTGAAGGCTGGGTTGATTACGTAGAAGCTTTACTCAAACGCTTTAAATTACAAGCCAAAAGCGTTGTCGACCTGGCCTGCGGCACGGGCAACACCGTGATTCCCTTTGCCCGCCGCGGTTATAAAGCTACCGGCATAGACCTGTCGGGAGAAATGCTGGATTTGGCCCGTACCAAAGCAGCTTCTTTAAATCTCGCTATCAATTTTCTTGAGCAAGACATGCGCAGCTTTAAGCTACCTGAAAAGGTCCAGTTGGTGACCTGTTTTCACGACGGCTTAAATTATTTACTGGATATCGAGGACATTAAACAAACCTTCCAACAGGTACACCGGCACTTAGTGGATAAAGGGGCCTTTATCTTTGACCTCAACGCAGTGCACTGGTTATCAGATACGGATAACAGCGTTACCATGGTGGACGAACCGGACATGACTTTAATCTGGGAAACTAATTATGACAGCGCACAAAATACCTGGCAAATCAACTTGACCGGCTTTATACGGGAAGACGATATATATCACAAATTCACAGAGTGTCACCGGGAAAAGGCTTATCATCCTGAGGATATTATTTCTTACCTGAAGCAAACAGGGTTTACTTTGCTGGGCAGTTTTAACGCCTTCTCCTTTGAACCAATCCATTCCAACAGTATCCGGCATTTTTATGTGGCGCAAAAAAATTGCGATTAATTAAGGAATATAGTTACAGGTATTAAATTGCCAAACGATTGCAACATTTTCTCTAATTATTTTTACTTATATGCAGGAATATCAATTATTTTTGACGAAGAAAGAATTTTATTTTATGTTATGGCACGGAGGTGAGCTTTTCAAAGAAATTGGTTACAATTAGTCGATGAGGAGGATACATAAAAAATGAACAAAAAATTAATCAGCTTAATAACTATTTTAATTTTTTCGCTGGTTGTTCTGACCGGATGTGGCTCTTCAGACACCAAAGGCCAGCAGGGTGCATCCGAGGACACCATAAAAATCGGTTTTTTAGGTGCTAAAACTGGTAGCCATGCCAGCTACGGCATTGAAACCCTTAAGGGCATGCAGATGGCCGTGGAAGACATTAACGCCGCCGGCGGCCTGTTGGGTAAAGAAGTGGTTATTATTGAAGATGACCACGGTAGTAAAAACTCGGAAGCTTCCACTGTTACCGATAAATTAATCAATAACAATAAAGTTGTGGCCATCGTTGGTGATCCTACAACCGGATTAACCAAGATTGCTGCGCCCATTGCCCAACAAAACCAGGTTGTTCTTCTTTCGGCCGGTGCAGTAGGCACGGGCGTAGTAGAGATAGGTGACTATATTTTCCGGGATACCCTGCTGGACGCCCTGGCAGCCCCCGCCGTTACCAAGTACTGTGCTGAAGAATTGGGCTGGAAAAAGGTTGCCCTGGTTACATCAATAAATAATGATTATAGTGTTGGCCTGAGCAAAATTTTTAAAAACGCGTTGGATAAATACGGTGTGGAAATTGTTACCGAGCAGCAAATCAAGGACGGCGATACCAACTTCAGCGCTCAGGTAACCAACTTAGCCAGCAAGGAATTTGATGGCATTGTATTCACCGGTTACTATACCGAGGGCGGCCTCTTTATGAAAGAGGTGCGCAAACAGGGCATGGATCAGGTACTAGTTGGCGGCGATGGACTGCTGTCCCCGGTATTATGGGAAATGGGTGAATCGGCTGTGGAAGGCAGTATGGTTTATACCGGATTTGCCCCCGACCCCAACACTGACAACCCCAAAACCAAGGATTTCATTGAAAAGTATAAAGCCAACAATGACAACAAATTGCCTGATATGTTCTCGGCTCAGGGTTATGACGCCGTCATGCTGATTGCAGACGCCATTAAAAATTCTGAAAGCGCAGATCCCAAAGTTTTCAGGGATAGCTTGGCCCAAACCAAGGACTGGCATGGTGTTACCGGTACCATAACCATCAGAGAAAACCGTGAACCCATCAAGAGCCCAGTTTACCTGCTGGAAGTAGCGCCCACCGCTGACGGTAGCGGAAGGGAATGGAAGATTAAAGCGGCTATACCTGTTACCGCGGAATAATAATGATCCCATAACTGGCGACGGCCATCGCTACGCGATGGCTGTCCCATTGTTACAGGAGGAAATGCTATGTTTTGGCAGCAACTGATTAACGGGATCACCCTTGGTTCCACCTATGCACTGATTGCCCTGGGCTATACCATGGTTTATGGTATTATTCAATTGATTAATTTTGCCCACGGTGAAATTTATATGATCGGAGCTTTTGTGGGCGTAATTGCGGTGGCCGTTTTCAAGTTAAACATTTTTATTGCTCTTTTCATGGCCATGGCTGTATGTATTTTTATCGGTGTCACAGTAGAGCGCATCGCATACAGGCCTTTGCGCCGTTCTACCCGGCTGGCGCCGCTTATTTCAGCCATCGGTGTATCAATTTTTTTGCAAACTCTAATGACTGTAATGGCTGGACCCCAGGCTATAGGATTTCCCCAGGTGATTGATGATCAGCTTTATCATCTAGGTTCAGTTACGATTTCCAAAGTACAGCTCATTATTTTAGTTCTAGCCAGCACTATGATGATAGGATTACAGCTTATCGTCAAATACGTCAAGATTGGAAAAGCCATGCGAGCTGCCTCGGAGGATTACGACACAGCCAGCCTGATGGGAATTAACGTAAACAGGGTTATATCATTTACTTTTGCCATTGGATCCGCTCTGGCGGCAGCCGGTGGCGTAATGGTAGGTATGTATTTCAACAGTATACATCCACTCATGGGAGTCATGGCAGGACTAAAAGCATTTTGCGCGGCGGTGTTGGGCGGCATCGGAAGTATCCCTGGTGCCATGCTGGGCGGCCTGTTTCTAGGCATAGCAGAGGTAACCGGGGTAGCTATCGGATACGGTGGGTACCGCGATGCCATAGCATTCACTTTACTAATACTGGTATTACTGTTTAAACCCACCGGGATACTCGGGCGGCCCATTCAAAGGAAGGTGTAACACCAAAAGTGGACAGTTTATTAACCAACTTTATAAGCCCGTATTATATAAAGATTTTTACACTGGTCGGCATTTATATCATCATCGCACTAGGTCTAAACTTTATCACGGGCGTTACCGGACAACTCTCCTTCGGCCACGCAGCATTTGTCAGCATCGGCGCCTATACGGCAGCCATACTAACCGCACGGTTGCAGCTACCTTTTTTACCCTCGCTACTGGTGGGTGGTTTATTAGCCGCTATGGTGGGAATATTATTGGGCTTTCCCATTTTACGTCTCACCGGAGACTACCTGGGCATTGCCACCCTGGGCTTTGGTGAAATAGTCATTGTTGTCTTTCAAAACCTTGAAATCACAGGCGGCACCATCGGACTATCGGGCATAGCCAAAGAAACCAACATGACCCTGGTTTTTGCACTTGTTATTTTTACAATTTGGGCTATGTACAGGTTGCAAAACTCCCGTTTTGGCAGGGCGTTGATGGCTATCCGGGAAGATGAGATAGCCGCCCATGTCATGGGTATTAATACTACGTCATATAAAATCCAGGCCTTTGGTATCGGCACCTTTTTTGCCGGTATTGGCGGCGGTTTATACGCACACATGATCCAGTACTTAAATCCCACCGATTTTGGGTTTTCCCGTTCATTTGAATATCTTACCTTTGTGGTGCTGGGTGGATTGGGCAGCATCCCGGGCACCATACTGGGTACCACCATACTGACGCTGGCACCGGAATTTTTGCGTTTTGTGGCGGAATATCGCATGATGATCTACGGTGCCCTGATGGTGATAATGATGATTTTTAGACCAAGGGGATTACTGGGCGGGGTAGATTTGGGCAAAAAGTTCCGTGCCTTTAGCAAGAAAACTTCCCAAAAGCATGCCGGGTAATGTATTGAAAAACAGGGAGTGTTAATATTGTCTGGGTTGTTGAAAATTGATAACGTAACCATTAGTTTTGGCGGCCTTACCGCAGTGGACAGTCTTAACATGACACTTGCGGAAGGTAGTATAAGGGCTTTAATTGGTCCCAACGGTGCCGGTAAAAGTACCGTTTTTAATTTAATCACGGGTATATACACTCCATCCAAAGGGCAGATTTTTTTTCGGGGACGCTTAATCAACAAACTTCCGCCCCATAAAATCACCGGGCTGGGCATTGCCAGAACATTTCAAAATATACGCCTTTTTACTAATTTATCAGTTATTGACAACGTCAAAATTGGCCATCATTGCCGCTCCAAAGCGAGTTTCATCGACGCCCTGTTGCGCAGCCCCTCCACTAAAAAAGAAGAGGCAGATATTCAAAGGCAGGCCATGGATTGTATAACTTTAATGGAATTGGCAGACAAGGCTGATGAAATGGCCGGCAATCTTTCTTACGGTGAACAGCGCAGGCTAGAAATTGCCCGGGCACTGGCATCAAATCCATCTTTACTGTGCCTTGACGAACCGGCAGCCGGTATGAACCCAATAGAGAAAGAAACACTGGCCAAAATGATAAAAAAAATAAAAAAAATGGGTATCACCATTTTCTTGGTGGAACATGACATGAAATTTGTCATGAACTTGGCGGAAAGGGTCACTGTGCTGGATTACGGTAAAAAAATCACCAGCGGCACACCGGCGGAGGTACAGCGTGACCCGGCAGTAATTAAAGCCTACCTGGGAAAGGAAGTCGGATAAAGACATGCTCAGCGTAGAAAATTTACATTATTCTTATGGTGCCATCAAGGCATTAAATGGTATTTCCTTTAAGGTAGATGAAGGAGAGATCGTCGCTTTAATTGGTGCCAACGGAGCGGGAAAAAGTACAACATTGAGCAATATTTCCGGTATTTTACACCCCCAACAAGGATCTATCAAATACCGGGGCACCGATATTAGTAAACTACCCCCGCACAAGGTGGTGGAAGCGGGAATTTCATTAGTGCCCGAAGGAAGGCGGGTTTTTTCCCGCATGACTGTTTTAGAAAACCTGGAAATGGGTGCTTATATTAGAAAAAGCAAGGCGGAAGTTAATGAATCAATAGAGAACGTTTTTACTCGATTCGAAAGGTTAAAAGAAAGAAGAAACCAACTGGCCGGCACGCTGAGCGGTGGAGAGCAGCAAATGCTGGCCATTGGTCGGGCTTTGATGTCTAAGCCTAAATTGCTGCTTATGGACGAACCTTCCATGGGGCTAGCTCCCATGCTTGTCCAGGAAATTTTTTCCATTATAAAAGAAATAAATGATTCCGGAACTACAATTTTACTGGTTGAGCAAAATGCTTATATGGCTTTGTCCGTAGCCCAGCATGCTTATGTTTTGGAAACCGGGGCCATTGCTCTAAGTGGGACAGCCGAAGAAATGGCTAATAACCCTGCCGTAAAAAAGGCCTACCTTGGCGAATAAACCAATCCAGAGATTAATTTAATGTAAATGCAATTGCCGTCAAGTTTATATCAAATCAATATAGCTAATGAAATTAAGCAGCTGCTGTCATACGCAGCTTTTTTTGACTAGAACAAAAATTATCTTAGTATAAACTTGTATAACCGGTCTTAATTTTACAATATTGCCACAACGGTTTGACATTATTGTAAAATTAAGATATTATACTTAGGTAATTTACCATTACGGAGGCAATAAAATGAATTTATATGATGTAACCATCATCGGCGGCGGTCCGGCCGGATTGGCTGCAGGGATATATGCTGCGAGAGCGGCTTTAAAAACAGTGTTACTGGAGAAAGGTATGCCCGGTGGCTTGGCCGCCAGCACCGAGTTTATTGAAAATTACCCGGGATTTGCCGAAGGCATAAGTGGCCCGGAACTAATGATGCAAATGGATGCCCAAGCACGCCGCGTCGGTCTTGAGGTAAAATCAGCCACAGCCGAAGCCATAAAAACCGTTGAAGATTATTTTTCAGTTAAAACGGACGAAGAAGTTATTAATACAAAAACTATTATCCTGGCTACAGGTGCCCAGCCGCAAAAGTTAAATATTCCAGGAGAAGAAGAGTTTCATGGCCGCGGTGTTTCCTATTGCGCCACCTGCGATGGCGCTTTCTTCAGGGACAAGCAGGTAGCCGTGGTTGGCGGCGGTGACGCTGCGGTGGAAGAAGCCATCTATCTAACTAAATTTGTCAACAAAGTACACATTATACATCGCCGGGGCGAACTGAGAGCTACAAAAATCCTCCAAAAACGGGCTATGGAAAATGAAAAAATTATATTTCACTGGCATAGTGTAGTGGAGAAAATTTCAGGTGAGGCAACTGTCCAGGAGATCATCATCAAAGATGTTCGCAATGGAGAGACCAGGCCATTGGCGGTGGACGGTATTTTTATGTATGTAGGTAACCGTCCTGTATCTGATTTGGTATCCGGGTTGATTAAAGTTGATGAACGTGGCTATATTATCACGGATGAAAATATGCACACCTCCCACCCGGGTATTTTTGCTGCCGGGGATGTTAGACAAAAACTGCTTCGCCAGGTGGTCACCGCTGTGGCCGATGGGGCCATAGCAGCGGTAGCAGCGGAAAAATATATTGAAGGTTCTAAAAAAAGATAGCTGTATCCATGATACAGCGGAGAAAGGGAGAGGAGATTAGGTTATTAACGATATTAATTTGATTAAAAATATTTTATTTATAAATACCAGAAAGGAAAATGATTATTTCTTTAATGGTTAAAATTAAGGCGCAAACGGAAAAATACAATATAAATCAGGTGATTAAGCCCTCCCGGGTTTCAGGGGGGCTTTTCAATTAAAAATTTAGATAATTCAAACAGGATTTTGACCATTTGCCGGAGAAAATTGCAATAAGATATATATAAAAACATGTTACGCAAATCAAGGAGGTACTAATCTATGCAAGAGTTGATAGATAGATTTAACGCTGGAGAAACCCGTGCACTGGCCCGTCTCATCTCATTACTGGAAAACGAGTCTGACGAACATGAATTGATTTTAAAGGAGCTTTTCCCGCGCACCGGACAGGCTTACGTTATAGGCTTCACCGGTTCGCCGGGGGCAGGTAAAAGTTCATTGGTGGACCAGGTGGTCAAAGAACTGCGCAAGAAAGGAAACACTGTGGGTATTATCGCCGTCGACCCCACCAGTCCCTTTACCGGTGGCGCCTTGCTGGGTGATCGGATTAGAATGCAACAGCACGCGCTGGATAAAGGTGTTTTTATCCGGAGTATGGGCACTAGGGGCAGCCTCGGCGGGTTATCCAAAACAACCAAAGATGTGGTTAAAGCCATGGACGCCTTCGGTTTTGACTGGATCATTATTGAAACAGTGGGAGTAGGGCAGGCGGAACTGGATATCATGCATGTGGCAGATAGCACAGTTGTGGTATTAACCCCAGGAGCGGGGGATGCCATCCAAACCATCAAAGCCGGTATTATGGAAATTGCTGATGTGTTCGCCATAAACAAAAGTGACCTGCCCGGCGCTGACAAAATTGCCACCGAGGTTGAAATTATGCTTGACCAACAGCGTGCCGGTATCACTTGGCGGCCACCTGTTAAATTATGCTCAAGCCTTACCGGTACAGGTATTGCTGAATTGGTGCAAGCAATAGAAAAGCACCGCCAGAACCAATTGCATGGTACGAATAATTCACTGGAGTTAAAACGTCAGGAGCGCAGGCGGTCGGAAACCCTTGATATTGTCAATTACAAATGGCAGCAAAGGGTTTTGCAACAACTGCATTTGCCGGGTCGAGTCAATGAACTGCTGGATAAAGTGGCCCATAAAGAAATGGACCATTATACCGCAGCCTATGCTATTTTAGAATACATGGCCGCAAACCAAGTTGTAACTAATACCGATAAATAAATTTTGCGCCAAACATCATCTGGATAATTTTTTTATATATAACATGGAGAAAACTATGAATGATAATAAAATACACACGGTAGAAATTAAGTCTACCGGAGATAAATATTCGCAAGCGGAAACCGTATACGCCCATTTACAGCAACTGGTAGTTCAACTACAAAAAAATATGGAACTAAATTCCACCGGTAATAATTATGCGGCCTATTTGCACGGCCAGATTTATGGTATTGCCTTAACCCTTCGTTTACTATACCCGGGGCCGGGCAACTGGGGAGAAAAGGCTGCCCTGCTTATCAGACCGGTACTTACCGAACATCGTTGCGATTGCCAGTAAAAGCAGGCAGCCAAACCTGTGAAAATACACATCTACACATTACAGCGGAGGATTTTATTTTTTATAGCTAAACCGGGAGAATTACCTCATCGGGGATATAAACATACTGTATAAATGTTTCGTTACTTCCTTTAACCAACCTGCCCCACCGAACGTAAACGGGGAGGTTGGTTATTATTTTCAGGCCGGTAGTATATACCAGCACCGGAACACCGTAATCCCCGGTCAACCGCGTAATTTTGGCATGGTCTGTCCAATGCTGCAGCAGGTTTACGGCCTCTTTTAATGTATCCCCCACATGTAAATATAACACCCTTTGCTTTATCGTTCCTTCCACTTGCCCCTCTTGTTTATATAAATAATTCGCGATAGATGAAACCGCCTCGCTGGATACACCTTGCATATTTACATCGATGCACATAATCATTACTTCGTTATCCCCGCCCCGGGCTATAAAGGCGTTCACTGGAGCTGCACTACCATGAAAAGGCAGACCGTCCAACCCATTTAGCCCGGTAAAATCAATGTTATACCCTTTTAGAGCATAACCGGATGCTATAGCCATTTGTTGCATGGCTATCAGCGAGAGCTTGGGGTCCTTTAAGGCATCGATTATGCCATCAAAGCCAATATTATCTTTTAATACCTTAATATCAGCTGCCATGGCTGCTGCTGATAACGAGTACGGCCCGGGCAAGCCCCCCCCTGCTATCTCCATGCCAATGGTTTCCTCTCTGGCTTTATACCACGTTTTTCCAACATGGGCAATCCCAAGTGCTTTAAAATCGATATTTCTCCCGAACCCCCCGTGGCTATAACTGCCATCTTTTATTATTTTTAAATTCTCCTCAAGCCAATCTTTCCCCAGTACTAATTCCAATAAATCAAGGGCTTCTAATAGATTTATTTTTTGACTTGACACATAATCATCTCCCCGGTTTTTATAAGTTATTGTGCAGGATAAAACAAGTGCGGCAAGAATACTTGTAATGCAAGATACTCGTTGTTGTGGGATGTGAAACATTGTTGAATTTTATAGCCTGTGACCTGGAAACCACAGGGCTCGACCCTGCAAATGATAAGATAATTGAAATAGCCATGGTAAAAGTGGTTAACGGAAAAATTGTAGACACCTTTAACACGCTGGTGAATCCCCAGTGTAAAATACCGCTAAAAATAAAGAGATTAACCGGTATAGAGGATAAACATTTAGCAACCAGTCCAACCATGGAACAAGTGGCTCCCAGTGTGTACAATTTTATGGAACAATGCCCGCTGGTGGGACATAATATCGATTTTGACCGTTCCTTTTTAACGGCCAACCTGGGCCAACTACCATTTACCCAAAACGTGGACACTTTGGAATTTGCCCGGCTAATACTGCCCGGTTTACCCAGTTACAGTCTGGCTAATCTGGTACAATTCCTTCAACTGCAGCAAAAACCCCTACACCGGGCACTTGATGATGCGCTGGCGGCCACTGACCTGTTCTTTGCACTCAAGAAGAAAACCGAGGCCTTGCCACGTGACGTATTGCTGCAATTGTTACCACTGTTACAGTACGGCCACTCCACATTGGCACACATCTTTGAATCTATTATAAAGGATAAAATAAAAATAATCCCAGATGGGAAAATCACTAAAGGTATACCCTTTAAAGAACCGGTTATTATTGAACAGAACACCGGGCACATTACTCCAGAAATACATAATCAAAACCATTTTCAGATCGAGCACTTGCTAGGTCCCCAAAGCCCACTGGTACAGCTCTTACCCAACTATCAACATCGCAATGAACAAGTTAAAATGGCTCGAGCCGTCGCCCGGTCCCTGGAGGAGCAGAAGATTTTATTGGTGGAGGCAGGTACTGGTACCGGTAAATCCATTGCTTACCTCCTGCCAACATTACTCTGGGCGATAAAGCATGACCAGCGGGCAGTGATTGCCACCAACACCATTACCCTGCAAGAACAAATTTGGCATAAAGATATTCCGTTGTTAAAAAATATGCTTAAACTACCCTTTCAAGCAGCACTACTGAAAGGACGATCTAATTATATCTGTTTGCGCCGTTTTATAAATTTAATAACCCACCCGGCAAATGTGACCGCCAATGAGGCTACACTATTGGCCCGTATTTTTACCTGGTTGCAGTATACTGATACTGGCGATAAATCTGAATTAAACCTGTTCGGTCAGGATAATGATACCTGGCAGCAGCTATGCTCGGAGCGCGATACCTGCCTGGGCGGTTCCTGTCGCTGGTTTACCCGTTATTGTTTTGTTACCAGAGCCCGGCGAAACGCGGAAAACGCCCACCTGGTTATTATAAACCATTCACTGCTTTTCGCCGACATTGTTTCCGAAATTAGCATATTACCGGAGCACGGAGCGGTAATAATGGACGAAGCACACAATATCGAGGAAACCGCAGCCAAACATATGGGTAAAAATATTTCCCTGGCGGATTTATTGCAGTGGCTGGCCATAACAAGTAAAAGCATTAAAAAGTTTAATGAGCTGGCACCGCCCCAGGATGGCCACCGCTGGCTTGAAGCCGTTAAAAAGGCAGAAGAGGCAAAATATCAATTACAGCACAGCATTAATACTTTTTTTTACCTTTTTATTAAAACTATCCATAAGCATAATCCAAACCAGGGTTATTACCAGATAAGGGTAAGGTTACACCAGGAAAATAGCATACTTGCAGATACCGAGGCCGAATATCAGAACATGATTTTCCATATGCGTAATTATTTGTCCTGTTTAAAATTACTGGCCAACTGGTTGGAGATATGGGCAGTGACCAACAATGCTTGGGAAGAGAAACTGCAGGATATTAATATCAGTTATACGGCGGGCAACGGGTATTTGGCCGATCTTGAATTCATCTTAAAATCGCCGGAGGAAAATTATGTTTGTTGGGTCGAAGCACCCAACTCCGGCGCACCGCTAGATAAAAATAACTACCATTGTACATTACACGCTACACCCATAGATATCAGTGCAATACTTCATGAACATTTTTTTAATAAACCTAAAACTGTTGTACTTACTTCCGCAACTCTTGCAGTTAATAATAGCTTTGACCATTTTATACAACAATGTGGATTAAACCGTATGCCCGATAATGCACTGCAACGGATCATTGTCCAATCACCGTTTAACTATGAACAACAATGTTTGCTTTGCATAGCTGACAATTTACCCGAAAACAATACCCGGGACTATATGAAAATTTTAACAGATACCATTTATAAACTGACCATTGCCACGGAAGGCAGAACGCTGGTGCTGTTTACTTCACATAAACTATTACGGGAAACATACCATAGAATTAAATCACTTTTAGACGAAGCGGATATATGTGTTTTGGGACAGGGGTTAGATGGTAGTCGTTCCAAATTAGTTAATGAATTCTATCAAAACAAACGTAGCGTTCTATTTGGAGCCCTCAGTTTTTGGGAGGGTATAGACATACCGGGTGATGCTCTGGTTAATGTGATAATTGTCAAACTGCCCTTTGCCCCACCTGATGACCCGGTACTGGAAGCACGAAACGAAAAAGTGGCTGCACAAGGACACAATAGTTTCTATAGCATAAGTCTGCCCAACGCTGTTATTCGTTTTAAACAGGGATTCGGAAGGTTAATTAGAAGTGAACAGGACCGGGGAGTGGTAATCGTCCTGGATAAGCGCATTATAAAAAAAAGATACGGGCAAATTTTTTTAAATTCTTTACCCGTTAAATCTTATATGAGCGGTGATATCGATGAAATCAAGCATAAATTAATCAACTGGCTTGGATTAAACTGTTAATTATTGCACTGCACATCAGGGATACCTTTCAAATATTATTAATATAGATAATAATAACCGGTGAAGGAGAGTGAATGTATTGCGGGTTTATTATATGCGGCTTCCTTCTTTTTTGCGCAACTGGCTAATGAAAATTATCAAATGATGAAACAGGAGCAGGTACTTAAACCTGCTCCTTTCAACCTTATATTCACGCCTTTCCTGGGCTCAAAACGTCATAAAAGAATTTCTTTCATTAAATCCCCGGCACTATCAGCGTGCCACGCCAACACCCAATATTCCACCAACAGAACCGATCAGGCAGGAAAACAAAGCTTTTTGCCATAAAGCACTTGATACATTTTGAGTATATAAAAGGAAATGAGCAATTAACCAACCAAATAACACAAATATAACGGCAACGCCAATACCATGCACTAAACCCTTACAGCCCGCCCAGCGGGCACTTAATAGGCTACCTACGAAAACACTTAAATAATAAAGTACATTTGAAGCCTGGGGGAGTGTTTTTTCAGCAAGACCTGTAACATGATAAGCAATACCCAGTACGGCACTGCCCAGCACGGTGATAATCAACGCCGCCAGTACCCCCTTCATAATAGCCTGTAAATTTAACAGCGGGTAATTTCTTTCACTATTCAAGGATACCATTTTAACCGTACCTCCCTGTTTATTTTAAATTCTATGTACAGATTAAACTAATATGCTTAAAGAAAAAAATAGCCGGTTTTATTTACCGGCGTTTTCATCATGGTCGGTGAAGTCGTGATCCCATTGCCCGTCCAGGTTAATTAAAGATGCTGATCCAGTAGGCTCTTCCACAAAGGTCAGGCCCGTTTTTTTACTGCTCTTGTCCTTTTT
Source organism: Desulfallas thermosapovorans DSM 6562 (assembly GCF_008124625.1). NCBI lineage: Bacteria > Bacillati > Bacillota > Clostridia > Eubacteriales > Desulfallaceae > Desulfallas > Desulfallas thermosapovorans. The sequence continues at coordinate 46,415 of NZ_VNHM01000001.1, forward strand.
CTTTTCCAAGATATCAACCCCCAATTTTTCCATTCATCTTATTATGCAATAGATAAGCGGACATAATGCATCCTAATAGATTCCAATAAGTTACAATATTTTTACGATTATATGGAAGGATATGGTTGTTTTATTATCGAACGTATCACTAAACCATAAATGGAGGTGTAAAAATGGGAGGTATCATCAGGAATCTTAAAAGCAATAACATTGGCGTATTCATACTCTGTTGTCTTGCCGTGGTGATGGAAAAACTGGGCTCCCAAACCAATGCACTTAATATCTTAAAACGAGCTTTTAACGAGGACCCAGGCGACCAAAAACTGTATTTACATGCCAGCCGGTTATATTTAAAAAAGGGACAGGTAGATAAAGCAGTTTATTACTGGAAAAGAGCTGCTGGACAGGAAAATATAGGCAGCTTTCTATACTGGCTAAATACCTGCGGAGTAAAGCAAGCAGCAAAAAAATATCATATTAAACCCGTCCAAAGTTTCGATCAAGCAGATGAAAGGAATTTAGAGAGAATTGGGTTGGACTTGCTGGATAAAGGTTATGCCAATGATGCATTAACAATTTTTATGCAGCTACTGGGACAAGAAAAAGCTGATGCTGTTTTATACTTTAATATAGGATGCGTTCTTAGTAAATTGGACAGGCATAGTGAAGCGGTGGAGTATTACGAAAAAGCGCAGAGTATGGGACTTAACAACCCCGGGCTGTTAAATAATAAGGGATACAGCTTGTTTATGCTGAATAGATTTGAAGAAGCGCAAACCTGTTATGAATTGGCCCGTGGACTGGACCCCAATGATTATGACATTCTAAACAACCTGGCAGCCTGTTATATAAAAACAAACCAGCAAAGAAAAGCGGTAGAATATTTAAAAAGGATGGCCACAAATCATCCTGGGGACGCTACATTGCAGAATAATTTGGCTATGTGTTTGGAAGCCACCGGCCAAACCCATGAAGCTGTAGTATACTATGATAAAGCACTACAATGGGAAACAAATGAAAAAAATAAAAAGGTTATAGCGCTAAATAAAATTAGATGTTTGGTCACTCTGGAAAGATATCAAGAAGCGTTAACACTTTGTGAGAGCTTACCGGCTGAGGAAGATGATTATGAATTGTGGGGCATAAAAGGGGAGTTGTTAAATGAATTGGGCAAAATAAGTGAAGCGGCGGAGTGCTACCGTAAAGCTTTTGGATTATAAATTATTAAAATAATAATTACAGGATTAACTGGGAAAGACTTCGGTTTATTACACCGGGTCTTTTTTTATTTACAAGAAGGACGAATTCGCAAAATGGCGAAATACTAAAGTTGCTGGGAAACACTAATATCTACAACAAATGTCGCAGGAAAGGGGATATTATAATGATAGATATGGAAAAAATAGAAGTAGCTGTACGCATGATGCTGGAAGCCATCGGCGAGGATCCGGACAGGGAAGGTTTAAAGGAAACCCCGGCCCGGGTAGCCCGTATGTATAATGAAATTTTTTGCGGGCTCTGGGATGACCCGGAAAGGCATTTGCAGAAAATGTTCTCTGAAGAGCACGAGGAAATGGTACTGGTCAAGGACATTCCCATTTACTCCATGTGTGAGCATCATTTACTGCCCTTTTACGGCAAAGCTCATGTAGCTTATATACCCCGTAAGGGCAATATTACCGGTCTATCAAAACTGGCTCGGGTGGTAGAGGGTTATTCCAAACGGCCTCAGTTGCAGGAGAGGTTAACCTCTCAAATCGCGGACTCCATCATGAAAAAATTAAATCCACATGGGGTACTGGTGGTAATTGAAGCAGAACACATGTGTATGACATTGCGCGGCGTACGCAAACCCGGTTCAAAAACCCTTACATCGGCAGTGCGAGGGTCATTCCAACGCAATGAAGCCACCAGAGCAGAAGCCTTTTCATTAATCAGGAAATAATAGGGGGAGAGCATATTGGATCATGCAGATATAGAGCAGGGTAAGTTGGAACTGATTGCTTTTAAATCGTTTTCCATGTATGAAGATATGTATAAAGTAATAGACTTTTTAAACAAAAACCTGAAGGATAAAAAAATCATGTTCGGCCTTACCAAAAATAATGAAGAAAACAGCTTAACCATTACCATATACGAGTTTTAAGGTTACGGAGGATACCATGCGCATTTTGATTAGCAATGATGACGGCATCAACGCCCCCGGATTACAAGCACTAAGGGAATCACTGGCCACTTTGGGGGAAGTTACGGTGGTGGCACCGGATCGAGAAAGAAGCGGCGCCGGACATGGTATAACGGCGCACAAACCTTTACGGCCCAAAAAGGTTACCTTTCCGGATGGTAGCCATGGTTGGTCATTAAACGGCACACCGGCTGATTGTGTTAAACTGGCCATTGAAGCATTACTGCCTCAGAAACCCGATATTGTAGTTTCAGGTATAAATTTAGGTGCCAATTTAGGCACAGATGTGCTTTATTCAGGAACAGTGTCGGCCGCCATTGAAGGAATCATCAATGGCATTCCCTCAGTAGCTATATCCCTGGCTAGTTTCAAAAGCAATGATTTTAACCCCACCGCCGCATTTGCAGCACAGGTAGTACCTTTATTGGTTAACGCCGGCCGGGATAGCCAAGATATTTTAGTTAACATAAACGTGCCACCTGGTAAACCCGTGGGTATAAAGGTAACCAGGTTGGCTATACGTAAATATGTTAACGTTTTCCATAAAAGAACGGACCCCAGGGGCAATGATTATTACTGGCTGGCCGGTGAGCCCGAAGATACGGTTCCCGAAGACCCTGGAGTTAAAGTTGATGTTGATGTGGAAGCAGTAAAAAATAATTATATATCAATAACACCGCTACATTATAACCTAACAAATTTTAAAGCCATTGACTATATTCATAAAATGTTACAACGACAAACTCCCACTAAAGATATTTAACGCTTTTTTAATTTAAACAGTAAACTAAATTTTTCCCTGTCCTGGTCATTAATGCCGCCAATTAACAACATCAAACTTAAATACACGAACCCACCAGTCGCCAGGGAAATAGATAATACCAAACCGTCATTCACATTATAGCCATAGAGAATCTTTTTCAGATAAAAAATTGCAAGGGACATACCCAGTGAAGCCAGTAAAGGTAGAAACACATTTTCCTTAATAGAAAAGAAAAACAAATTCATCCTATGAAGCTGAAGCATGTTTAATACAGGCATAATCATATAACCAATGGCCACCGCGGCAGCAGCACCTCCTATGCCAAACTGGGGCATTGCCGTTAAGTAGTAAATTCCCATGATACATACCAGGGATGATATCAAAAGATTTTTAAATGGTACATCAGCTCTGCCAACACCTTGCAAAATACCGGTAGTGGTTTGTTGTAGGTATAAAAACGGGCCGGCTAACGCTAAGACTTTTAAAATACTACCTGCTTGGGCGTAACCAAAAAGGACACCACAAAGCTCGTCCGCCAACAAAAGAAAAATAAATGCAGCAGGCACACCCACCTGTAATGTTAATCTTACAGCGTCCCATATACGTGACCTGGCTAAAGTCATATTTCTAGCAGCTACGGCATCGGACATGGCCGGTACCAGTGACGTAGCCAGGGCCATGGTTAAAACACCGGGCATGAATAAAAGCGCCTCGGCTATCCCCACAAACTGCCCGTATGCACTGGTGGCATGGTGAATTGATAGGCCGGCCACCTGCAATCGCTGAGGTATTAATACAGCCTGAATCGACATCAGTGCTGTGGCAACAATTCTGGTAAGAGTTACCGGTATAGCCAGTGTAAAGATTTTTTTTATACTATCACCCAAATGAAATACCCTGCGCCATGCTCCCGGTGCATAATGTAAGGTCACGGGTCTATGGTGGATATAAATTCTCAACATAAGGATGAAACCCGTTAATTCGCCCAGTATAACTCCCACCGAAAGACCGACTGCAGCGTACTCAATACCCAGAGGAAGCATAAAATAGGCGAATACTAGACCTGACAATACCCTTACCAATTGTTCAATTGTCTGGGTAATTGCCGTGGGAGACATTTTTTGTAAACCTTGAAAAAACCCTCGAAAAGCTGAGCACAAAGTAACCACGACAATCCCGGGCACGAGGCTGATCAAACAGTAATACACACTTGGATTGGGAAAATAGTATTTTGTTAGCATGGGAGCACCCAGGATCAAAACCAGAGTAAAAAAAACACTGGTGATTATTAATATGCACAAAGAAATGTTAAAAACCCTGTAGGCACCGGGCATATTGTTATTTGCTACCTCTTCAGCCACAAGTTTGGCTATAGCCAGGGGTATTCCGGCGCTGGCTAATACAAGCATCATAATATATACCGGGAATACCATGTTAAACAGTCCCACACCTTCTGGACCGATTAAACGCATCATGGCTATTTGATACCCGAAACCTAAAAAGCGGTTAATTATACCGGCCAACAATAATATAAAAGCCCCTTGCAAAAACGAATAACCCGCCATATATTACCATCCTTTCAAAAGGCTAACATATATTTATGTCACTAATCGAAAGACTATGAAAACACAGCAAAAACAAGCAAAAAAATTTTTATGTGTATCACTTTGAACAAGGAATTTATGACGAGCTTGTAGAAATAATGAAGAGCAAAATAGGTTCGTATCTCGTTTCTCACTTCTTGGCATCCAAAGGAGCCCTGGCGGGCTATTTTTTGCTTGTAACCAATTTTGGCCGGTTTTGGATGCCTGTAAGTATAGAAAAGCACTTAAAAGGAAACCATTATTTACAAAAGGAGGCACATGTTTTGAAGAACTATACTACCGAACAACTCCGCAACATCGCCATTGTAGGTCACGGTGGTGCGGGAAAAACATCTCTGGTGGAAGCAATGCTATTCAACACCGGAGTGATAAATCGAATTGGCAGGGTAGAAGACGGCACCACCGTGTCGGATTATCATCCCGAAGAGGCACAACGCCAATCCACGGTACACACCAGCTTGGTGCCCGCTGAAGTTAACAATGTTAAATTAAACCTTCTGGATACCCCAGGGTTTTCCGATTTTATAGGCGAAGTGAAAGGTGCTTTGCGGGTAGCCGATACAGCAATGTTTGTATTCTCGGCCGTGGACGGTGTCCAGGTCCAGCATGAGATTATCTGGAAGTCAACCCAAAAGAGTGAACTGCCCCGGGTGGCCTTCATTAATAAAATGGACCGGGAAAACGCCAGTTTTTCCAAGTTAATGGATGAATTAAACACTAAATTCAAGGCAAATTTTGTCCCCATAAACTTTCCCATAGGGGAGGGACTGGATTACAAAGGCGTCGTGGACGTACTTAACCAAAGGGCATATGAGTTCGATAAAGGTGGCAAACCTAAAGAAATTGACATCCCTGCTGAACTGCAGAATCAACTGGCGGAGTATCGTGAAAAATTGGTGGAAGCCGCGGCCGAGGGCGATGATGACCTAACCATGAAGTATTTGGAAGGGGAGGAATTAACCTCCGAAGAGATTAAATCGGGACTGCATAATAGTATCGCCACAGCCAAGGCCGTCCCGGTGCTCTGCGGGTCTGCAACCAGAAATATGGCCATTACACAATTAAGCGACTTTTTATCTCAATATCTGCCGGCCCCCAAATGCGAGGAAGGACCGATGGCCGCACTGGTATTTAAAACTCTGGCCGACCCCTACGTAGGTCGTATGAATTTTATTCGGGTTTTCCGTGGCACATTAAAAGCAGACACCCAAGTTTATAACGCTACCAAAGAGAAAAACGAAAAAATAGGCCAGGTATTATTCGTGCGCGGCAAACATTCGGAACAAACTTCTCAGGTAGCCTGTGGGGATTTGGCGGTGGTGGTCAAGTTAACCGACACCAGTTCCGGCGATACTTTGTGTGATAAAGATAACAAAGAGGCATTGGAGGGAATTGACTTCCCGGTACCCAACTACACCCTGGCTATTGCTCCCAAAAGCAAGAACGACGAGGATAAATTGGGCGATGCAGTGCACAAACTTTTGGAAGAAGATCCATCACTCAGGGTGGAAAAAAATGCTGAAACCAAGCAGACCCTTCTCACCGGCATGGGTGAGGCTCATGTAAATATTATGATTCATAATCTAAAACGTCGTTATGGTGTTGACGTGATTACAGAAGAACCCAAGGTTCCCTACAGGGAGACCATCCGTTCCAAAGTGGAAGTGGAAGGTAAACACAAAAAACAATCCGGTGGTCGCGGGCAGTACGGCCATGTATGGATAAGGTTCGAGCCTCTGGCTGAAGGTGACTTTGAATTCCATGAAGAAGTCTTTGGCGGTGCAGTACCTCGCAATTACTTCCCCGCAGTGGAAAAGGGCTTAAGGGAAGCTATGCTGGAAGGTGCCCTGGCCGGTTATCCCACAGTGGGCTTAAAAGCCACATTGTATGATGGTTCTTACCATAGTGTTGACTCATCTGAAATGGCCTTTAAAATTGCCGCCTCTTTAGCTTTTAAAAAGGCGATTCCCTTGGCCAAGCCAGCCCTTTTAGAACCCATAATGTATGTTGAGGTAACCGTACCGGACGAATTTATGGGGGACATTATCGGCGACTTTAATACCAAACGCGGTCGCGTGCTGGGTACTGACCAGGTTGAAGATGGCACCGTAGTAAAAGCCCATGTGCCGATGTCGGAAATGTTCAAGTATGCCAATGATCTCAAGTCCATGACCCAGGGTCGCGGGCAATTCAAAATGGAGTTTTATAGCTATGAAGAGGTTCCCGCCAAGTTGGCCGAGGAAATCATACAAAAGGCTAAAGCGGAAGCCGAAGCGGAAAAATAGATATTGCAGTATAAAAATAGGCTGGTTGTAACAAGCCAGCCTTATTTTTTATACCATGTTGAATACACTGATTAAAAATTTCAGCTGTAGTAAAAATTATAAAAATATTGCCACAACATTGCATGATATGTTAAAATTTATTTTATATTGGACGGTATCCGTTCTGGAACCGTACCAATTTCTCAGCTGGTTGGGTAGGTGATGCTTTTATGGGTTAATCTAATATATCTCCGCTTGGAGCCGGTTGGACCGAGACGGGTTTGTAAAAGGAGTGTTACATCCTTCGGACTTGTCCGGAGGTTTTTTTGTCGTCCAAGCATAATCATTTATTGAACATATGTCACCAGATTAAAAATAACTCTTATAAAAATTTTTGAAAATGACTCTGCTAATAATTATATGGCCCAATAGGAACAATAGTGCAAATTGCTATAAGGAGTGAATGAAGTGGAGAAACAAAAAGCCAGTATACTAAAGTTTAAGGAAATGAAAAAGCAGGGTAAAAAAATCACCATGGTAACAACCTATGATTTTGCCATGATGTCCCAGGTGGACAAATCCGATATAGATATGATACTTGTGGGCGATTCTGCAGCCAATACCATGATGGGCTATGAAAAAACAGTACAAATTGATCTGGATACCATGCTTGTGTTTTGCAAGGCGGTGGCCAACGCAGGTAAACACACTTTCTTGGTGGGTGACATGCCCTTCATGACTTATGAAATAAATGCAGAGCAAGCTATGGCCAATGCAGGCCGGATTATTAGGGAAGGACGTATGGATGCCGTTAAATTGGAAGGTGGGGAACGAATAGCAAATACCGTGGCCGCCTTGGTCAGAGCCGGCATACCGGTAATGGGTCATATTGGTTTAACACCCCAGAGCGCTGCTCAACTGGGTGGTTTTAAAGTACAGGGTAAAAACCTTAAGGATGCTAAACAAATAGTCAAAGATGCGCTGGCTCTGGAAAAAGCGGGTGTATTTGCTATCGTTCTGGAGGCCATACCCAGCCCGGTGGCTAAAATAATCACGGAAAGTGTTCAGGTGCCCACCATCGGCATTGGGGCCGGAAATTACTGCGATGGTCAGGTACTGGTTATCCATGATTTGTTGGGACTGTTTGATAGATATACACCCAAGTTTGTAAAACGCTATGCCAATTTGGGTGAAGAAATGCAAAAGGCATTAAACACCTATGCCAACGAAGTACGTGAAGGTGTGTTCCCGGACAATGAGCACTCTTTCAGTATGCCCCGGGAGTTGGTGGAGCAGTTAACGGACGAATTAAAAACCGAAGGTATTCTATAAACAGAAACCCAAAACTATGTCCCACACATATGACTCGGATCGAAACACGGTATGCAACTCAATCTATTAACATAAAACGCAGGAAGCTTTTCAGCATGTTCCTGCGTTTTTTATATCGAATCGAGCCCTTGCCTATGGGTTGTCTTCCGCTAGTTAGTTGACAGGGTTTCCTTCAACCCACCGGCTCGGCAGACATTTCAGGCGAACATACAAAAAAGCCCTTGAAATTCAAGGACTTTATTACTGGCAGGGGAGACAGGACTCGAACCCGCAGCCCACGGTTTTGGAGACCGTTGCTCTACCAATTGAGCTACTCCCCTATGTCGTTTATTACTGTGACAAATGTAATTATAAAATAATATTTCCGAACAGTCAAGGGAAATATGTGGTGTACAAAGGATTTTTACAAACCCAACCGAATATATATAAACAACTACTTATCTCGGAGGTGGCTTAATGGGCCCCAAAATCGGTGTTTTACTGGGCGGACGCTCGGCGGAAAGGGAAGTATCATTACGCACCGGAGAAGCAATCTACCGGGCGTTGCTATCCAATGGTTATGATGCGGTGAAAATTGATGTGGATAAAAACATTGTGGAAAATTTAAAAAGTAAAAAAATCGAGCTGGCTTTTATTGCCCTACATGGCAAATATGGCGAAGACGGTACCATTCAAGGTCTTTTAGAAATATTGGAAATACCTTATACCGGTCCTGGTGTATTAGCAAGTGCCACTGCCATAAATAAAATTGCCACAAAGAAGATTTTATTGTATGAGGGTTTGCCAACCCCGGAATTTTTCACAATTACACGCAGTGAGTACAACCAGGAAGCACAGGTTAAACTCAAAGAAAAAATACTGGCCATGGGATTACCTGTTGTGGTTAAAGCTGCTACCCAGGGTTCCACTATCGGTATTTCATTCGTGCACCACCAGGACAGTATTAGCAGCGCCATTGACCAGGCTTTCCAGTATGACCATGAAATACTGGTGGAAAAAATGGTGAATGGAACGGAAGTAACCGCCTCGGTTCTAGGTAATGAGAAACCGGAAGTATTACCTTTGATTGAGATTTTCTCGACCACAGGAGTATATGATTATGCAGCGAAATACACTGTTGGACTAAGTGACCATATTATTCCACCACGATTGCCTGATAATGTGCAGCAAAAAATTAAAGATCTTGCGCTTAAGACTTATTTGGCTATTGGCTGCAGGGGACTGTCCAGGGTTGATTTTATAGTCGATAACAACGATCAACCATATATTCTAGAAGTCAATACCATACCGGGGATGACGGAAACCAGCCTTTTTCCCGATGCCGCCAGGGCAGCGGGCATATCATTTGAAACACTGGTGAACAAGTTAGTTCAGTTAGCTTTGGAAAAATAACCGTATGTAACGTTGGATTGGCTGTTAAGACAGTCAATCCAACGCGGATAGTTATATATATAATGGACAAGTATTTACAAACAGCATTATTTAGTTTACATAAGATATTCCACAGGTATTCCAGAATAACTTTAACACTATTGGAGTATGCTACAGTTCACCAATACCGATAACAAATAACGGGGGGCCCAATAATGTCAATACAATTTATTAAAACTTTGAATGAATCCACCTTTTTGGATCCAATGAATAATTTTGCGCCTAAAACAGTAGTAAGTGAAATTCGATATGACCCATTAACGGGACAAATCTCTCGTATTTTTCCCTTTCGCAAATTTATATTACACAGGCACGATTGGACACCCTTTGTCGAAGAATCTAAACAAAAATTTTGCCCGTTTTGTCCGGGAATATTGGATAAGGCAACACCCAAATTTCCCGTGAACATCGCCCCCGAGGGGCGTATCAGAATGGGTAACGCTACGGTAATCCCTAATTTAAACCCCTATGAAAAATATGCTTCACTGGTGGTGATGTCATCCCAACATTACATTCCCATGGAAGAAATTGATGTGAATTTGATTGCAAACAGTTTCCGAGCCGGTCTGAATTATTTACAAAGAGTCATTGCCACCGACCCGGAAGAAGCCCGTTACCTATCCATCGGATGGAATTATATGCCTTATGCCGGGGGATCCTTAATACACCCTCACCTGCAAGTGTTGGCAGGTAAGGAACCCAGCAATTATGACAAACAGTTAATCAGGGCATCGGAAAATTACTTAACTAAACACAAAAGCAATTATTGGACAGATTTGATTAACAGTGAAATTAATAATGGTGACAGGTATGTTGGCCAAACCGGGCAGGTACACTGGCTATGCGCCTTTGCACCACGCCATATTGGCGATGTAATGGGCATACTGCCAGGTAAACAAACCATCGTTGATATCACCGATGATGACCTAAATGACTTGGCCGCCGGTCTATGTAAAGTAATACGTTACTATAACCAAAATAACATCGTTTCATTTAACGCCGCCTTGTTTTTTACCAGCAACGAGAATAAAGGTTTTGCCATCCATGTCAGGATCGTGGGCAGGTTCACCATATTCCCCCTGGTAGGCAGTGATATTACCCATATGCAAATAATGCACGATGACCCCTGGACGGTATTGCTACCTGAAACCATCGCCCAGGAGCTAAAGAAAGCCTTTTAATATAAAATGATGCCCAACTACCGGCTGTTCGTATTGTTTACATAGCCTTTTCAAGTTTGCAGGAATCGCACCTCCGACGGAGAATATTATCATAATTACAAACATCACCGGAGGTGAGTCCAATTGGCTATGAAAAGATGCATTATGTGTGGCAAAATGTTTGACCCGGATCAGATTGTGGAAGAGAATAAAAATCCTTTTCTTGATGACGATGACGAAGATATGCCCAAAAAAGTGCCTTCATTTTGCCAGCTATGCGAAGCAAAGATACGTCACGAAGCAGATGAGACAAAAAAACCAGCAAAACCAATGTAAAATGCAATTAACTTAGCCTTAACGGCCTGCACCCGGTCAGGTTCCAAATTTTATAAGGAGGAGATCAGTTGCAAAAAGGCTTTAAGTGGCTAACAACAATAGTTGTGGCAGCTTTATTAATTTTCTTGCTTGTGGCCAGGTGGGGCGCACATCTTTATATTGACTGGCTATGGTACCAATCCCTTGGTTATATCAATATATTTAAAACGATACTGCTGTCCGAGATAGGCCTGCGATTACTGGTAGGGCTGTCGGCTTTAATATTCATCTTTGTAAACTTAATACTAACCAGAAAATCTGTACTGCAGAGCATTAATGCCCGCCAGATTAATAGAACTGATGATGATATCATCACTATTTACCAATCACCATTGAATAAATATTTGACACCTCGCCTGCTTACGCTGACCTACTTGGCCATCAGTACCGCCTTAGCCTTTTTTGTAAGTTCCGCGGTAACCGGTGATTGGGTTATAGTGCAGAAATACTTGCATAGCACTACCTTTGGCGTTACCGACCCCATCTTCAACAATGACATAGGTAAATACGTATTTAATTTGCCCTTTTACCTGTTTTTATACCAACTCATTACCTGGTTTATTATTCTGTCTGCCTTCACCGTGGCTTTGGTATACTTTTTATCTGAAACCGGCAAAGACGGGGTTGGTAAAGTTTTTAACTCCATGGCTGCCCGGCTGCATCTTTCATTTTTGGCGGCGCTTTTTTTCCTTGTCCGGGCCTGGGGCTATAGATTGGAACAATATATGCTTTTATACTCAGGCAACGGTGTCACCTTCGGCCCTGGCTACACGGATATTCATGCCCGGTTACTGGCCTATAAAGCGCTTTTCTTTATCGCCTTGCTCATTGCCCTGGTCATTATCATTAATATTTTTTTGCGCCGGTTTAAGCTTATATTATATAGTATCGGCGGGTTGATATTAGCCTCAATAATTTTAGGCGGCATCTACCCATCGGCAGTACAAAATTTGATAGTAAAGCCAAATGAGTTAAATAAGGAATCGCCTTACATTGCCAATTCCATAAAATATACCAGAATGGCATATAACCTGAATCAGGTACAAATTAAAAAATTCCCGGCGGGACAGGTACTCAGCGCTGCGGACATAGAAAACAACCGGGAAACGGTTAATAACATACGGCTTTGGGACTGGCGACCGCTACGGGAAACATACCAGCAATTACAAGAAATAAGACCATATTATGAGCTGGAAAACATTGATATCGATCGCTACACAATTAATGGCGAGTACCGGCAGGTAATGCTGGCGGCCAGGGAACTTGATCAGGCTCAATTGTCAAGCACCGCTAAAACCTGGATTAATGAACGGCTCAAATATACCCACGGTTATGGCGTAACCATGAATCCAGTGAACAAAATGACCTCGGAAGGGTTACCTGAGCTTTTTATTAAAAATATTCCGCCATCCAGTGAGATAGATGTAAAGGTAACACGACCCGAGATTTACTTTGGTGAGCTAACAGATAATTATGTGATAGTTAACACAAAAACCCAGGAATTCGACTATCCGGTGGGTACTGAAAACGCATATACCACCTACGAAGGCAAAAACGGTGTTAAAGTAAATAATTTTTTGCGTAAAGCAGTTTTTGCTCTGGCCTTTGCCGATTATAAACTACTTCTGGCCAGCGACTTGGAGAACAGCAGCCAAATACTCTATTATCGAAATATCAAGGATAGAGTAACCAAACTGGCCCCCTTTCTTAGTTTTGACAGTGATCCATATATCGTGATAGATAATTCCGGTGCCCTGCACTGGATGTGGGATGCCTATACCACAACAAATATGTACCCTTATTCTGAGCCTTACAGAGGCGGGAACAATTACATCCGCAATGCCGTCAAGGTGATAATCAACGCCTATACCGGACAGGTAGATTTTTATGTGTCTGATAATGAAGATCCAATTATCCAGACTTACGCTAAAATTTTTCCCGGTGTTTTTAAGCCGCTTAGTGAAATGCCCGGAGATTTAAGGGAGCATATCCGTTACCCGGCCGACCTGTTTAATATCCAGGCGGAAAAATATACGGTTTTCCATATGACCAATACTGAAGTATTGTATAATCAAGAGGATAGGTGGAACATTCCCACCGAAAAGTTTTATAACGAGGAAGTAACCCTGGAACCTTATTACAACATCATCAAGTTACCGGAAAGCGAAAAGCCGGAATACGTGTTGATTTTACCCTTTACGCCAAATAACAAAACCAATATGATTGGCTGGATGGCCGCCAGGTCAGACGATCCAAACTATGGTGAATTACTGGTTTATGAGTTTCCAAAACAGGAATTAGTATACGGACCAATGCAAATAGAAGCCCGTATCGATCAGGATACTGTGATTTCACAACAGTTGACCCTGTGGAATCAGCGAGGATCCTCGGTAATCAGGGGCAACCTGCTGGTCATACCGGTGGAAAACTCTTTGCTTTACGTAGAACCGTTATACCTGCAATCGGAACAAAGTAGGATGCCGGAGTTGCGACGGGTAATCGTGGCTCACAATGACCGGATCGTCATGGAGCCCACATTGGACACGGCTTTGAACAAAATTTTCGGCACCGCCATTAATGATACCACAAACGACGGCCAGCAGCCATCGCTTACAGACCAAGAACCGGTAGATAAAGCACCAGCGACGTTAAAAGAATTAATAGATACGGCGAACAATTTATATAACGAAGCCCAAACCAAACTGCAAAACGGTGATTGGGCGGGTTATGGCGAGGCGATTGGTAAATTGGAGAAGACTTTAAAAGATTTGTCCGCACAAGCGGAATAGAGTTATAATATTCATTGGGAAGGAGATGAGTATATATGTTTTTTGAAAGTTGGTGGCAGGGATTAGTATTTGGGGTGGTAACCTCAATAGCATTGCTGGCGATTTGTTATGGCTTTGCCATTAAATGGAGCAAATTTACCGGAGAAGATAAAAAACAAAAACAATCATGTAATGCTCATCATTAATCCGTTAACGTTATAATAAGTTAACAGAATCCCAATCCTGTGTACTTGCTAAAACGGCCTTGCCGGAACGCTGGCAACCGGTTCCATAATCAAGCTAAGAAGCCGCCGGTTATAAATAACCGGTGGCCTTTTTATCAAGGGGGGACAAGTTTGTGCCTAAGGTTGTTATTGATAGCAAAACATTTCATTATGCTGCCGGAGTACCCCAAGGGAATTGTAACCACGCCATTATATTTGTCCATGGTGCCGGGGGCAACCATAAACACTGGGCATATCAAACTACTGAACTAGGGCAAAAGTTTTTAACTATAGCCGTTGATTTGCCGGGGCACGGTATTTCTGAAGGTGAGCCATGCCGGGAAATTAAAGATTATAGCAGTTTTTTATATGATTTCACCGAGCGGACGCTGGGGACAGGGTTTATCTTAGCCGGACATTCCATGGGTGGAGCCATCGCCATGGATTTTGCCCTTCGTTTTCCCAATAAATTAAGCGGCTTGATACTTATCGGCACCGGTGCCAGGCTACGGGTAGCACCTGCTATCCTGGAAACCTTTAAGGCCGGCCAGTTATTTCCCGAATTTATCAATTTTGCTTACAGTGATACAACCAATCCAGAGTTATTGAGACAGGCCGAATTAGAGATGGAAAATACTGCGCCCAGTATTTATTATAGCGATTTTTTGGCTTGTGACAGTTTCAATTATATTGAACAAATTAAAAACATTATGACACCCACGCTGGTTATCGGAGCCGACGCAGACCGCTTAACTCCACCTAAATACAGCCAATACCTGGCCGATAATATTCCAAACTCACAACTGCAAATAATCTCGCAGGCCGGTCACATGATGATGCTGGAAAAACCCCATCAAATAAACACCAGTATCGAAAAATTTGCCACGGATCTGGTATCGGTGATATCAGGGTAAAAATGTTCAACTGGGTAATTATCTAAGGGAGGTATAACTATGGCTAAATCGATGGTCAAACGCATAGGTGTTCTTACCGGAGGTGGCGATGCACCTGGTCTGAACGCTGTCATTCGAGCTGTTGTCAAAACAGCCATCCGAGAATACCAAATGAGCGTTGTAGGTTTTGAAAATGGCTTCGGCGGGCTAATTAAAAACCAGGCCCGGGAGTTAACCGAAGCCGATGTGGTAGGAATACTCCCTCGAGGCGGAACCATTCTTGGCACCACTAACCGCGACAACCCCTTTCATTATCCGGTAGTTAAAGGCAATGAAAAAGTTTTTGCTGATGTATCGGACCGGGTTTTTGAAAACATTAGCATCCATAATATAGAAGCTCTTATCGTTATCGGCGGCGACGGCAGCCTGGCCATTGGCAAGGAATTGCATGACCAGGGATTAAAGGTCGTGGGTGTTCCCAAAACCATCGACAATGACCTTTCGGCCACCGACCAGACATTCGGCTTTGATACCGCCCTCACCACTGCATCCGAGGCCATTGATAAGCTTCACACCACTGCTGAATCCCATCACCGGGTTATGGTATTGGAAGTAATGGGACGATATGCCGGGTGGATAGCGCTGGCTTCCGGTTTGGCTGGTGGAGCCGATGTTATTTTAATACCTGAAATACCATACAATATGGATGTTGTAGTGGAGAAAATCAATGCCCGCAGCCGGGAGAAGAAAAAATTCAGCATTGTAGTAGTGGCTGAAGGTGCTAAACCCCTGGGCGGTGAAATGGTGGTTAGCAAACGCGTTGAGGATAGCTTTGATCCCATTCGTTTGGGCGGTATCGGCAATGTGGTGGCCCAGGCCATTGAATCCGCAACAGGCAAGGAATCCCGGGTAACCGTGCTGGGACACCTGCAAAGGGGCGGGTCACCCACTGCCTATGATCGTATTTTAGCCACCCGTTACGGCACAGGGGCGGTAAATTTAGCTGCCGAAGGTCAATTCGGACGCATGGTATGTCTTAAGGGACAAAATATCGAATCAGTTCCACTGGAGCAGGCCATAGGGGAACTGAATAAAGTGCCTGTAGATGGAGAACTGGTCAGGGTAGCCAGGCAACTGGGCATTTGCCTGGGCGATTATTAAACCGTGGTCTGAAAGGAGTGTCGGGCGGCTATGATAATTAATTATTCTGAACTGGCTGTAAAGGAATTGATTAATGAGGTTTTACAAGCATACGCCAGCCAAAACCCGGGCACTTGTAAATGCGAACGCTGCAAAAATGATATTATGGCCCTGGCACTAAATAATTTACCCCCCAAGTATGTGGTCACTGATATTGGTAGAGTTTATACAAAAGCGGTTTTTGATCAAGTAGGGGGCAAAGCCCAAGTTATTGCTGCACTGACCTCGGCAATTCAAAGAGTACGGCAGCATCCCAGACATTAAAAAAATTAGTAGGAGGTGATTCTTCCATGCATCTTGAACCTCCGGTCTTCAGGCCACCCAGCGAAGCATTCAGCCTCATTTTCCAACTCACCATCGGGTGCCGCCATAATGCCTGTACTTTTTGCGGCATGTATAAAGGCAAGACGTACCGCGTAAAAACATGGGAAGAAATCAAGGGGGATATAGATATTTGCTCAGCCCAAATGAAGGGTATTAAAAAGGTTTTCCTGGCAGACGGTGACGCTCTGGCGGCGGATACACCTCTCATTTTAAAAACAGCTTTTTATCTTTATAAAAAATTCCCTGGTCTGAAGCGAATCAGCATGTACGCCGGTCCCAAGGATATTTTGACCAAATCTGTGGATGAGTTGAAGGAAATTCATAACGCCGGGATTAGTTTATTATATCTTGGCGTAGAAACCGGTAGTGACAACATATTAAAGACTGTCTGTAAAGGGGTATCTGCCAAAGAAATGATACAGGCCGGGAGAAAAGCTCTACAAACTGGATTTGAACTATCGGTAACTATCATCAACGGACTTGGAGGCACTGCATTATGGAAGGAACATGCTTTGGAAACCGCCAAGGTAATTACTGCCATAAACCCCACATACCTGGGTGCGCTGACCCTGATGCCTGTTCCCAACACAGTTTTATACAGGCAGATACAGCAAGGTAAGTTTATACTGCCCGATGCCATGCAAATCCTACGGGAAATGAAATGTTTACTGGAAAATATGGACCTAACCAATTGTATTTTCAGAACCAATCACGCCTCCAATTACTTGCCTTTACGCGGGATATTAAATAAAGATAAGAATAGTCTGATAACTATACTGGAGCAAGCCATTTCGCAACCTGGAACGATACCGTTAAGACCGGAGTACAGAAGGGGCTTGTAAAAAAGATTTTTATAAAAGTAAAATAATAAAGCAATTGCTTACTATTTATGGTAATATATGCTTATATTACCATATTGGAGGAGGCAATTGCTTTGTTTGTAAAATACCTAATCACTTTCGCCGTCTGTTTACTGTTTTCACTAAACTGTGCCGGTGCTCAATACGCGGTGGACCCACGAGCGACCGTTATTGATAATGAAGAACATAACATTATGCGACTGATCAAACAGGCGATGGAATATAATTGGTGGTCTAGCGAATCGAATTACCAGGTTGAATTAAGCAGGTTTTATACAGATCCCGCTCTAGATAATATTTTGGATTCGGTTAAAAAATATAGAGTAACCAGCACGGATTGGTACAGCTTGACTTTTCTTGAGAATTGCCATATTGTTTATAAAAATGGAAATACAGCAGTTGCCTCAGCATATTTGAAAGATATAGACGTTATAACAAAAAATGTACAAAAGGGTAGGGGAGTGTTTACTTTACAAAAATCACAAGACGGTTTTTGGCGCATTAAAGATATGGATTTCTATTGGTGTCCCGATAACAATCCGTTACTAGACCAGGAGGTGACTAATTATTGAGCCTGAAAATTGGTATTTTTACTGACAGTTACCGACCGTACACCAGTGGCGTGGTCCGGTCAATTGAAACGTTTTCCGAGGAACTACAGGCTCTTGGTCACGAAATATATATTTTTGCACCTGAGTATCCGAATCATCATCAAGAGCATTTGCATGAAAAAAAGGTTTTCCGGTTTTCGTCCATACCGGCACCGACAAATCATGATTATGCCCTGGCTGTACCGTTTTCAATACGTTTACGCCCCACTTTAAAAAAACTAGGCCTGGATGTTATTCACGTTCATTCGCCTTTTTTGCTGGGACGCCTGGGGGCACGGTGCGCCAAAAAATTAAACATACCGCTTGTTTTCACCTTTCATACACTTTATGACCAGTATGTTCATTATGTGCCCATCGGTCAAAACATAACCAAAGGAATTACAAGAAAGTATTGTGCTGATTTTTGTAACCATTGCGACCTGGTAATAGTACCCACCGGTATAATTGGTGACCACTTACAAAGGTGGGGAGTTAAAACGGAAATACAAGCTTTGCCTACCGGCATTAATATCGATAGTTTCAGAACGAAAGAAAAACGCTGGTTGTATAAAAAATTTAATATTGGACCAACCGAAAAAATTTTAATATCT
This sequence comes from Desulfallas thermosapovorans DSM 6562, assembly GCF_008124625.1. Taxonomy (NCBI): domain Bacteria; kingdom Bacillati; phylum Bacillota; class Clostridia; order Eubacteriales; family Desulfallaceae; genus Desulfallas; species Desulfallas thermosapovorans. The sequence goes on from NZ_VNHM01000001.1 coordinate 64,999, forward strand.
GTAGGTAGACTTGGTAAAGAAAAAAATTTTTCATTTATATTAAAAAGTTTTAGTCAAATCAACTTAGAATACCCGCAAACTACATTGGTGTTGGTTGGTAGCGGTCCTGAAAAGGAAGCGCTGGTTAATTCAGCAAAGGAATTAGGCATCCTAAATAAAGTTATCTTTACCGGTACCTTATCCAAAGAGGAAATAGCCAAGGCATATAACAGTGCTCACATCTTTGTTTTTGCATCGGTTACTGAAACCCAGGGGTTAGTGGTGGGTGAGGCCAAGGCAGCAGGGTTACCGACGGTAGCAGTTAAGGCTTTTGGTATATCTGAAATGGTGGTAGACAATGTCGATGGTTTCTTAACCGGTCTGGATATAAGTGAATTTGCCGGCAAGGTGAAATTACTTCTACATGATGAGGACTTATGGAGTATAATGAGTCAAAATGCCTTTAATAATGCCGAGTATATCTCATCAACACGATGTGCTCAGCAATTATTAAACCATTATTATAACGTAATAGAAAAGTGTAATAACAATAAAAAATATAAAATAGGAAAACTAAGTTAGATTGAATTCAATAAGGCTAAAAACCGCATTTAGTGGGAACACCTACGTGTTCCCATTTTAAATAACCATAATCCGGATAACCTTGTAATAACGACATAGATATTAGCATTACAGCACAAACTTTAAGCACTTGGAGTTTGAAAGGATGGTTGATAGTTATGGAGCAATGGTTGCCGATAATATACGGATACTTATTTATATTCACCGCCAGGGTGATTGATATGTCCCTGGACGTCATACGCATCTTGATGTTAATGCGAGATCGCCGCGTTTTAGCCGCTGTGATAGGCTTTTTTGAAGTATCGGTATTTGTGCTGGCATTAAATGAGGTATTAAAAGGCGGTCTGGATGACCCGGGCAAAGTAATAGCCTATGCTGGAGGTTTCGCTACCGGTAACTACATAGGGAGCTTAATTGAAGAGCGGTTAGCCATGGGCTTTTTATCAATTCAATTATATCCGCCCCACAGTCTGGTAAATGAAGTTGTAAATCAAATGCGCCAAGCCGGATTCGGCGTAACCAGTGTTACCGGTTGTGGTAGAGACGGTGAAAGGATTATCTTATTCGTACTTATTAAAAGAAAAGACTTTAATAAGGCGTTGAACATCATCGATCAAATCTGCCCGGATATGTTCTTTAACGTTTCTGACGCCAAACGCATTCATGGAGGTGTTTTCCCAATCAAGAAAGGTAAGTAGAGCAAGAAGTAGTTTACATAATATCTATTATCGGAAGTAAAATAACGTTTTTTATCGCCCTGAGCTCCTTTCTCATCATTGCCTGTAATATATTCCTGTAATATATTTATGAAATTCATGAAAATTTCTCCACGCAAATCACTCATATAGATGATAGTTTAACAGTAAATAGTCATGTAAAGTATAAAAATAAACTTTACTTTAGCCTATTGTCTTAAAATGTTTAACTTATTTTGATTTTATTTTGATTTAATGAAAAAAAAACAAAAAAGACCCCAAAAGGGTCTTTTTTGTTCATCGTTTTTTGTTTGTTCTTGTATATAGTATTATATATTACTTTTTTATTGTTGGTTGGCTTCCTTTTTCTTCTTTCTTTCCTTAAGAAAATTAGGAGCAACTTGCGGGAACAAAGCAACCGACACAATGTCCTCCTCTTTTTCCATATAATCTTTGCATTCTTCGCGTGCCTTGGGCAACTCCGGTTCAATTAAGTCCGCCGGACGGCAAGTGATGGGTTCTTCATCGCCAATGATCTTCTTGCGGGCCTCTTCATTCACCGGCGCGGGAGGGCGTCCATAATAACCGCGCATATAATTTTTGACTTCATCGGTGGCTATTCTGTAACGGTCTCCAAGCAGCACGTTTAACGCCGCCTGGGAACCCACAATCTGACTGGAGGGGGTAACCAGCGGCGGGTATCCAAAATCTTCCCTCACTCGGGGTACTTCAGCCAAAACTTGAGGTAGTTTATCCAGGGCATTTTGCTCTTTGAGCTGATTGATAAAGTTGGAAATCATACCACCTGGGATTTGGTAGGTCAACACATTGGTATCCGGGCTGCAGCTGGCGTTATCAAATTCAGCGTAATGGGTGCGAACTTCCTTAAAGTATTCAGCAATTTCCGAGAGTAATTCCAGATCCAATCCAGTATCATAGGGAGTATCCTTAAGGGCTGCTACCATACTCTCGATGGATGGCTGTGAACTCTGCAAAGCCATGGTGGATATGGCACAGTCAAGAACATCGACACCGGCTTCAACAGCTTTCAGATAGGTCATGGAGGCCATACCACTGGTGTAGTGGCAATGTAGTTGCACCATAATGCCAAGCTTTTCTTTCCAACCCTTGATAATATCGTAAGCGGGCTGGGGGGCTAATATACCCGCCATATCTTTCAAGCAGAGCGAGTCAACACCCATTTCCTTAAGTTCAGCACCTGTGCGCATATAAAAATCATAGTCATGCACCGGGCTGATGGTATAAACAACTGTACCCTGAGCATGAGCACCTTCTCTTTTAACAAACTCAATGGCCTTTTCCATATTACGGGTATCATTTAGCGCGTCAAAAATTCTAAAGATATCGAGGCCGTTATCCACCGTTCTCTTAATAAACTCTTCCAGCACATCGTCTGCATAGTGTTTATAGCCGACCACGTTTTGGCCGCGCAGCAGCATTTGTAGCTTACTGTTTTTAAAGTGACGTCTAACCGTGCGCAGTCTTTCCCATGGATCTTCGTTGAGAAAACGCATGCAGGAATCAAAAGTAGCGCCGCCCCATATTTCAACGGCATGGAAACCAACTTGCTCCACTTTTTCCGCAATAGGCAGCATATGTTCGGTACGCATACGGGTAGCCAACAAAGATTGATGCCCGTCCCGCATTGTTGTGTCCATTATTTTTACTCGCCTGGTTTCTCCCATCTTTATAACCTCCCCGGTCATATTGTAATTATACAGGGGCATCTAATCCACCACGGTCATTACCTTCCTGACCGACTGTATGGACTTCTGTAATGCAGCCTTTTCCTCTTCGGTTAAGTCCACCTCAATGATTTTTTCGACCCCGGATCCGCCAATAATGGCAGGTACACCGAGATATATCTCCTTTTCACCGTATTCGCCGTTTAAATAAGCAGCCACGGGCAATATACGCTTTTTATCCTTTAATACGGCTTCTACCATTTCTATTGCTGAAGCACCGGGTGCATAAAAGGCACTGCCCGTTTTTAAGTAGTTGACTATTTCCGCACCGCCCTTTCTGGTCCTCTCAACAATGGCCTCAATTCGTTCCTTCGGGATTAATTTTTCAATGGGAATGCCTCCAGCATAACTGTAACGCACCAGGGGCACCATATCGTCACCATGCCCACCAAGAACAAAGGCACTGACATCTTTATAAGATATACCCAATTCCTGTGCGATAAAGGTGCGGAAGCGCGCTGAATCCAAAACACCCGCCATACCAAACACGCGGTTGGCAGGAAATCCGCTGGCCTTGTATGCAGCATACACCATGACGTCAAGGGGATTAGTTACCACAATGATAAAAGCATTGGGCGAGTATTTGGCCGCCTGTTCTGCACATGATTTAACGATTTTTACATTGGTATTTACTAAATCATCCCGGCTCATACCCGGTTTGCGGGCGATACCGGCTGTGATAACCACCACGTCGGAACCGGCTGTATCCTCATAATTATTGGTGCCCATGATATTTATGTCATAACCTTCAATGGGCGCAGCTTCCTGCAAATCAAGACCTTTACCTTGAGGTATCCCTTCCACGACATCCATTAAAACGATATCGCCTAACTCTTTGGTCGCCGCCCAGTGAGCACATGTAGCACCAACATTACCGGCTCCGATAATAGTTATTTTGTTTCTTTTCAATTTCTTAACCTCCCGTTATTAGGCGTTTACTTATTAGGCGTTTACTATTGCCAAACTTTCAAGAAATCAGCTAGGGTATCCATTAAAAAATGTCTGTCAAACCCCTCCCTTAAGCAGTACTGTAATGTGGACATACCCCCTTGTTGGGGAGGTATGTCCTATTTTCTCTATACAGGTAGATTACCATGCTTTTTCCGGGGACGGCTTTCCTGTTTGCTATTCAGGGCACCCAAAGCGTCAATAATTTTTTCCCTGGTATCCCGAGGGTCAATAACATCGTCTACAAAACCCCTGGCACTGGCCACATAGGGGTTAGCAAAATTATCGCGGTATTCCTGCACCAGACGATTTCTTTCCTCCACAGGATTTTCGGCGTTGGCAATCTCATTACGGTTAATTATATTAACCGCACCTTCGGGCCCCATAACCGCAATCTCTGCAGTGGGCCACGCATAAACCATATCCGCCCGCAACGAACTGCTGCACATAGCCAGGTAAGCGCCCCCATAGGCTTTGCGTAATATGACGGTTATTTTGGGTACCGTAGCTTCTGAATAAGCATATAACATTTTAGCACCGTGTCTTATTATACCACCAAATTCCTGGGCTGTCCCGGGCAGAAATCCGGGTACGTCCATAAATGTTACCAGTGGTATGTTAAAAGCATCACAGAACCTTACAAAGCGGCTAATTTTATCCGAAGCATTGATATCAAGACACCCGGCTAAAAAGTCCGGTTGGTTGGCCACAACACCCACTGATTGGCCGTTAATTCTGGCAAAACCGATAACCGCGTTTTTTGCGTATAATGGTAATACTTCAAGGAAATCACTACCATCAACAACTGCTAAAATAACTTTCTTCACATCATAAGGCATATTGGGCTGGGTCGGAACAATATTGAGCAATTCATCGCGCTTGATTGAGGGTTCATTGGCCTCGTAACATGGTGCCTGCTCCCGGTTATTGGAAGGCAGGTAACTCAACAGTTCTTTGACCATATCCAAGCAATGCTCTTCATTCTCGCCCATAAAGTGCGCGACACCGCTAGTTTGGTTGTGAGTCAAGGCTCCGCCCAGTTGCTCCATGGAAACTTCCTCACCAGTAACAGCCTTTATCACCTGCGGCCCGGTAATAAACATTTGGGAAGTCCCTTCCACCATAAATATAAAGTCCATCAAAGCTGGTGAGTAAACAGCACCCCCTGCACATGGTCCCATGATAACGGATAATTGGGGAATAACTCCCGAAGCTATAGTATTACGGAAGAAGATTTCACCATAGCCGTTTAAAGCATCCACACCTTCCTGAATGCGCGCCCCGCCCGAATCGTTTAAACCTATTACCGGGGCACCGGTGCGCATTGCTAAATCCAGCACTTTGCAAATCTTTTGGGCATGAATTTTACCTAGCGAACCACCCGTTACGGTAAAATCTTGAGCATAAATATACACCTTCCGGCCATTTACCAGTCCATACCCGGTAACCACGCCTTCACCGGGGTTTTTGTTAGGATCCCCGGCAAATACATCTATTTCTTTAAAAGTGTCGGGATCAAAAATATAATCAATTCTCTCCCGGGCGGTTTTTTTACCCGCACTGTGCTGTTTGGTTATTCTTTTTTCACCACCGCCGGCCTGAACCTTCTCCCTTAGCGCCTGTAACTGTTTAAGCTTTTCCTGCATACTCATTACTTTGCCAACTCCCCTCTAATCGCGTTCACACAATTCAACCAATGTGCCATGGGTTGCCTTGGGATGCAGAAAAGCTATTTTTGCGCCACCGGCCCCCCGCCTGGGTTTTTCATCGATTAATCTTATACCCTGTGATTTAAGTTGGGCCAGTTTCTCTTCCAAATTGTCCACCCGGAAGGCAACGTGTTGAATACCTTCACCGTTTTTCTCAATATAGCGGGCTATGGGACCGTCCGGCGTAGTACTCTCCAATAACTCCACTTCACTGTCACCGGTGGGGATAAAAGCTACCTTGACCTTTTGATCCTCCACCACTTCTTCTTCGGTAACCTTAAGGCCCAGAACTTTTTCATAGAATTCCTTGGCCGCTGCCAGGTTTTTTACAGCTATTCCAATATGGTCTATTTTTTTAACCACCGGCGCACCCTCCTCATATCATAAAATACATTTCTAAAGCATTGTGCTTTTATTTCTCTTTACATTACATTGTAACCTTTTTCAGGCTTTGCCAACCTTGCCTTCAATGTACTCTATGATGGTCTGTGTACTGGTCCCCGGTGTAAATATTTCGGCTATTCCTTTACTCTTTAATTCGGGGATATCTTCATCAGGAATAATACCACCGCCCAGCACCAGAATATCATCCGCGTTTTGCTTGCGCAACCCTTCCACCACGGCGGGGAACAGGTGCATATGAGCACCGGAGAGGCAACTAAGAGCTACAACCGCCACGTCTTCCTGCAGCGCTGCGCCAACTATCTGATCCGGTGTCTGGCGCAATCCAGTATAGATAACCTCCATGCCGGCATCACGCAGGGCCTGGGCAATCACCTTGGCCCCTCTGTCATGGCCATCCAAACCAGGTTTTGCCACCAGCACTCTGATTGGTTTTCCGCTCATCCACGCATTCCTCCTCGACTAAAAAACGATTTGTTGCTGGTATTCGCCAAAAACACCCCTCAGCACACCGCAAATCTCACCTAATGTTGCGTAATTCTTGACAGCTTCAATAAAATAGGGCATTAAGTTCTCGCCGGTTGCAGCTACCCCTTTAATATCATTAAGTAGTTTTTGCACTTTTTCGTTATCGCGCTCTGCACGTAGTTTTACCAATTTATCCGCCTGTCTCTGGCCAACCAGGGGATCGACCTTGAGCAAATCCTTAGGCCGGTCTTCTTGCATTTGAAACTTATTAACGCCGATGACAACTTTGGTACCGTTTTCAATATCTTTTTGATACTTATAAGCGCTGGTATGAATTTCTTTTTGCATAAACTCAATGGCTTTGGGCGCCCCGCCCAAATCGTCAATTTTCTTGATATACTCATAAGCCTTTTGCTCTATTTCATTGGTTAGATTCTCCACAAAATAAGAACCACCAAGGGGATCCACAGTATCCGCCGCGCCTATTTCATACCCAATGACCTGCTGGGTCCTCAAGGCAATTAGTACGGAACTATCGCTGGGCAGGGCCAGAGCCTCATCCCGGGAGTTGGTGTGCAAGGACTGGGTGCCGCCCAACACAGCGCTTAAAGCCTGGTAAGCCACGCGCATAATATTGACATCGGGCTGTTGAGCTGTCAATGTACAGCCAGCGGTTTGGGTATGGAAACGCAGCATCAGGGACTTGGCATTTTGGGCACCGAATCGCTCTTTCATAATTTTGGCCCAAAGCCGGCGAGCCGCCCGGAACTTGGCAATCTCCTCAAAGAAATTCAGGTGCGCGTTAAAGAAGAAACTCAAGCGCGGTGCAAAATCGTCCACATTCAAACCGGCATCGATAGCAGCCTGTACATAGGCTATACCATCCGCCAGGGTAAAGGCCACTTCCTGTACGGCTGTGGACCCGGCCTCCCTGATGTGATAACCGCTGATGCTGATTGTGTTCCAACTGGGGACGTTTTTAGCGCAATAGGCAAATATATCGGTGATGAGACGCATGGAATGCTCGGGTGGGAAAATGTAAGTTCCCCGGGCCACGTATTCCTTTAATATATCGTTCTGGATAGTTCCTTTTAGCTGTTCCTGCTTTACCCCCTGTTTTTCCGCCACGGCAATGTACATAGCCAGCAAAATGGCGGCCGGGGAGTTTATGGTCATGGAAGTGCTCACTTTATCCAGGGGGATTTGATCAAAGAGAGTTTCCATATCCAGCAGTGAATCAATGGCAACCCCCACCTTGCCAACCTCACCCATAGAAAGCGGGTCATCTGAATCATAACCAATTTGAGTGGGTAAGTCGAATGCCACACTGAGACCGGTTTGCCCCTGTTCCAACAGATAACGGAACCGCTTGTTGGTCTCCTCGGCGGTGCCAAACCCGGCATATTGCCTCATGGTCCATAGACGACCCCGGTACATATTGGGCTGCACACCCCTGGTGTACGGGTATTCACCGGGAAAACCCAGGTCATCTGGTTTTTGACCGGCTATATCTTCGGGTGTATAAACTGTGTTGATAGCAATGCCCGAGTCAGTGACGAATTCAGGCTGCCGCTCCGGTCTTTTGGCAGTTAGTTTTTCCAGTTTTATGTTATATTTTTGCCTTTGTTCCTTAATACTTTCAAGCACATCCTTCTCAAACAAGCTATCTCCTCCTTTTACAGACAATCGAGGGGATTATTTTAATACTTGGCGCAGTAAACCGGGTACTTCAAAGGGCAGGGTGGCCACTTTGGCACCTGCCGCTTGCAGTGCCTCCACTTTGCCGTTAAAAGTTCCTTTGCCCCTTTCAATGATGGCACCGGCATGCCCCATTCGTTTCCCGGGCGGTGCACTTTTACCGGCAATATAAGCCACTACCGGCTTGGTCATTTCCTTGATATACAAGGATGCTTCTTCCTCGGCATTACCGCCGATTTCCCCGACCAAAACTACAGCTTTGGTTTCCGGGTCCTTTTCAAACTTTTCTAAAACATCCACAAAAGACAGTCCCACAACCCTATCACCGCCCAGGCCAACTACCGTTGATTGACCGAAACCATTGGCTGTCAGATTACCTACAATTTCATAGGTTAACGTCCCGCTACGGGCTACAACGCCAATTGGTCCCTCAACGAAGAATTGGTTAGGTGGAATACCGATTTTACATTTTCCGGAGGATACAATACCAAAAGTGTTCGGACCTATCACAGTTGTTCCCTTACGGCGAGCGTATTCAACTATCTCCATTTCATCATGTACGGGAATATGTTCGGTTACAATAACCAGAACTTTAACCCCCGCTGTTATAGCCTCAAAAGCCGCATCCTTGGCAAAGGGAGCCGGTATGAATAATACCGAGGCATCCACCTTTTGCTCCGCACAAGCTGCAAAAACAGTATCATACACCGGGGTGCCTTCCACCTCTTGGCCACCCTTACCGGGGGAAACCCCACCTACAACTTTGGTGCCGTAAGCAATCATCTGGCGGGCGTGAAACCTGCCCTGGTTACCTGTAATCCCTTGCACAATAACATTGGTATTTTCGTTGATTATAATGGCCACTATATTAACACTCCTTTTTAATGCACGTTAATTAGCGTTTGCTATTTCCACGGCCTTGGCTGCGGCTTCCTGCATTACTTTATAAGCTTCCATACCGTTTTCCTTAATGATTCTGACCCCTTCTTCTTCGTTGGTACCCACTAACCTGATTACCACAGGGACAGGAATCTCCTTGGCCTTTTTCACTTGAATAAGAGCATTGGCCACATCGTCACAACGGGTTATGCCACCAAAAATATTAATAAAGATTACCTTGGGATTGGTTTGCAGCAATAATTCTATAGCCTTCGCAGTACCCTCCACACCGGTACCGCCACCGGCATCCAAAAAATTAGCCGGTTTGCCACCGTAGTAGGCCAGAGTATCCAAACTTCCCATGGACATTCCGGCGCCATTAGCCATGACGGCAATATTGCCGTCCAGTTCCACGAATGCCAATCCCAAATCGTGGGCTTGCTTTTCAATATTTGTACGATCTTCCACATAAGGAATATCCTTTTGCCGGAACAGTGCATCATCATCGATGGTAACCTTGGAATCCGCAGCAATCAACTTGTCACCACTTATTACCAAGGGGTTAATTTCCACCAGTTCCGCATCCTTTTCCCTGAACATCTTATATAGCAAAGGCAGTAAACGATTAAATTCTTTGCTGACCTGACCAGTTAGCCCTAGCTGTCTTCCTATTTCCCGGGCCATAAACGGGTAGACTCCCATGGTTATATCAATATGCTGTTTAATAATGTATTCATCGGGAACTTCCTCTATATCCATGCCCCCCTGAGCGGAAGCTATAATAACTGGTTTTTTAGCGGAGCCATCGATGGTAATGGCTAGATATAACTCCTTATCGATTTGGATTTTTTCCTCCACCAGTACCTTTTCAACCTTATGGCCGTTTAGAACCATTGATAACACCTGGTCTGCCGCTTCTCTGGCCTCATCAGGGTTATCGGCAAATTTAATGCCACCACCTTTGCCCCTTTTACCGGCCAGAATTTGTGATTTTACCACCACCGTACCGCCGATTTCTCCTGCCACTTTGGCTGCCTCGTCGGAGTCGGACACCATCCTGCCACGGGGCACGGTTATACCAAAGGATGAAAAAAGATCTTTGCCCATGTACTCAAATAGTTTCACAACTTATCCTCCCTTGTATTTTTTATCTTATTGCGTATATTTTAGAGCCTTCTTCGTATAAATCCCCGCCCAGGGTATCGTTAACTACGATCACCGGAAAATCCACAACTTCCAGACGATGAATCGCTTCCGGGCCAAGTTCCGGGTAAGCCACCACTTCACATTTCTTGATGCTTTTGCTGATAAGAGCGGCGGCACCCCCAACAGCTGCAAAATATACTGCTTTATATTGTTTTATCGCCTTTATTACCTCTGGGGAACGTTTACCCTTGCCCACCATTCCTTTTAAGCCCAGCGCTATAAGCTTGGGAGCATATAAATCCATTCTGCCGCTGGTGGTAGGACCGGCGGAACCTATAATTTGCCCGGGCTTGGCGGGGGACGGACCTACATAATATATAATCTGTCCCTTCAGATCTATAGGCAATTCCTGGCCATTATCCAGCAACTCCACCAGTTTTTTATGCGCGGCATCTCTTCCGGTATACAAGACACCGTTTAACAACACCTTTTGACCAATACGCAACTTTTCCAGAACGTCATCGGAAACAGGTGTGGTCAATTTAATCTTAGTCATAGCCATACTTATTCCCCCCCACTGTCCTATAATATAACTTCTTTATGCCTGCTGGCATGGCAATTAATATTGACCGCCACGGGCAGGCTGGCTATGTGGGCGGGATAAACATCCACATGCACGGCAAGGGCAGTGATACGTCCACCCAGGCCCTGGGGTCCAATGCCGAGATTATTTATACTAACTAGAAGTTCCTTTTCCAATTCAGCAATTTCCGGCCTAGCATTTGGCTTGCCCACCGGCCTCAATAACGACTCCTTGGCCAGCAAGGCTGCTTTTTCAAATGTCCCGCCTATTCCCACACCTACAATAATGGGCGGGCACGGGTTGGGCCCTGCCGCCATTACAGTATCAATAACAAACTTCTTTACCCCTTCTACTCCTTCAGCGGGCTTGAGCATTTTTATGGCACTCATATTTTCACTGCCGCCCCCCTTGGGAGCCACGGTTATTTTCAATTTATCACCCGATACCAGTTTTAAATGTATCACAGCGGGTGTATTGTCACCGGTATTTACTCGATCCAACGGATGTCCAACTATGGATTTTCTCAGGAAACCATCAGTATATCCCCTGCGGACACCCTCGTTGATAGCGTCTTCCAGAGAACCTCCTTCGATATGTACATCCTGTCCTAACTCTACAAAAACCACTGCAAAGCCGGTATCTTGACACATGGGAACTTCTTCCGATTTGGCTATACCAGCATTATCAATAATTTGCTGAATAATCTCTTTACCGGTCAAAGAAATTTCCTGTTCATAAGCTTGTTGCAGAGCTTCTATCATATCCCGCCCCAGAAAATAGTTGGCTTCCATGCAAAGCTTGGCCACCGCTTGTGATATATTGGCAGCATTAATTGTTTTAATGATAATCCCCTCCCTCGTTAAGACGGTATATTGACATTAAACAAGCAATATTTGTGCCATCAGATAATTAATTCCAATAATCACCAATGCCACCATCATAAAGCCTGCCAATAAAATTCTAACATATTTTATTTTTAAAAAGTACAATTAGAGCAAATTAAGCAATAATTTTTTAATTTTTAGAACCATATCCATTGAACCAATGGAGTATAAAGAATTAATTTAAATCTAAATTTTTTAAATTTTTTCTAAACGTTTGAATTTTCAAATTTCGCCCTTTTAATTTTATTGTATAAAGTGGCTAAAGATATATTTAAGGCCTGTGCCGCCCTCCGTTTACCCTCAACTGTATTTCCATACTTGGCGAGGGCTTTACTTATTAATATTTGTTCCATCCTGTCGATAGGTATTAGTTCCATGTCCCTCTCCGGCGTTGTTTTAAGTTGGCTGACATGTTGAATAAAATTTTTCTTGGACAGCACATCTTCATCGACGGTAACCATTACCCTTTCCACCACGTTCTCCAATTCCCGTACATTACCCGGCCAATCATAACTGTATAACACTTCTTCGGCATCCGGGGTTAACCCCTTAACTTTCTTACCCAGCTTGCGATTTAACTTAATGATTAAATGGTTGACTAATATAGGTAAATCCTCTTTGCGAACCCGTAAAGGAGGTATTGTTACTTCCACAACATTAAGTCTATAGTACAAATCCTCCCTGAATTTTCCCGACCTAATCAATTGAGGTAGATTTCTGTTGGTGGCCGCAATTACACGAACATCAACACGAATGGTTTGGTTGCCACCCACCCTTTCAAACTCCATTTCTTGCAAAACACGCAGCAGCTTGCCTTGTAGAATCAAATTCATATCACCAATTTCATCAAGAAAAATTGTTCCTCCGTTGGCCAATTCAAATTTTCCAATTTTAGATTTGGTTGCGCCTGTAAAAGCGCCCTTAGCATAGCCAAAAAATTCACTTTCCAAAAGATTCTCCGGGATAGCAGCACAATTAACTTTAATAAAAGGCTTCTCCCGCCTTGAGCTGGCATAATGTATCGCATGGGCAAAAAGCTCTTTACCAGTACCGCTTTCCCCCAACAAAAGCACCGTTGAATTACTACGAGCCGCCCTTTCGGCTACTTGAATACTTTTCTTTAAATCCGGGCTGTTACCTAAAATATCTGCAAAACTGTACTTGCAGGTGGTTACCTGGCCTAACTTATCATATAGATTTTCAATCATTGTGGTGTGGTGACGCAGTTCATCCATAAGCTTCATCACATCAGTAAAATGTTGAAATACCACCACCGCCCCTTCCAAGTTACCATCCACGATAATAGGCGAAGCATTGCTTACCACCTCTGCATTACTTCCTCCCACCCGGACACGGTGGCCGAAAATATTTTTTCCGGTTTTTAGCGCCATAGCCAGTGCGCCATCCGGTGATATATCAAATACGTTTTTTCCAATTCTTTGTTCCCCCGGAATCCCGGTGATCCGAGTAAAGGCCGGGTTTACGTATTTAACCACTCCGTTATTATCCGCCACTTCAACGGCTTCCTGCACGGAGTTTAATATAGTGGACAGTTCCCCCTGGATTCTTTTGATTTGCAAAAGTTCCTCTTTTTCCCTAAAAAGCCGTAACATTATATTTACCGCGCTGGTCTCAACAACTGATACTGAACCACTGATTCCTTTGATAAAATTGTTCACTTCTTTGCTGCCAACTGTATTGATAATTACATCTATATTTTTTATTTCGGGGAGTTTTTCTATATCCAAAATTTTCACATTCTCATTGGTCCATAAATCCACTGTCTTCTTTTCCGCGCCTGTTTTAAACAAGCATACTATCTTCACATCCTCAATATTTTTCAATAAGCTATAAACAGACGCTCCATCATCCCCTATACCGATAATAACTACCCTTTGCATAGTTCACCACCTTCTCAAGATCAGTAAATAATTTTCTATTGTTCAGATAAGTTCGACGATTAAGTCAAAAAACCCTTCTAAATAATAAAATTCAACTTTGCGAACAAGCGTTTACTAATCTTTTTTATATGATATAATTGTTATATATTTCGAAAGGTGTTGTTTGATATTGAAAGATAACCTGAGTAAACGCGAAGAAGATATTTTGAGTGTTATTCAACACAATATAGAAAGCAAGGGATATCCACCTTCGGTGAGGGAAATTGGTCAAGCGGTGGGTTTAAAGTCAAGTTCCACTGTACATGGCTATCTACGACGATTAGAGGAAAAGGGAATGCTTAGAAGAGACCCTGCCAAACCCAGGGCCATTGAAGTAATATATGCTCAAGGCAAACCCTACAAGGAAATGATTCCCGTACCGGTGCTGGGCCGGGTTGCCGCCGGAATACCTTTACTAGCGTTGGAAAACTGTGAGAACGTATTTCCTTTACCAGTGGATTTTGTGGGGCATGGCGAATCTTTTATGCTCAAAGTAAAGGGCGACAGTATGATTGAAGCTGGTATTCTAGAGGGAGACCTTGTGCTGGTCAGACGCCAGCCCAGTGTAGAGAACGGAGATATAGCCGTTGCGTTAATCGAAGAGGAAGCAACTATCAAGAGGTTTTTTAAGGAAAATGATCATATAAGGTTGCAACCAGAAAACTCTCGATTAGCACCTATACTAGTAAAGGAAGTACAAATACTGGGCAAGGTGGTCGGCCTGGTAAGAAAGTTTTAGATAAGTGGCAACAAGAACTCCTTATTACACCAGTCAATAAGGAGTTCTATATAATACTTCAAACGTTAAGTACCGCTGTATTCCTTCAACATTGCAATAAAGGTATCGGCTGCGTAATTAGTAATACCAGGATGAAACTGGGCCAGGTAAAAACTGCGGGTCATGTTAACGCCCTTTAACCTGGCTTCACCCACTTTACCGGCCTCGATTACATCAGTGGCCGCCCAACGGGAAACAAAGGCTATACCCATGCCTGCCTGCACTGCACTAATTACTGACCGGGTACTGCCCAGTTCTATTTCTGTTTTTAATTTATCTAAACATAAGCCTTGTTTAGCCAGTATATCAAATATGGATTTTCTAGTGCCTGAACCTTCTTCCCGTAATATCAGGTTTTCACCTGCTAAACGGGAAATATCTACACTTTTCCCCGACCAGTGATGATGCGGGGGAACGATCAACACCAGTTCATCATCAAGCCATTTTTCAAAATGCACATTATCCTGCTGCCCGGCGGCACCCACTACACCCAGGTCGATATCCCTTTCTTGCACCATCCTAACCACATCACCACTACCTGCAATGCGCAGGCTCACCCGCACTCCGGGATATTTAGACCTAAAAGAGCCGATTATACCGGGCAGAAGGTATTCCCCCGGTATGGTGCTGGCACCTATCAGAAGGTGCCCTGACTTTAGGCCCCGCAAGGCATCCAATCCAGCCCTGATCTTATCATAATGGCCCAGCATCTGTTTAGCCTCGGGATAAAGCAACCTGCCGGCCTCTGTCAGGGTAACCTTTCTTTCACTGCGCTGAAAAAGAGTGATGCTAAGGTCCTCTTCCAAAGCTTTGATCTGAAAACTAACAGCGGGCTGGCTCATAAACATCTGCCTGGCAGCTCTTGTAAAACTTTGCAGTTCAGCTACCCGCACAAATGCTTCCAATTGCTTAAAATTCATCAATTATCACCGCCGTAAAACTTCCGCGGCCGCTCGTATCAAGCCTATTTTTGTATAATTTAACGACAGGCCGCCCTGAAAATATGCCACGTATGGTTCCCGCACCGGCGCGTCAGCGGTAAATTCCAACGAAGCGCCCTGCACAAAGGTACCTGCGGCCATAATGACCGAATGGGCATAGCCGGGCATGGGAGCTGGAACCGGCGCAACATGGCTGTCCACCGGCGAAGCACCCTGGACCCCCCGGCAAAATGCTTGCAATCGTTCCGCAGAACCCAAGACCACAGCTTGGATAATATCTGTACGGGACATTTCTGGAGTGGGAAAAACCTCAAACCCCAGTTCCTGAAAAAAACATGCCCCCCAGATAGCTCCGCGCAATGCTTCCATTACAGCATGCGGGGCCATATATAATCCCTGGTATAAAAGGCGCTGCCAGCCCAATGTAGGCCCCACATCAGACCCGATACCCGGGGCGGTTAAACGCCCGGCTGCCAACCGTACCAGTGATTGTTTTCCAGCTACATAACCACCGGTAGGCGCCAATCCCCCCCCCGGGTTCTTAATTAGCGAACCGGCAATTAAATCAGCACCATGTTCAGTTGGTTCCGACTCCTCGACAAATTCACCGTAACAATTATCTACAAAGATAATGGTATCCGGCTGCCTGTCCTTTATAAACCGGCAAAGCTTGTCCAACTGTTTCATATTAAGGGACGGCCTGGTGCTGTAACCGCAGGAACGTTGCAACAGCACCATTTTTACAGGCTGCCGCAATGCCTGGTCTATACTTGACCAGTCCAGTCCATAATCAGACAACAATTCAAGTTGCCGGTAACGTACCCCCATGCTAGACAGTGAACCCTCGATGGTAGCCCCCGCGCCAATTATTTGCTCTAAGGTATCATAGGGCTTGCCCTGTACAGTTAGTAATGTATCACCGTTCTTCAACACCCCATATAAGCACAGGGCTATGGCATGGGTGCCGCTGACGATCTGCCCCCTTACCAGGGCGGCCTCAGTGCCAAAAATCCTGGCAAACATTTCCTCCAGGGTTTCACGGCCATCGTCATCATAACCATATCCTGTTGAGCCCTTAAGATGATAAGTGCTGACCCGTGCTTCCACAAAGGCATTCAGTACCTTGGCGTGATTTGCATGTTCCACGGGCTTTAGTGCACCGTATATTTCTTCAACTTTTCTATCCACTTCGGCAGCAATAGCTGTTAAATCTTTCAATTGCACATGTCCACTCCTTGGCTTGTATTTAATTTCGCACACTATCGCGTGCCCCAACCATATCCTCCCTGGTTAAAACCATTAAATCTTCCCTGGTTATCTGCTCTTGATCCATAAGTCGCACCGCCTGTACACGCATAGCCCTTTCTATTAAGTTACGCACCAATCTGGCATTGCCATTATGCTCATGCAACCTGGGCACGGCTTCAATAATCATCCTTAACTCTTCCCTTGCCCCGCTTGATAATTTATACTGCCTTTGTTGTAACATCATATCAGCTATAGCCAGCAATTCATCCGTGCTATAATCGGGAAAATTTATGTGTATAGGAAACCGGGAACGCAAACCCGGGTTGGTTTGCATAAACTTGTTCATTTCCTCCCTGTAACCGGCTAAAATAATTATTAAATTATCTTTGTTGTCCTCCATGCCCTTGACGATGGTATCGATGGCCTCCTTGCCAAAGTCCTTTTCACCGCCTCTTGCCAGAGAATAGGCTTCATCTATAAATAAAATACCCCCCAGGGATCTTTTAATCTGTTCTCTGGATTTTTGAGCTGTATGGCCAATGTATTCCCCCACCAAATCTGCCCTTTCCACCTCCACCAGGTGCCCTTTGGGTAAGATGCCCGCTTCTCGGAATAATTTGCCCAGTATTCTGGCTACGGTGGTTTTACCAGTGCCGGGATTTCCTTTGAACACCATATGCAGCACCTGGGACTCAGTATGTAATTTTTCCCTGGAACGGCGTTTTTGTATTTCCATATATGCATATATTTCGCCAATATGCTTCTTCACATTGTTTAAGCCGACCAGAGAATCAAGCTCTTTTCTAATTTCATTAACTTTATTATCCAAATCGCCAGCCTTGGTGCCATGCTTTTCAGATATTAACATATTTTTATCAGTGTTTAAAGCATCGCGTTGGGTAAGCTGACCTTTCCCCCCGGATGTATGCCACATTTTGATTTTAACCATTCAATCACCTCACCGGGCGTTATATTAATTTCTATGCGCCCGGTCAGGTTAACCTGACTAAAAATTAAAAGTCTCTCTTATTAGAGAGACAAGGTTAAAACACAAAAAACCTGTCAACGGACACGCAATGTATAAGTTTAAAACACTGTCCGTATATATCTTTAGACGGGTTTAACCTCCGAAAAAGATGTATTAACAGGCTTCATGGGACTAACTGTGGAAATGGCGTGTTTGTAAACCATCATTTGTTTGCCGTCGCTTTCCATAATAACTGTAAAATTATCAAAACCTTTAACCATACCTTTTAATTGAAAACCATTAATCAAAAAAATGGTCACCGGTATATTATCTTTCCTTACCTGGTTTAAAAATGCGTCCTGTAAATTTATTTGAGCCTTTGTCATATAATTCCCTCCGTTGGTATTTTTGTACCTTTTTTTTCTAACGATTCTTAATAATTCCGGACATTAGATGCTCAATTACATCTGCAACACGTTTTATTGTATCATACTTCTCCATATCTATCCATTTGATACTACTATATCGCCTAAACCAAGTCAACTGTCGCTTGGCAAATCGCCTGGTATTTTTTTTCAATAGCTGTACCGCTTCATCCAAGGAATATTCATTGTATAAATAGCCGGCAATTTCCTTGTATCCCAGGCCCTGCATAGAGATTAGATTGCGATGGTACCCGGCGTTTAATAAGCTTTGTACCTCGTCCACCAAACCACTTTCTATCATCTTATCGACCCGTGTTTCTATTCGTTTATATAGTATATCCCGCTGGTAATAAAGTGCAATAAATAATATATCATAATCCGGATAGGGCAGCTTGTTATTGTTACGAAACATAGCACCCGCATTACCGGTTTGGTGGTATATTTCCAAAGCCCGAATGATTCTTTTAAGATCATTCACATGAATACGGGCTGCCGTTACTGGATCAACTGTTTCAAGCAATTTATGCACAGCTTCATTTCCCTTTTGTTCAGCCTCCCGTTTTAATGACTTGCGAAGTTCCTCATCCGCCCCTACACCGCTGAAATCATAATCATAAATTACCGCATCTATGTAAAAACCG
The DNA here is from genome assembly GCF_008124625.1 of Desulfallas thermosapovorans DSM 6562. Taxonomy (NCBI): domain Bacteria; kingdom Bacillati; phylum Bacillota; class Clostridia; order Eubacteriales; family Desulfallaceae; genus Desulfallas; species Desulfallas thermosapovorans. The sequence continues at coordinate 83,678 of NZ_VNHM01000001.1, forward strand.
GTACCGCCCACCAAAAGCGGCACACTGCCATGGTTGTGGATATTTGCTATGGCCTTCCTTGCTAAATTCTGAAAAACCGCCGCGGTAAAATTAACATCGGGGTCAACAATATTTATTAAATGATGGGGCACCCCTCTGGTTTCCTCAACAGTAGGTTTGGCAGTGCCGATATCCATAAAACGATATATCTGCATTGAATCTGCTGATACTACTTCACCATTTAACCTGTCGGCCACCTCTACGGCAACCTCAGTTTTCCCGGTGGCCGTAGGACCCGCAATAACCAGAAGCGGTATTTTATTATTATTTTTCATACACATCCCCAATCATTCTTTCTTAATCATAATACCATATTTCACCTGGGAGTGTTTTCCCCCTTCGATACGACTAAAACCCAACCTAATTAGTTCATGTGCCTCTTTGTTATCTTTAACCACCACTCGTCGCCTCGCCACCCGCAATGCCGCATCAATCACCTCGGGAATTAACAAACGTGTATCAGCCAGTGGTCTGAGGGCATTTATAGCGCTTGATTTCAACACCGGGCGGCGAAACATGGGGTCAAAATAAACCACGTCAAAGCTGTTGGGGGGCATGGTATCAAGGATAGTACGATGGTCGGCATTGACCACCACTATACGTTCCATGGCCTCTTGTATAGCCTTAGCTGCCCTTTTATAACTATGCAAACCTGCCCGCACAATGGAAGCTATAATTGGGGATGATTCCAACCCTACTACCAACCCCTCTTTTCCGAGCACAAAACTGGCCACAACAGCATCCACACCCAAACCCAGTGTGCAATCCAACAACTTTTCACCGGGTTTTAAACCCATGGCATTGATCATCGTATCATTTTTACCCGATCGTATTTCTTTTATACGCAGAATAGCCATACTGGGGTGGAAAAAAAGTTCTGAATCACCGGTAATGCAAGTTATTTGCTGGTCTTTGACCACTATTACATGTTCTGCGTGCCATTCTTCAGCCAATTCTTGTATGGTTTTCTTACCCCTTGGTACTAAAGGAAAACCTGTTTCCGCGCTGATTATTTCTGCCCGATCCCATTGCTTTGCACGGGGTTTCAAGGATGTGGTTACAATGCCGCACCGGCCATTTTGTGCTATCAAATATAACCCCTCCGGTTAAGTACGTTTAAACATAACATCCAGTTCTCGACGGGTGAACGAAACCACGGTGGGACGGCCATGGGGACAAGTATACGGCTCGCCGGCCCCGGCCAGCCGTGCCACAAGTGCTTCCATCGCTTCCGTGGAAAGTCTTTCCCCGGCTTTAATTGCCGCTTTACAAGCCAACAGTGAGGCCAGGGCATGTTTGGTTTTGGCACTGCTTATCTTTCCTTGCTCCATGATAGACTCTGCCACATCCGCCAGCAATTGTTCACTCTGTCCGGGGGGAAATTCCGCTGGTATACCACGCAATAACAGGCTCCCTTGTCCGAAATCTTCAAAAACAAAACCCACTGCCCGCAGTTCAACTGCATATTCCTTAAGCAGTTCTTGTTCATGTAACCTTAAATTGATATTAACCGGCTTTAATAAATACTGCACCTGGGGATTGGGTACAGACAATTGTTTGAAAAACTTTTCAAATAATACGCGTTCATGGGCGGCATGCTGATCAATAATAAATAAACCATCGGCTGCCTGGGCTAGAATATAAGCATTCAATAACTGCCCGACAATTCGTAGATCCGGGAAGGCAGGGTTTTCCTTATAACTTTCAGCAACCTCAGCCAACTGGTCGGAATGATGATCATCAGCCTTTGAAGGCAAGGTTACTGTGGCACCAAGTTCATCCTTATTTCCACTTGAGCTTGAGCCCGCCGGTGCCTGCTGATCACAGGCCGGAACATAACTTGCGGCAACCCTTTCCTTTAAACTGTTACCATTCCCCGCTCCAGCCTGTCCCTTATTAGATACCTTATGCTGGTTCGCAGGGGAAGGGAGATTTAGAACAAAAGGCTCGCTGGTGGCAGGCATTTTTACAGGATGGGGAATAAGACCGGTTTCTCTTAAAGCTCTACGCACCGCATCCGTAATCAATAATTGCAAGTGCTCCTCATTGGATAGTTTAACTTCCATCTTGGCGGGATGTACATTTACGTCTATTTTATCAGGCGGGAGCCAGATTAACAAAACCGCCACCGGATAGCGGGCGGCAGTTAATTTCCCCCGGTATGCTTCTATAAGGGCGTTATTAATCGACCTGCTCCGGACAACACGGCCATTAACTGCCACGGTAATTTGCTGCCGTGTACTACGGCTTAATTCCGGCTTACTAATATAGCCTTCTACTTTAATATCTTGCTCTTGGTTGTTAATTGCCAGCATCATGTTGGCCGTGCGGACATCATAAACCGAGGCCAACACATCCAATGTATTACCTGATCCCGGGGAACGGAAAATTTCCCGACCGTTATGGCTAAAAATAAATCTGGTCTGGGGCCTGATGAGGGCCATTTTATACACCATATCAGCAATTAGTCCACCTTCGGTGGACTTGGATTTCAAATGTTTACGGCGTGCGGGAGTATTGTAGAATATGTCCTGCACATTGATGAGCGTACCCACTGGACAACCGACCGGTTCCTTTCGCAGCACTTGGCCGCCTTTAATAACCATATGGTATCCCATATTATTTTCCGGCACCCGAGTTTTGATGGATAGTCTTGCCACTGCGGCAATACTGGGCAGCGCTTCTCCCCTGAAACCCAGAGTATTAATGCAGTTCAGATCTGCAATACTTTTAATTTTACTGGTAGCATGACGCTGAAAAGCCAGGGGGGTATCCTCCTGGCTTATACCGCAACCGTTATCAACAACCTCAATGGCCTCAATGCCCCCACCGGTAATGGCAATATTAATTATATTAGCCCCGGCGTCCAGTGAATTCTCCACCAATTCCTTGACAATGGAAACAGGTCGCTCAATTACTTCACCCGCCGCGATACGACAAGCGGTATGTTCACTTAACAAATATATTCTTGGCATTTCTTCTTACCCTTCCGTTACCCATTCCTGTCCCTTTACTTTATCATAATACATGCAAGTATCAGTGGATTTATCTTGCATATAAACATATTCGCATTCTTTTTGTTTTTTAGCCTGTTCGTAAATATCATATGCCTCGCTTTGGCAAGCATGGCAAGCCTGAAAAGGTATGGAAACAGCATAAATTCTAATCGGCGCCCTGTAACCCCTTTCGCCCCGGGACTTGATAATGATATAACCCGGACAATCGGGGCACATACGTACCTTTTCAAATTGCTCCTCTTCAATATAATCGGTATCATAATAGATAAACTTTTTGCGCTGGTAATATTTATCATTACCAAATACATTGGGTAAATCCACTTTATCTTTATTAGCCCAGGATTCCAATAACTGCTCCACCATGCGCTGTACCTGTGCTATCCTTTCCGGGCTCTCCTTAAATCTCCCCGGCCAGTAATCGGGTTCCATAACATTGGAATAATCCACATCGGCCAGGGCTAGGATTATGGCCAGATTAATATAGGGCAAAGCTGTTTCAATAGCATAACCACCCTCCAAAACAGCCAAATGTGGTTGCAATTTTTTAGTAAAATCGGCATAGGCCCTGGCAGTGAACCTCATGCTACCCAAAGGATCGGTATAGTGATTATCCTGTCCCGCTGAATTAATGATAATCTCCGGCTGAAAATCCTTCACCACAGGCAATACCAAGTTATCTACCACATACATAAAGGCCTCGTCTCCGGTGCCCGGAGGCAGGGGCACATTAAGCGTTTTAGCGTAGGCCCCGGGGCCACCCAGTTCGTGGGTAAAACCCGTACCCGGAAAAATGGTACGACCATCCTGGTGGAATGATATGAATAAAACATCGGGATCATGATAAAAAATATCCTGGGTACCGTCACCATGATGGGCGTCTGAATCAACAATGGCTATTTTTTTTATACCATGACGGCGCCGCAAGTATTCAACCAGAACTGCTTCGTTGTTAATGCTGCAGAAACCTCGATTTCCGTGCACAACACGCATGGCATGATGACCCGGCGGGCGAACCATGGCAAATCCGTTTCTGATTTCCCCGTTTACAATACTATCCCCTAACTGCAGCGTAGACCCGGCGGCAATCAGGTGGGCCTCGGTGACCTGGCTTTGCACCATAGGCACACAAAAATGCGTTCTTGATATATCGTGCAAAGAGGCTAGACGGGGTGCATATTCATGAATTTGGGGTAAATCCATAACACCCTCTTCAAAAATTTGATCTCGGGTGTATAGTAACCTCTCTTCCCTTTCGGGGTGAGTGGGGGAAATAGCCCAGTCAAAGGCAGGAAAGAAGATTAAGCCTGTTTTTTTATTAATCACTTAAACCCACCCCTCGCTCCGATATGACCGATTATGCCCCTTGGTGTTTGTACGCTGATGTCATAAATTCTCCCCGTGGTAATCCAGTTGCGTACCATAGTAAATACATCCCGACGGGTATATTCAGTTTTTTCCACCGCATTACCCAATCCATACTTTTCCGCTCGTTTTTTCAACCATTCATCGGCTAAAAGCAGGGCATCTTCTTCTGTAAAGGGATCCTTTTCTATTTTACCCTGATAACCTTCTTGTTCAATAGTGTAGTAGCCTTGTTCCGTATCCGCCCGCAAATTAATTTGGATTGTAGGTATCGCCACAGCAGCCCCTATGGCATTAGCCACCGGAGAGTAAGGTGGGATTACCGGATTAGCCCCTATTCTGGCTGCTATTTGGGTAATAAAGCCCGCAGCTCCGCCACCCACACCTACCACCATATCCGGCCGTTCCTTACGCTTTTGCAAAACTTCCCAGACCCGGTAAGCAGGTTCCTGCTCCCATTGGATGAACATAGCTTCAATTTCCTGTACAATTACATCTATAACCATATTAATTATCTTCTGTGCCACTTCACTGGGACTCATGCCCAGTGGCTGGCCCAGCATCTCCATGGCTTCGGTAGCTTTTTTAGGACTGCCAAGTCTGGTCAATCCCAACACCCTTAACGCATCTGTTGGCGTGGGCATTGGGCCACCCAGGCAGAACGCCGGCCCCAGTCTTTCAGAATAAACTAAAATTTCTTTACCCACCCGCTCCACTAAACTATCTCCGCCTACAGCCACAGATTTTACGGCCAGGGCCCGGACCTGTGTAAGGTTGTCATAAACCGGGGCACCCCTGGCGGAAAGCAACGGTTGGCCGCTTAGTATTAAAGCCAGGTCTGTGGTGGTACCACCGATATCCACCACCACCGCCGTTTCCCCCGGCGGTATCAGTGCTTGCACACCCAGGGTACTGGCGGCCGGCCCGCTGAAGATAGTCTCGATGGGCACACCGGATACTTTGTTGAGAGGCATGGTACCGCCATCAGCTTTAAGTATATATACCGCTCCCTCAATACCTCGCCTGGATAGAGCCGCCTGTACCGAGTCAACAAAAAATGAATATTTATCCTTAGTGGCACAGGCCAACATGGTGGAAACCACCCGTCGTGGGAAATTTAGTTGACCGGCAACCTGATGTCCCAATTCCACATGCCAGTCCGGGTGTAAGCTTGCTAACTTGGAAGCAACCGTTTTTTCATGCTTATTGTTCCGTACGGAAAACTTTCCAACCACGGCTACCTTTTTATATCCTCTGGCGTTTAAATTATTTATGGCTTTCTCAATTTCGTTATCATTCAGGGGTATGATTTCCCGCCCCCTGTAATCCATGGCGCCCGAAATAATAAAAGTATCTGTGTTATACTTATAATGCACGTGGCTTAAACCGGGTCCGGGTATTAGTATCAAACCCACGGGGTCATATTTTTTTTCCGCAATTAAATTTGTAATCAAGGTAGTACTGAAGACAACCCGCTCAATTAATTCTGCAGGTACACCCTTCATGATCCTATCCAGTGCATCCAATAAAGATGTTATGATATCCTCACTGCTGGGCACTGTAGCCGAAGCCCGTACCAACCCCTCATTCAGGAGCACCGCGTTGGTACTGGTACCTCCCACATCTATACCGATATACATATCTATACACCCCCGACCCGTATCAAACCTATAAAAGTATCAATTCTCTGAACTTATATTAATCTCCTTCAATAAATTTTCACCTAACCCCACATCATCTTTTAATTTTTCCGTCCATTGATGCAATAAGGTTAACGCTTGCATTGGAGTAATATGCATCACATCAACTTTAGCAAGTTCTTTAATTATTAATCTCTCTGGACACTGATCGCAACGGCCTGCAACTGATATTTTCACAGCCCGGTCGGTTCCAGTTTCAGTATCTTGACGGTTCATCACGGTTATCTCCATCCGGTGCAAAACATCATGGGCACGGTTTAGGATTTCTTCGGGTAAACCAGCCAACCTGGCCACCTGGATACCGTAACTTTTATCAACCTTACCAGGCAATACCTTTCTTAAAAAAATTATTTCGTCATTTTCCTCGTGTACACTCACTGTGCAGTTAACTACTCCTGGCAGAGCCTCTAAATCGGTTAACTCGTGATAATGGGTTGAAAAAAGGGTTCTCGCACCAATTTTATCATGGATGTATTCTACCAAAGCCCTGGCAATGCTTATACCATCATAAGTGCTTGTGCCTCTGCCCACCTCATCCATAATAATCAAACTGTTGGGAGTGGCGTTATTAACAATATTCCTGCATTCGCTCATTTCAACCATAAATGTGCTGCGACCACCGGCCAGATCATCCGCCGCGCCAATACGGGTAAAGATATAATCAACCACACCTATTTCAGCTGCGGCCGCCGGCACAAAACTTCCCATTTGCGCCATCAGTGTAATTAGAGCTACCTGGCGCATATATGTGCTTTTTCCGGCCATATTGGGTCCAGTAAGCAATATCAATTTATTGTTCTCATCCATATATGTATCGTTGGGGACAAAGTTACCTGCTTTTAATACCCGCTCAACCACCGGATGCCGGCCATCTGAAATAACAATCTTCCTGCTGCTATTAACAATGGGGCGCACGAAATTATACCGCTGGGCCGACTCAGCTAAAGATGACAGTACATCAAGAACAGCCAGTCTGCCTGCAGTACCCTGTATACGCTGTAATTCGCCGGCCACGGTTTGCCTGATTTCACCAAACAATTGGTATTCCAACTGAACTAACCGGTCCTGGGCACCAAGGATCATATCTTCGTATTCTTTTAACTGGTTGGTAATAAAACGCTCTGCGTTGACCAAAGTTTGCCTGCGTATATAATGTTTCGGTACTTGGTTTAAATTAGCTTTGGTCACTTCAAGGTAATAACCAAATACTTTATTAAAACCCACTTTTAAAGATTTTATACCCGTTCTTTGTCTTTCCTCGGCCTCCAGCCGGGCTAACCAATCCTTGCCATTGCGGCTGGCTGCTCGCAATCGATCCACTTCCGGATGAAAGCCCGATTTTAAAATACCACCGTCTCTGACTTGTACCGGGGGGTCATCCACCAACGCCCGGTGCAGCAGTTCATTAATATCACTCATATCATCCAGTGAGTTGATAATATCAATCAGTAATTCCGAGTTTACATTATTTATTAATGCCTTGATTTTAGGTAAAACATCAAAGGATTTCCTTAATGCCAGCAAATCTCTGGCATTGGCGCTTCCATAAGCTACCCGCCCGGCCAATCGTTCCAGGTCATAAACCTGTTTTAGATTTTCCCTGAGTTGAGTACGCATAATTAAATTATTTAATAATTCTTCCACTGCATCTAAACGCTTTTTTATTGTGGATGAATCCAGTAAAGGTTGTTCAATCCATAATTTTAATAACCGGCTACCCATGGCTGTACATGTATAATCAAGTACCCAAATAAGTGTACCCCAACGCTGTCCGTCCCTAATAGAACTGGTTAATTCCAGATTACGCCGTGATACGGCATCAATCTTCATATATTGGTGGGTATGATATATCTGTGGCCGGTTAATTTGCTGCAGGTTCCTCTTTTGGGTTTCCATTAAGTATAACAAAATTCCTCCAGCTGCACGCAAACCTAAAACCAGCCGGTCAATACCGGTTTCCCTCCATTCGCTGCCAAACTGTTGATTAATTATATTTTCAGCCGATTCCAGAGTAAACAAACTATCATCAATGGCGGTAAATAGTATATTGACTGCTCCTGTCAGTCTTTTACTTAAATCAGCATTAGCTTCGGAAGTTAATAGCAATTCAGCCGGTTGCAAGCGATGTATTTCATCAATGAGTTCATTATAAGCGTTGGGACCATTAAACTGTGTAACAAAAAACGAACCGGTTGAAATGTCAGAGTATGCCAGCCCGCAACCCGTTTCCTCCACCACAACTGCAGTTAGGTAATTATTTTTTTTGTCATCCAGATATTGTCCCTCCATCAATGTACCTGGAGTAACAATCCGTGTTACCTCCCTCTTGACGAGTCCTTTGGCCTGGCGGGGATCTTCCGTTTGTTCACATATGGCCACCCGATGACCCCTTTCAATGAGCCGGGCTATATAGGTTTGGGCCGCGTGATGAGGCACACCACACATAGGTACCTTTTTCCCGCCGCCCCCGTCACGGGCGGTTAAAGCAATCTCCAATTCTTTGGAAGCAAGTAGTGCGTCATCAAAAAACATTTCATAAAAATCGCCCATGCGAAACATCAGGATGTGGTTTTGATAACTTTTCTTTATTTGTAAATATTGTTGCATCATCGGAGTATAAGCCACGATGTTCCCTCCCGGGAATATTATATCATAAAGGGAATCATTCATTTCAAGTGGCGCATATGGATTCAATTTGCTCAAAAAAACCCGGCATTTTACAAGCCGGGTTTTTAAAGCTTAGTGGCCACATCCACTGCAGGAAGAGCAGCATTCGTCACTACATGATGATTGTTCACCGGTTATGGCTTTTGAGATAATATTATTGATTTCCTCCAACACTTTTTCAAAATTTTGCTGCGCTTGAAAGAAACTGTATATCAATGGATTATCAAGCATCCGCTTTTCCAAATCAGCAACTTCTTTCTTTTGGGTCTCTGTTAATTGCTGCCCCTGTCTTTGCATCTCCATGTATTGTCTTTGTTTTGCGTTGAATTCCTGGATAATGCTTTGGGCCTCTTGATCCTGCATCATTGTTAGTTCCGCGTTTTTCATATTGTTGAGTTCCTCGGAAGCTGCAATCTCTTGCCCCAGCTCATAGGCTTTTTCCAATATAGACATTTTATAACCCCCATATATTTATTCCACCGGGATAAACTCTCCCTCTAGATGGGTAAGGCCAGATCCGGTAATGCGCAATGGCACCAGCTTACCAACCATGTCCTGTTTACCCCGAAAAACCACTATTTTATTGGTTCTTGTCCTAGCACTCATCAAATTAGCATTTGTTTTGCTTGGCCCTTCCACCAAGCACTCAAGTGTTTTTCCCACTTCCTTTTTGTTATTGCGTAAACTTATTTCATTTTGCAATGAAATGAGTTTTTCAATACGCTCCACTTTTATCTCATCAGGTATCTGGTCTTCCATACCTGCCGCAGGGGTGCCCTGCCTTTTGTTATATATGAAAGTAAAGGCACTGTCAAATTCAACTTTTCTTACAAGCTCCATTGTATCTGTAAAATCCGCGTCAGTTTCGCCGGGAAAACCAACCATTATATCCGTGGTTAATGAAACACCAGGCACGGCCGAACGTATTTTTTCAACTAATTCCAGATAGTATTCCCGTGTATATCCCCGGTTCATCTTTTTTAGAATATGGTTGCTACCGGCCTGCACGGGAAGGTGGATATGTTCACATACTTTATTTAAACGAGAAACTGTTGTCACCAGTTTATCACAAAAGTCCTTGGGATGAGAAGTCATATATCGTATCCTGCATAAATCTTTTATATCGTTTATCTTGACCAGTAAATCAGCGAAATCAACACCGTCTTTCAGGTCTTTACCATAAGAATTTACATTTTGGCCAAGCAATGTAATATCTTTATAGCCCCGCTGCACAAGTTCCTGAATTTCATTAATAATGTCTTCGGGCTGTCTGCTTTTTTCCCTCCCGCGCACGTAAGGTACTATACAATAAGTACAAAAATTATTGCACCCGTACATAATATTGACCCAGGCCCGTACTCCATGGAAACGCTTTTTGGATAATCCTTCGATTATTTCTTTTTTATCAGGCCAAATGTCTATAATTTGTTTTTTTTGCTCTTCTACCCGGTCTATCAATTCCGGCAACATATGTATATTATGGGTGCCAAATACAATATCTACATACTGGAAACGTTGTTTTATTCTTTTACCGATATGCACTTGCTGGCTCATACACCCGCCCATGGCGATAATTAGATGTGGCCTTTGTTTTTTTAGCTGGCCTAGCCTGCCTAAAAGACCGAATACTTTGTTTTCCGCCGTTTCCCGAACACAGCAAGTGTTAACAACAACGATATCGGCATCATACTGGTCTTCCGCGGATAAATACCCTTTATTCTCCAGCATGCCGGCAATCAATTCGGAGTCGTGCTCATTCATTTGGCAACCGAAGGTAATAATATAATACTTCTTCAATTTTTCACCATCTTTTTGTACAATTAATATCTGCTATTATAACACATATTTTTATTGGTAATACAAAAAAGGACGGTCGAATGGACCGCCCCCTTCATTGCTATTATCTACCTTTAAATTCGGGTTTTTTCTTATTTAGAAAAGATGAAATACCTTCATCTCTGTCTTCCGTGGCAAACACCACTCCAAAAAGGTCAGCCTCGTGCCTGAATGCTTTTTCCAGGTCCATCTCCAAACCTTCATTCACCGCTTCTTTGGTTAACTGTACCGCCACTGGACCACGGGAGGCAATACGTTTAGCCATGTTTTTACAAAAATCCATCAGTTCCCCGGTGGGCACCACATGGTTTACCAGTCCCATGCGTTGTGCGGCTTCGGCGTTATACATATCGGCAGTAAACAATATTTCCTTGGCTAGACCGGGATTAACCAACCTGGTTAACCGTTGAGTACCACCAAAACCAGCAATTAATCCAAGATTAACTTCCGGTTGGCCAAGTTTGGCGTTTTCTGCAGCAATGCGAATGTCGCAAGCCATGGACAGTTCACAACCTCCACCCAGAGCAAAACCGTTAATGGCAGCAATTACTGGCTTGGATAAGTTTTCAATCTTACTGAATACGTTCTGCCCCAACCGGGCAAACTTTCTGGCTTCCAAAGGCTTCAAAGTTTGCATGAAAGCTATGTCAGCACCTGCCACAAAGGCTTTATCTCCAGCGCCGGTGATAATGACCACCCGCACATCATCATCCTTTTCCAATTGATCCATAGCTGCATCTATTTCCTGCAATGTTTCCGCGTTTAAAGCATTAAGCACCTTGGGCCTGTTTATCGTCAATACAGCAATATCGTTATCTTTTTCCAACAAGATATTATTCCAAGCCATTAAAATCCCTCCTGGCAAGTTAATTATTTTTCGTATACATAAAAACCTCGACCGGATTTTCTACCTAGCCAGCCTGCCGCCACATATTTGCGCAACAGCGGGCAGGGACGATATTTACTGTCACCCAGACCATCATGTAATACTTCCATAATATAAAGGCAAGTATCAAGACCAATCAAGTCTGCCAAGGCCAACGGTCCCATGGGATGATTCATACCCAACTTCATAACCTGGTCAACCGCCTCGGGCGTGGCAATTCCTTCATAAACGCAATAAACAGCTTCGTTAATCATGGGTATCAATACGCGGTTACTCACAAAACCGGGAGCGTCATTTACCTCCACAGGTACTTTATTCATCCGCTCGCTCAATTCTTTTACCTTGTTAAATGTATCATCACTGGTGGCCAAGCCGCGAATGATTTCCACCAGTTTCATTACCGGCACAGGATTCATGAAATGCATGCCGATGACTTTTTCCGGGCGCTTGGTTACAGCGGCTATCTCAGTAATCGGTAAAGACGATGTGTTGCTGGCCAGAATAGCATGCTCGGGTGCGATTTCATCTAATTCGCGAAATATTTTTGCTTTTATCTCCATATTTTCAATGGCTGCTTCCACTACTATGTCTACATCCGTAGCATCTTGTAAGCTGGTGGACGGCTTAAAGCGTTTGAGGATTGCCTCTTTACCTGCCTCATCCAACCGGCCTTTGCTCACATCACGGCTAAGATTTTTCTCAATTACGCCCAAACCTCTGCTGACAAATTCATCTTTAATATCGTTCAGTACAACATCCAGTCCTGCCATGGCTGAAACTTGAGCTATACCTGAACCCATTTGCCCGGCGCCAATTACCATAATTTTTTTAATTTCCACAGTTATCCCTCCCAATTATTTATAAGTTTTTTTAATTAACCAGCTAAATATTTTCCACCACCAACGCGGTACCTTGCCCGCCACCGATACATAATGTGGCCAGGCCATATTTGCTTCCCCGGCGTTTCATTTCATGCAAAAGGCTAACCAGTATCCTGGTGCCGCTGCAGCCAATGGGGTGTCCAATGGCAATGGCACCGCCGTTGACGTTGGTTATATCCGCAGGCATTTCCAGTTCCCGCACCACTGCCAGTGCCTGGGCGGCAAATGCCTCGTTGGCCTCGATAAGATCCATATCCGCTATGGTGAGACCTGCCTTGGCCAGAGCCTTTTTACTGGCGGGAATCGGACCCAGTCCCATGTAGGCAGGATCAACCCCGGCGGAAGCCGTTGATCTAACAGTGAATAAAGGTTTTACCCCCAGTTCAACAGCTTTTTCAGCGGACATAACCACCACAGCAGCTGCCGCATCGTTAATTCCGGAAGCATTACCGGCCGTTACAGTACCGTCTTTTTTAAATGCAGGTTTTAACTTGGCCAGTACTTCAATGGTCGTACCCCGGCGGGGGAACTCATCGGTATCAAAGTAAACAGGATCTCCTTTTTTAGATGGCAGCTGCACCGGCAAAATCTCTTCTTTAAAACGTCCTTCATCAATGGCTGCAATGGCCCGTTGCTGGCTCCTGACCGCAAAAGCATCCTGTTCTTCCCTGGTAATACCGTACTTAGTAGCAATATTCTCTGCGGTTATGCCCATATGTACATCATTAAATGCACACCATAACCCGTCTCTAATCATAGCATCCACCAGCTTAGCATCACCCATGCGATAACCCCAGCGTCCTTTTTCCACCAGGTAAGGAGCTGCAGACATGTTCTCAATTCCCCCGGCCACTATAACATCAGCTTCACCGGCGGATACCAGTTGAGCAGCCAGGCCAACCGTTTTCAACCCGGATCCGCATACTTTGTTTAAAGTCCAAGCCGGTATCTCATGGGGAATGCCGGCCTTCACGGCTGCTTGACGGGCCGGGTTTTGTCCTAAACCAGCCTGTAAAACGTTACCCATGATTACCTCATCCACCTGGTTGGGCTCTATACCAGCTCTGCGCAGTGCCTCATTTATTACCAGTGCACCCATGTCCGCAGCGGGTATACCGGCCAGTGAACCACCGTACTTACCTACCGCTGTACGAACCGAACTGACAATAACAGCTTCACGCATAATTATTCTCTCCTTTCTAAACTTTCGTAATTACGCAAATAAGACAATAATTTTTTAACAATAAACGACATTGTTTGTGCATGATATTAATGCACTTCAATTAATTTTAAGCCGGCGAAAATGTTCCGCCGGCTTAAAAACAAAACATTTATTACAGGTTATTGCAAATAATGTGCCACTAGTTCTGCAATATCCTTAGTTTTTACATTCTCTGCTTGATCATGTTCTTTAAGACCGTCTTCAATCATAGTTAGGCAGAACGGGCAGTTAACAGCTATCACTTCCGGCTGGGTTTGTAAAGCCTGCTCCGTTCTCATTACGTTAATTCTGTTACCCAGCGTCTCTTCCAGCCACATTCTACCGCCGCCTGCACCACAGCAAAATGCCCTGTCTTTATTTCTAGACATTTCTACAAAAGAGGCACCTGGCAACTGTCCTATAATGCTACGAGGTGCATCGTATTCGCTGTTATAACGTCCAAGGTAGCAGGAATCGTGATAGGTCAGTTTAAATGAGTCACCGGCACCTTGTAAGTTCAACTTTTTATTCGCAATTAAGTTATTAATCAACTGAGTATGGTGAATGACTTCGTAATTACCGCCAAAGTTGGGGTATTCATTTTTTAAACTATTGAAACAGTGCGGACAGGCGGTAATAATTTTCTTAACTCCATATTCGTTGAATACTTCAATATTCTCTTCCACCAGGGATTGATATAAGTATTCGTTACCCAATCTGCGGGCCGAATCACCACAACATTTTTCCTCACTGCCTAAGACGGCAAAACTTATACCCGCAGCTTTAAGTATTTTAACCAACGCGGTGGTTACATTTTTAATCCGGTCATCAAATGAACCTGCACAGCCTACGAAGAGTAAATACTCAGCATCTTTATTGTCTTCCATGGTAGGCACATCAAGGTCATCAGCCCAATCCCCACGGTTGGACCAACCAACACCCCAGGGGTTGTAGTTTCGCTCCATATTGGTAAAAGCCAATTGAGCTTCACTGGGAAATTCACTGCGGTCCAGAACCAAATTGCGTCTCAAGTCAATGATTTTATTAATATGTTCGTTTAATTGCGGGCAGTGCTCCTGACAAGCATAACATGTAGTACAGGACCAAATGATATCTTCACTGATCACTTCACCGGCCAGTTCCGGTAAACTGGCTTCATCATTTGTTTCAGCGGCTGCATAGGCTTCTTTCAAATTGCCCGCGGCTTTAGTCTTACGGGGTAAATTATCTTTAAGAGCAGCTATCAACTTTTTGGGGGATAATGGCTTACCGCTTAGATAAGCCGGGCAGTTATCCTGACAGCGGCCGCACTCGGCACAAGCAAAACAATCCAGTAGCTGTTTCCAGGTATAGTCGGTAATTTTACTTACCCCGAAATTTTCTTCTTCTTCGTTTTCCAAATCCAAACTTTTAATGGATCCGCCCCGGGGCTGTAAATTACGCAGATATATATTTATGGGTGCCGCCAGCGGGTGCACCAGATGGGAGTAACGGAAAAAGACCAGCAGCCCAAAAGCCAGAATAACATGCATCCACCAAAAGACTTCATATATAACCTGACTACTTGATGGTGACATGCTGCTCCACATCGCTACCAGCATACCGGTTACAGGGGCCAGCACATAACGGTCTGCGCCGGCAGTTACGGCGTTTGCCCCGCTGGACACGAAATAACTTATAACTAGTAGAACAATTCCGGAAATTAAGCCGACAATAACCCTTTCCTCAGACCAGTCGCCCACTCCCAGGCGCGGCACTTTGGCAATATATCTACGATAGGCAGATACCAGCATACCAATGATAGCCACTAAACCAAAAACATCGACTAATAAGTAAAAATATGGATTACTCCCCAGAACCGGAATCATTAAGCCGGGAAACAATCCTTCCAACATTACTACAATTATACCAAGTGAAAAAATCACCAGACCCCAAAAGATACAAAGGTGCATTAAACCCGCCCCGGGCTCACGCATTAATCTTTTTTGCCCCAGTACTATACTAAGAGCTCCCAATAACCTCTGCCCGGGTTGGTCAAACCTATTTTCAGGCTTGGCCATAGCCAAAATTTCATACCGTTCTTTTATACCCATACCAAAAGAATACAAGCTATAAAGCAACAACACTATAAAAAGTAAAATTTTTAAAGTTAACATGTTGACCTTCACCTCGCCGATTATTTCGGCATTCCCGGGCTAATACCCGTTTTTGGCCAACACATAACCTCTTTTCCCTGTTTTCCCCATTTTTGAATAATGATAATTTTTTTGCAGCAGAGCAGCCCTTTAGACACTCTGCTGCAATTATTCATCTAAGCAAGCACTTTCTTTAATTCTTCCTTTAAAATAGGTACAACTTCGAAAAGGTCTCCAACGATACCATAGTCGGCCACTTTAAAAATGTTGGCCTCTTCATCTTTATTGATAGCCACGATGCATTTGGCAGAGCTCATACCGGCCAAATGCTGGATAGCCCCGGAAATACCACAGGCAATGTACAGTACAGGTGAAACAGTTTTACCGGTTTGTCCCACCTGGAAGCTATGGGGTACCCAACCTGCATCCACCGCAGCCCTGGAAGCACCTACGGCGGCACCCAGTACATCGGCTAACTCTTCTAAAATTTTAAAGTTTTCGGGTCCCTTCATACCCCGGCCACCGCTGACAATAATATCGGCTTCGGTAAGTTCCGGGCGTTCTGAAACCTGACGCACGATATCCTTAATAACCTGGCGAATATCACCGGCGTTGGCATCAACTTTAACCACTTCAGCCGCCTTGGGATTGGCCACAGCAGCAAACGTATTGGGGCGAATTGTTGCCATGACGGGCCTTGCTTCGGGGCAGGCAGCCTTAACGAAAACTTTGCCGGCATACAACGGGCGAGTAAAAATCAGCTGCCCATCGGCAATTTCCATACCTGTGCAGTCGGTCATCAAACCGGTTTGCAGACGCTGGGCCACCTGGGCAGCCAAATCGCGACCGGTTACCGTGCAACCAAGTAAAAAGGCACTGGGTTCATACTGTTTAATCAAATCAGCTACTACATTGGTGTAACCATCGGTGGTGTAATTTTCCAAAGCAGCATTATCTACAACATATACTTTATCTGCACCATATTCACCAAGGGATTCAGCTAATCCAGCCACATCTTTACCAACTAAAACCGCACACAACTCTTCTCCAAGCTGATCAGCTGCTTTACGACCTTCGGTTAACAATTCAAAAGTAACTTTTTTAACCTGTCCTCCAAGCTGTTCGGCAAAAACCCAAATTCCTTTCGCCATTAACTATTTCCCTCCTTCAAAAAATATGCTATTTGACTAGATAACCTTTGCTTCTTCGCGCAACAGCTTGGCAAGTTCTTGGGCGGCTTGGGCTGCTTCACCCGGAATTATTTTACCAGCTTGACGCGCTTCCGGCAGCGAGAAGGAGATTGCCTTTACTTTAGGAGCGACCTGGCTGTCATCCAAACCGGTATCTGCCAAAGTCATTTTTTTCATAGGCTTCTTCTTAGCTTTCATAATACCCTTCATGGAAGGATAACGAGGTTCATTTAAGCCTTTCTGAGCAGTAATCACTGCCGGCAGGGAAACTTCCACAACTTCACTGCCGCCTTCAATTTCACGGGTGGCCAGAGCTTTGCCGCCCTCAATTTCCAACTTGGTAACCACATTGACCACTGGAACATTTAAAATTTCCGCTACTCTGCCGGCCACCTGTGCCGAACCATCATCAATAGCCCTGAAACCGCCGAGAATGAGATCATATTCCATGTCGCCAATAACTTTGGCCAGGATGGTGGCGGTGGAGTATTCATCAATCTCCATGTCACCAACATCAACCAACACAGCATTATCTGCACCCATTGCCAAAGCCTGTCTCAGTGCATCCTGAGCTTGTTGGCCACCAATACTGATTACGGTAACTTCACCCTCACCTTTTTCTTTTATTCGCAGGGCTTCTTCCACAGCAAACTCATCGTAGGGGTTCATAATCATACTAACCCCTTTACGCTCTATTTTGCCGTTACTGTCCAGAGTGATTTTGGCCTCCGTGTCAAAGGTTTGCTTCAGGCAAACTAGGATTTTCATACGCTTCCTCCTTTGCTGATTAAGTGTAACTTAATACACCGGGTCCATTACTTGATTGACCTGGGTTTTGGGATGATGGCAATAGTGCAACTATTCGGAATGCTCGTGAGGGTGTGGTCTGATATCACTAATCAATCACAGCGGTTGCACACAGATTACAAGTGTAAACTGTAAGATACATGCCATCATTAATTATCATTCGTTATGAAAAATAAAAATCCTTTTTTTCTTCTTAACCGTGTTATAATATTTAAGAATAATTGCCATCACAATTACTAATAGTTGGCACTTAATTGTGTCCTTTTAGCAAATACATACATAATATAGCAAAATAATTGTTTCACCAAATGATAGCAATAAGAATGGGCGACTTTGCCGCCCTAAGGGTTACAATACAGCACATTTATTAATATCAAACCAATAACGCCTATTTTAAAATATTAGCCGCAATTACTATGCGCTGCACCTCACTGGTACCCTCGTAAATCTCTGTAATTTTAGCATCCCGCATCATGCGCTCCACCGGATACTCCCTGGTATAACCATAACCGCCGAAAATCTGTACCGCTTTGGTAGTCACCCACATGGCACATTCCGATGCGTATAATTTAGCCATGGCCGATTCTTTACTATATGGAAGACCTTTATCTTTTAGGTAAGCGGCCCTGTATACCAACAGCCTTGCCGCGTCTATCCGGGTAGCCATGTCAGCCATCATCCATTGTAAACCCTGGAAAGAACTTAGCGGTTTATTAAACTGTTCGCGTATTTTACTGTATTTAACTGCTTCGTCGAAAGCGCCCTGGGCAATACCCAATGCCTGAGCGGCTATACCTATCCGGCCGCCGTCGAGAGTCATTAAAGCTATTTTAAAGCCCTTGCCGTCCTCGCCAAGTAAATTTTCCTTGGGAATACGGCAATTCTCAAACACCAGCTCATATGTGGAAGAAGCCCTGATGCCCATTTTATGTTCTTTTTTACCAAAGGTAAAGCCAGGTGTACCCTTCTCCACAATAAAAGCTGCTGTTCCTCTACTTCCTTTTGATTTATCGGTACTGGCGATAACTACATAAATATCAGCCTTTTCGCCGTTGGTAATAAATATCTTGGTTCCGTTTAAAACATACTCGTCGCCATCAAGCACAGCAGTTGTCTTTACAGAACCGGCATCAGAACCAGCGGAGGGCTCAGTTAAACCCAAGGCTCCGATTTTTTCACCGCTGGCCAGCGGCACCAGATACTTTTGTTTCTGCTCCTCCGTACCAAATGCATATATTGGCCATGAACACAACGATGTGTGGGCGGAAACCAACACCCCCGTGGAAGCACATACCCGTGATAACTCCTCAACGGCGATGGCATAACAGACATTATCCATTCCCGCACCGCCATATTCCTCAGGGAAAGGTATACCGCTGAGGCCCATCTCGGCCATGTCATCCCATAGCTTCCAATCATACTCTTCGGCTTCATCCATGGGGCCTGCCTTGGGGGCAACTTCCTTTTCCGCAAAATCCCGTACCGTCTTACGGATCATTTCTTGTTCTTCACTTAATATAAATTCCACACCTATTCCTCCTTTTGTGTATGGAGACAAAACTTTATGGGCATAACCAGCTACTACTTATGCGCATACTTGCTAAGTTTTCACCAAGTTGTCCCCTTTTCAACTATTATCACGCAAGAAACATGCCAAACCTAATAAACAGAATAGTGCGGAAAAGTTAGCTCTACAAAACCTGTTATCCCACTCGAAAGGTTATCAAACCAACACATAACGGTTTATTGCAACACCAATCCTATTCCAAGATCGTTTATATGTCTACACACATGGACAAAAAAACGGCTACCACCTCTTTCATCTAATACCACACCCCAACATACTGATTGAACATTCAGTCAGTATGTTACTAATAAGTTATTTCATAATCGCATAGTCGTCAATAGTTTTTAAGTTATTTCCCGGTAAAAAATTTGGACGGGAGTAACACCCGTCCAGTATTTTTATTATTTTTTAACAGCAGCCCATTCTTTTTCACGCAATTCAATGCGTCTGATTTTACCACTTATGGTCTTGGGCAGGCTTTCAACGAATTCAATTTTCCGTGGATACTTATAAGGGGCGGTCACTTTTTTAACATGATCCTGCAATTCCTTGACCAATTCATCTGAAGCTGTATAACCGGGGGCAAGAATTACGAAAGCTTTAACCACTTCACCGCGAACCTCGTCCGGACTGGATACCACAGCCGACTCGGCAACAGCCGGGTGTTCAAGCAGCGCACTTTCCACTTCAAAAGGACCAATCCGGTAACCGGAAGCCAGTATTACGTCATCGGCCCGACCAACAAACCACAGGTAACCATCCTCATCTTTGATGGCGCGGTCACCGGTTATATACCAATCTCCCCGGTAGGATGACGCAGTTTTATCCGGATTTTTCCAATATTCTTTAAATAATCCCACTGGCCTTTCAGGTTTAACTTTAACAGCAATGTCGCCTTCTTTACCACGGGGTACTATGTTCCCCTCATCATCAATAACTTCCACCACAAAACCCGGACTGGGTTTACCCATGGAACCGGCCCGCACCTCCAGGCAAGGGAAGGATCCTGCTAAACATACGCTCTCAGTTTGCCCGTAACCGTCTCTGATCTTCAAACCGGTATGCTCTTCCCAGGTATCGATTATTTCCGGGTTCAACGGCTCCCCGGCCGCAACCACATGGCGTAATGACTTAAAGCTATACTGGGACAGATCCTCCAACACAAACATACGATATGCGGTAGGTGGCCCACACAATGTGGTAACGGGATATTTCTCCAAGTTTCTCAATGTCTTTTTAACGTCAAATCGCGGGGTATGGTGCACGAATAATGCCGCACCGCAACACCAGGGGCCAAAAAAGCTACTCCACGCTGCTTTGGCCCAACCGGTATCGGACAGGTTCCAGTGCAAATCATTCGGTGTTAAATCAAGCCAGTACTTACCTGTCACAATATGACCAATCGGATAACTGGCGTGGGTGTGCACAGTCATCTTGGGATACCCGGTGGTTCCGGAGGTAAAGTATAAAATGGCATTATCATCACTTTTGGTATTGACTGTTTCAAACTGGTCCGAAGCACTGCTTACAGCCTCTTCATAATTTGTCCAGCCCTCTTTTTTATCACCCACTAAAATAAAACTCTTGACACTGGGGCAATCTGCCCGCACTTCATCTACTTTTGGAGCGTTATCAGCATCGGTAATGATACAAACCGCTTCGGCGGAATCAAACCGGTATTTCAAATCCTTAGGCGTTAACTGAGTGGTACCGGGACTAATAACGGCACCCATGCGCAAACAAGCAATGTTTATCTCCCACCATTCAAGCAGTCTGGGCATTATTACCACAACAACATCGCCTTTTTTAACCCCTTGGCTGGCAAGGACATTACACAGTTGCCTGGATCTTTGACACAACTGGGCAAAGGTTTTCTTTACTTCATTATCATCATCGTCCACCCACCAAATGGCCAGCTTATCCTTGTCTTCAGCCCACTTATCCAGTACATCTCTGGCAAAATTATAATATTCAGGAACCTCCCATTTAAATTCCGCATACGTTTTTTCATAGTCCACCATATTATGCGTCTGGCTCATAAAATCCCCCTTCTTTGCTATATTAATGTATTTTTCCGATGCCAGAAAAAATGCTGTTTATAATTCTGCATTTTTCTTATTATTTGTTATTGCAAAAAATTAGCCACTTTTCTGACAAATACTTTTAGTGGCTTATATTTATTGCTTAAAGGCACTCAATGACGCCCAACCGGTTTTATCTATATCATATGGGGTAAAGCCATCGTCAACAAATAAAGACAGTGCCCGAACATTCAACACACTATGGCACCCACATCACCAGCGCGTGTTTTGACCAGTGTAAACAAGGGTTGATATGTTTTAAATACACACACTGCAGCGATACTTAAGCTGTTTCAATCCCAGCATCATCTTCCCTGCCCAATACCTTGGTGGCCGTCTCCCTTAGTTTATATTTTTGAATCTTTCCGCTGGCCGTGGCTGGGTACTCGTCAACAAACATAATAAAAGCCGGTATTTTATGGCGGGCAATCTTGTCTCTGCAATACTCTTTAATCTCGGTTTCATCGGCTGTTTCGCCGGCTTTCAACTGTATAAAGGCCACAACTTCTTCACCATATTTACGACTTGGCACCCCAACCACCTGGACATCTTTAATTTTGGGGTGAGTATATAGAAACTCCTCTATCTCACGGGGATATATATTCTCACCTCCGCGGATAATCATGTCTTTTAATCTACCGGTTATTTTACAGTAACCGTTTTCATCCATGACCGCCAAATCACCTGTATGCAACCATGAATCTCCGTCTATTGCCTGGGCGGTAGCATCAGGCATGTTATAATATCCCTTCATGACATGATATCCCCTGGTACATAGTTCACCCTGCACTCCTGGCGGCACTTCCTCGCCAGTTTCCGGGTTAACAATTTTCACTTCCACATTAGGCAGTGCCCTGCCCACCGTACTAACTCGCAGTTCAATGGGGTCAGTGGTTCTAGTCATGGTAATCCCGGGAGATGCTTCGGTTTGCCCGTAAGTAATGCATATTTCTCTGGCCCCCATTTTATTAACCACCGATTTCATTACTTCAATGGGACAGGGCGCACCAGCCATGACACCGGTACGCAGGGAGGAAGTATCATACTTATTTTTGTCCATTTCTTCCAATTCGGCTATAAACATGGTGGGCACGCCATGTACTGCAGTACATTTGTTTGCTTCAATGGTTTCCAGCACTTTTTTAGCATTAAATGTTTCCACCGGAGCCATAGTAGCACCAGTAACCACACAACACATCGTGCCTATTACACAACCGAAGCAGTGGAACAAGGGAACAGGAATACACAAAGAGTCTTTCGGGGAGAGCATCATACATTCCGCCATACTAACAGCATTACCGGAAATATTTGTGTGAGTAAGCATAACTCCCTTGGGAAAGCCTGTGGTACCGGAGGTGTACTGCATGTTAATTACTTCATCGGGCTGCAAAGAATCTTCCCGAGCCTTTAACTCTTCATCAGTTATTTGTTTACCCAATTCATACAGGTCGTTCCAATTATACATGCCGGGCATTTTTTCCTCGCCGATATAAATAACGTTCTTTAATTTTGGCAACCGAGCACTGTTTAATTGTCCAGGGGCACAACTGCTTAGCTCGGGACATAATTCGTACATAATGTCCGTATACTCATTTTGTCGTTTAACACCGTGTACAAGTATAATAGTAGTGGAATCTGATTGTTTTAATAAGTATTCCAATTCAAAGGAGCGATAGTTGGTATTAACAGTAACCAGAACAGCACCCATTTTGGCGCTGCCAAACTGAGCCAGAACCCATTCCGGCACATTATTGGCCCATATCGCAATATGGTCTCCTTTTTTTATGCCCATAGCCATGAGCCCTTTGGCCACCTGGTTGCAGACATCTCTAAATTCACGGTAATTGTATTTTATACCTCGATTTTGATAAACCAAAGCAAGATTGTCACCGAGCTCCTTAGCCATTAAATCAACAATTTGACCTATGGTAATTTTACCAATTTCCAACTGAGGTGCTTTCATTGGAGAGCCTCCTTATTTCATTAATAAATTACCGACAAACTAAGCAACAAAGAATAAAATGAATTATTCTATCTACCGGCAAAATCATTAAAGCTTAAACATTTTAAAATTTTTCTGTTACTTTTTAATATTCTGAATTATCTAACCAATACAACCCCTCCTTTTGCTTGAGACGATGATTAATAGTAATCAGGTGAAATGTTTAATATAACGCTGGGGCAACACAAAAGTCGAAAAACTTTTGTGTTGCCAACACCACTGGTTAATCTTCTCATGCAGACGTTAACAACCCAGCAACCTGGCTATGACCATCCGCTGCACTTCCGAGGTACCTTCTCCTATTTCCAATAATTTGGCGTCCCTTAAATATCGCTCCACAGGGAATTCCTTCATATAACCATAGCCACCATGGATCTGTATCGCTTCCAGAGCAGCCTTGGTGGCCGTCTCCGAGGCAAATAGTTTAGCAATCGAAGCTTCTTTGGTGCAAGGCTTGTCGTTGTCCTTCAGCCAGGCCGCCTTTAGGTACATAAGTCGCGCCAGTTCAACATTAGCGGCCATATCGGCTAATTTAAACTGAATTGCCTGAAATTTAGAAATACTCTGACCAAACTGCACCCTTTCCTGTGCATACTTAAGTGAAGCGTCAAGACATGCCTGGGCAATACCCACCGCCATAGCACCTATGGCGATACGTCCACCATCTAATACCTGAAGGAACTGCTTAAAACCTTCGTTTTCTTTGCCCACCAGATTTTCCTTCGGCACACGCACATCATCGAAAAACAATTCGGTGGTATTGGAACCGTGAAGGCCCATTTTTTCATAACTGGCTCTGATGGTAAAACCGGCGGTGTCGGTGGGTACCAGTATGGCACTGATACCGCGTTTACCCCTGCTCTTATCTGTTACGGCTGTTATAGTGACAAACTTAGCATAGCTGGCGTTGGTAATAAAGCATTTCCCACCGTTAATCACCCAGGTATCGCCATCCAGTACAGCGGTTGTTTTAGTACCACCGGCATCCGTTCCGGCTTCGGGTTCGGTAAGTCCGAATGAGCCAATACTTTCTCCGCTGCATAACATGGTTAAATATTTTTTCTTCTGCTCTTCACTACCAAACAGGTATATGGGAGCACAGCCAAGGGAAATATGCGCTTCATAAGTAATCCCTGTTGATGCGCAGGCCCGGGTGATTTCCTCCAAAGCCAAGCAGTAACTAATGTAGTCAGCCCCTGCCCCACCGTACTGTTCCGGAAACGGTAAACCCATTAAATCCATGTCGGCCAATTTTTTCATAATTTCAGCGGGAAACTCACCACTTTTATCAATATACGCCGCTTTGGGGGCTATCTCCTGCTGGGCAAATTCATATACCACATCCCTGATCATTTTTTGATCCCGGGTTAAACTAAAATCCATTATAAAACCTCCCTGGTCAATTTTTTGAATTTTTTAAATTCGCAAAATTTAGGCAACTATACAATGTTTATCCCCTAACGGTTAAATAACCGCCCCCAGTGGTCTATTTCACCATCCAAACGGTAAAATATCATTTATATACCCTGTATAATAAAACAGCATTGTTAACCAACTTTTACGTTCTAGTTAGCAAATAGTTAACAAAACAAAAGCAAAGTAACGCTTAAGCGCCACTTTGCTGACAAAAAAAGTTAACAGACAAGAATCTTTATAATTAAGTTAAATAATAATTTTTACGTTAAATTATATTTTAGCAACTTCTTGTATAAACCCGGTCTAGATATACCCAGTACTTGTGCCGCTTTGGCTTTATTACCCTTGCTCTCCATTAATGTTTGTAATATCACCAATTTTTCAGCTTGACTCATCACGTCAGCCAAAGTCCGACCATGGGACAGTTTAATGGAAAACTCATTAAATTGTTCGTATTCCTGCTTATCCTGGTTAGCCGGTTCATCATTTAACAAATTTATCAAATGATAGGGCAAATGTTCCTTGCGTATAGTATTACCTTCCAAAACATTGAAAGCTCGTTCAATAGTATTCTCCAATTCCCGTATATTCCCCGGCCAAGAGTACTTATAAAAAATATTTTCAACTTGAGGCGATACACCTGTCACCGTTAATCCAAATAATTTATTATACTTTGCGATAAAATGACTTACCAAATCTTTGATATCTTCTTTTCTTTCCCTTAGCGGTGGGATAGCAAGATTAACTACATTTAACCTGTAGAACAAATCTTCACGGAACTTTTTGTATTTTACCATATGGTGTAAGTTTACATTGGTAGCCACAACCACCCTGACGTCTGAAACTTTAACCTCTCCGCCACCGAGCTTTTGTATTTCCTTTTCTTGTATAAACCGCAATAACTTTGCCTGCAAAGCAAAGGACAAATCCCCAATCTCATCAAGAAAAACGGTCCCACCATTGGCCAGTTCCAGTTTTCCCACCTGACCACCTTTTTTCCCGCCTGTAAAAGCCCCATCTTCATAGCCGAAAAATTCCGACTCCAACAATGTATCGGGAATAGCCGCACAGTTTATTTTTATGAAGGGGCCTGACCTGCGCAAACTGGCGGCATGGACGGCTTGGGCAAAAAGTTCTTTACCGGTACCGCTTTCGCCGGTGATTAATATGTTTGAGTTACGGGGCGACACCTTTAACAATGTCTCTTTCAAATCCATCATTTGAGGACTGTTACCGATAATGCTATCAACAGTATATATAACATTAAAGCCCTTGTGCTTAAAAGAAGGCTTTTTTCTGGTTACTTCCCCATTGCCCGGGAGGCCTTGCTCCGAACTTAAAAAAGTCAGCTTGGCCAGCGCACCCCGAACCCGCTGTTTTATAATTATAGGCAGGTAATCCGCAATAAAACTGCGCCCTTCCACACTGGATATTTTACCTATCTCTGGTTCTCCTGTTTTCAATATTTTTAAAAGCCTGCGCAGTCCATTATGCCTGCAAACATCAACTAACCTATGACCAATTAAATTATCCGGAGACGTTTTTAAACTATCAGCCAGCGCACGGTTAACTTGTTGAATCACACCTTTTTCACTAATCACCAATAGTCCTTCGCTACTATTTTCGAAAATTGTATTGAGAATTATTTCGGCTGAATACCCGTCACGGACACCGATTTTATTATCCAGCATATCCTTTGTGCTCTCCGGATAAAGCACCCAAAATCACCTCGTTTAAATATTTTGACTTTATTAAATATTTTATCAATTAACCATGGTCTTTGTACAGAGCCGGAAGATGCCTTAATTGCAAAATATTATCTGTTTACAGCTTGATACTTTAGATTATTGCACCCTGTTACAATTGGTAACACTGTTACAAAAACCTGTCAATAATAATTTCACCAGGACAGTGCCCGTATTTTTTCGTTCAATCTCTAAAAATGGGAATAAAAGCAGGAATATAAAAATATTTATCGAATATTATAATGAAAATCCTGGAAAGGAAGTGGGAAATTTGCCAAAGGAAGCGGTTGATATAAAGGGTACTAAAAACGGTCTAATTATTTTGCTCGACCCCAACCGGGATTTTGAAGACATAAAAACCGGTTTAAAAAATAAAATGGAGTCTGCCAGCGGATTTTTTTCCGGCGCCAGATTCACACTATATCATGAAAAACAACTTTATCCAACGGAAAAGACTGAGTTGGAGTCTATTTGTAAATCATACGGTTTAATCCCCAACCCCGAGGCCAAGTGGCCGCTAAATGCGCGAAAAAGCGCCGGTATCCCCAAAGAACCGGTTGATATACCCGGAGAAGCCGCGTTATTGGTTAAGCGCACCCTGCGTTCCGGGCAAATGGTAAATTATCATGGACATGTAACAGTTTTGGGTAACATCCATCCCGGGGCGAAGGTACTGGCCACGGGCAATATAATAGTAATGGGCACATGTTCCGGTTTCGTCCATGCCGGTCAAACCGGCAATAAAGAAGCCTTTATCATGGCTTTTCAATTCAACAACAGTCATTTGAGAATAGCTGATCAAACACTTTATTATGAACCTGAGCAATCATTCACTGGACCGGTTTTAGCTAAAATTGAACAGGGCAAAATCATTTTACTGGCACAATATGAATAGATTTCCCTGGTAAACCGGATGTGCAAGTAAAAAGCCCACAGTGTTACCCCGCGGGCCAGGCAATTATATCTACAGCATTGTTTTTATATGCTATTTATATATTTTTCTTATATATTTTTCAGCAGTCAGCAAGCCAATGATGGTTTTGGCGTCCAAAATCTCACCACCAGTAACCATTTGCACAGCTACAGAAACCGGTATTTTTTCCACTTCAATAAACTCATCTTGATCCGGTTTTTGGTTATATTTAGTAAGGTCACGGGCTAAAAGCAAATGGAGCTGCTCCGTGCAGAATCCCGGTGAAGTATAAAAGGAACATATTTGGTGCCAATCTCCGGCCCGGTATCCCGTTTCCTCTTCCAATTCCCTTTGCGCACAACTAAGGGGATCTTCACCCGCTTCAATCTTACCGGCGGGTATTTCCCATAATTCCTGGCTTGTAGGATGGCGATATTGTTTAACCATTAGCACTTCATCGACATCCGTTAACGCCACAATGGCCACTGCATCGGCACAATTTACCACTTCCCGGGTACCCTGACGGTTATCAGGCAGTCGCACCCGGTCTTTACGAACGGTTATTATTTTACCAGTAAAAACAGTTTCTGAATCTATGATTATTTCGGACATGTTATCGCCCCCTAATTATATCCTGGCAATTCTTTTCAATTCCCAAAGAGCCAGTCCCGGTAGTAAAGCGTAATCTTCAGTATGCAGGTGGCTGGATGCCGATGCGTCAAACAAAACATTACCGGAAGGAGGAAACTCATCATCTCCCTCCCATAATACAAAGGTAACAGGTATCTTAGGCAATACGGGCACTGTAACAGCTACATCTCCAATGTCTTCCTTCCAACCGCCCAGCAACAGCGCCGCCTCAACCAGTTTTTCGCTTTTATCGCCAAATACAGCCACCAATGGTTTTACGGCCCGGTTAGTAAAGGGGCCAACATAAATTGAGCCGCTGGGTAATTCTTTAAATGAAACCTTGACATTTTCCACAGCCCGGGGACTGCAGTGGGTGAGATAATGTAATAGTATCACCTTATAATCAATTTTTACTTCTTCCCCTTTTACATCCTTCTCAACACAGTATTCCACGTCACCCCCGGGATAGTATACACGATAATTATTACCTAAAAACGGTACCGTAAAGTAAGAGCCGGACCGGTCGAAGTCAACCGCTGCATTATTGGCCATTGCCTCGGGAACAGCCCGGGCAAACTCCTCCACAGCCTTGGCATGGGCAGGCTTTAAATTTATCAATGCCATGAAAAACCAATAACCTCCTTCATCTATCTTTCATTTCAAAATTAGACACTTTAATGAATCCAATGTCATCAATAAGTATTTTACCATAAAAAAAACAGCTATTATTTTTTTCGGTAGAGTTTCAGTAAATATGAACACTGGTTTTTATTTTGACGAGCAAGGATTTTTTTCAAATTCAGAGAATTATAATACTGGATTTACAATAATATCGCTGTCAGGAGTGTAATAACAGTGCTTCGCATAGGCATACCCAGCGCTATGTTTTACTATATATACTACCCCATGTGGAAGACATTCTTTGAAGAACTGGGTGTTCAGGTGGTAACCTCCGGCAAAACTACCCGTCAGCTATTAGATAACGGCGTGCGCGAAGCGCTCGCCGATGCTTGTGTACCCGTGAAAGTATATTTCGGCCACGCAATGGCTTTAGCCAACCGTGTGGATTACCTGTTTATCCCACGTATCGTTTGTTTAAATAAAAAAACCGTTTACTGCCCCAAATTTTTGGGATTACCTGATATGATCCGTTATGGCATTGCCAATATGCCACCCATCATAGATGTACGCATAGACGCCCGGGACCGGAAAGACAGTATACTTTCAGCATATTATAAAGTTGGAAAAATGCTTGGTAAAACACCAATGCACATTACCAAAGCTTTACTAAAAGCCCGCATGGTGCAATTTAAGTTTGATGGTTTGCTACACAGAGGATTACAACCCCTTGAAGCAATGGATACTATATTTAACGGTAAAAAAGGATACACGCCAGGTAATAAAAAACAGTTAAAATTTGCTGTTGTAGGCTATCCTTACATTATTCATGACCAGTACATCAGCATAGGTATAGCAAATAAACTGCAAAAAATGGGCATTGATGTAGTCACATCGGATAATCTATCGCCGTTAACTTTGCGTTTGCAACGACACGAACCGGCCAAACAATTGTTTTGGACATTCAGCGAGCGTACTTTGCGGGCAACCCGTTATTATGCCCGGCAAAAAGATATTGATGGTATAATACATTTGACAGCTTTCGGGTGTGGGCCGGACTCCATAGTAGACAGATTTATTCAGTTGGATAACTACTCAAGCTCTATACCGTTTATGAGCTTGACCATTGATGAGCACAGCGGTGAGGCCGGGGTTAATACCAGGTTGGAAGCATTTGTTGATATGGTCAGAAGAAAAAAAGGAGCGTATTCATAATGCGTAAGGTAACCTTTCCCCATATGGGTGAGTCTTATCGTGCTTTTAAAATGCTATTAAATGATTTGGGCAATGAAGTGATACTCCCCCCCAGACCCAGCCGTAAGACATTAAACCTGGGGGTTCAATATACCCCTGAATTCGCATGTTTTCCCTTAAAAATATTAACGGGTACATACCTGGAAACCATCGAAAAGGGAGCCAATGTTTTAGTCACTTCCGGGGGGGTTGGACCCTGCCGGGCAGGTCTTTATGCCAGTTTACACAAGAAGATATTGCATGATCTGGGACACTCTGTAGAGATGATTGTTTTTGAACCGCCCCGTTTATATCCCATTAATTTCATCCGTAATGTATATAAATTAAACCCCGCCAGGCTATCCATCAAAGCTATTATTGATCGAATCAAGAAAGGCTGGCGTCTATTACAAGCCTTGGATAATGTGGAAAAGACAACACATGTGGTAAGACCACGGGAGATAAAAAAAGGTGCCACGACACAAAAATACAAACAGGCACTGGAATGGTTAAATAAAGCTTCTACCACCAAAGAAATCATTGAGGCTGAAGCGACAGCCCTTGAGGAACTGCATAAGATACCCCAAGATCACCAGCGATTAATTCTGAAAGTTGGCATTGTGGGTGAGATATACGTGCTGCTGGAACCTGCCGCCAATCTGGAGATCGAAGAAACACTGGGCAATCTAGGGGTTGAAGTGGAGCGTTCTATGTTTTTAACGGGCTGGACCAGGGACAATACCTGGAAGGAAACCACCGAGGGCATGACCGTAAAAGACGCTGCCCAGCATTACCTGCCGGAATTAATTGGCGGGCACGGCAGAGACTCCATCGGGCACACGGTATTATATGCCAAGCGTAACTTTGACGGTGTGATCCAGTTGGCCCCTTTCACCTGTATTCCTGAAATAGTGGCCCGCACCATATTACCTGCCGTTAGCAAGGACTATAACATACCTGTACTTACATTTTTCCTTGATGAGCAGACCGGCAAGGCAGGGATGAACACCCGCCTGGAAGCTTTTGTGGATTTGATGAAACGCAAAAAATTAAAAAATATGAGCCAAGCCAAATTGCAGCTTACTTCCGGAGCTATTTAATCTAGCGCCATTTTCAATTGGCAAGGAGTGACTTTATGCAAGCATATTTGGGGATAGACGTAGGTTCTGTCAGCACAAACCTTGTAGTACAAGATTTGGCCGGAAATGTAATTACCGGCCTTTATTTACGAACCAGGGGACGCCCGGTGGAAACTATACAAAACGGCTTACAACAATTAGCCAAAACAATACCCAAGCAAACACAGATTTGTGGTGTAGGGACAACGGGTAGCGGACGTTACCTGGCCGGGGTAATGGTTGGCGCAGATGTCATTAAAAATGAGATTACCGCCCATGCTGTAGCAGCCTCCCATTTTATTCCCCAGGTGCATACAGTTCTTGAAATAGGCGGGCAGGATTCGAAGATAATAATAATAAAAGATGGCATTGTCACCGACTT
Source organism: Desulfallas thermosapovorans DSM 6562 (assembly GCF_008124625.1). NCBI lineage: Bacteria > Bacillati > Bacillota > Clostridia > Eubacteriales > Desulfallaceae > Desulfallas > Desulfallas thermosapovorans. The sequence continues at coordinate 115,104 of NZ_VNHM01000001.1, forward strand.
CGCAATGAATACGGTATGTGCCGCCGGTACCGGTTCCTTTTTGGATCAACAAGCCGCCCGGTTGGGCATACCCATTACTGAATTCGGCGATCTGGCCTTACAATCCCGCAATCCGGTACGTATAGCCGGGCGCTGTACGGTGTTCGCCGAATCGGACATGATTCATAAACAGCAAATGGGCCATCCCGTACAAGACATTATTAATGGTTTATGCGAAGCACTGGTGCGTAATTACCTGAACAATATCGGCAAAGGTAAAGAAATTTTGGCCCCGGTTGTTTTCCAAGGCGGTGTAGCCGCTAATGCCGGTATAAAGGCAGCCTTTGAAAGAGCTTTGGGCATGGAAATAACAGTCCCCCCCCATTACGATATAATGGGCGCCATCGGCGCGGCACTGCTGGCCAAGGAGGAACTGACACATACCAAAAAAACCACCGGCTTCAAAGGTTTTTCCATTGCCGGGTTAACCTATCGCACCGGCAGTTTTGAATGTGACGGCTGTCCCAATAATTGTGAGATTGCAGAAATTTACGAAGAAAACCGCGTTATTGGCCGCTGGGGGGCCAGATGTCCAAAATGGGATATTATTCAGGAGGATTCACGTGACAGAGCATGAATTAAAAATACTGGCAGTTTTTTTCAACTCGGTGATCATTATTATAATGCTTGTTTCCGGCCTCTGGGTGGGTATCGATGCTCGCAAAACAGGTCGTCCCCTGGCGGAATCAATCATATGGGGTATTTTTGCCGGTTGGATGTTGGTTATAGGCCCGATTTTTTATTATTTTTTTAAAAATAAGTTTTATAAATAAGACCGCCGGTAACCGGCGTTTTTTTTTGTACCCATCTGCATTGTTGTCGTTGACAGGTGTCAACGATCATCTACAAACAATTATTATTTTCTGAAATAACAAAACATTAATATTTCACGTTAGAACCTCAGGAAACAAAAAAACAAAAATTAAGAAAAAATGGCATACCTTTTGCTACTGATATATCAAAAGCATATGTTTATTAGGTGCAGGGAGGGAGGTGGCCCCATGTCCCGACCCCGGTTAAACCAGGGTTTGGTGCAGGTATATACAGGAAACGGCAAAGGCAAAACAACGGCGTCCCTGGGCCTGGCGCTAAGGGCTATTGGTCACGGTTATAAGGTATTCATGCTGCAATTTATGAAAGGCAGCAAAGATTATGGTGAGATTCAAGCCGCAGAAAAATATTTGCCAAATTTGATTATTGTGCAAAGTGGCTTAGAAACATTTGTCAGCAAAGAAAACCCATCCCGGGCAGACATTGATTTGGCCAGGCAGGGTCTAGAAACAGCTCGAAAAGTTATCAGCGAAGGACATTATGATCTGGTTATCCTGGATGAAATCAATACCGCCTTGGACTTTAATTTAATTGAACTGGATGATGTACTGGATATCATTAAATCCAAGCCGCGCCATGTGGAATTGGTTTTGACGGGAAGATACGTGCCCCAAAAAATAACGGAAGTAGCCGACCTGGTCAGTGAAGTTAACCTGATCAAACACCCTTATTACCATGGGGTTGCAGCCAGAGAAGGCATTGAATATTGATCGCATAGGCGGGTGAGGAAAGTATGTTGGAAGTTAGTAAACTGATACAGGGGGATAAGCGAACAGCAGCCAAAATTATTACCTTAATTGAAAATAATGGTGCAGGTAAACAAGAATTGTTAAGCCAACTATACCCGCACACAGGTCGGGCTCATGTTATCGGTATCACGGGCTCACCAGGTGCGGGCAAAAGTTCTTTAACTGATGAACTCATTAAACAGGCACGCCAAAGCGGTCATAAAGTAGGCGTGGTTGCCGTTGATCCCACGTCGCCAATATCCGGTGGCGCACTCTTGGGTGATCGCATTCGCATGCAGGAACATGCCCTGGATAAAGATGTTTTTATTCGCAGTATGGGTACCAGGGGTTGTTTGGGTGGTCTGGCAAGGGCCACCAAGGACGTAGTCAAGGTACTGGACGCTTACGGATGCCGCATTATTATTATAGAAACTGTTGGTGTCGGCCAAAGTGAACTTGATATCATGCATTATGCCGATACCACCCTGGTGGTGCTTACCCCCGGAGCGGGGGACCATATTCAAACCATCAAGGCCGGGATCATGGAAATCGCGGATATTTTTGTAATTAACAAATCAGACTTGGGAAATACCAAAAAAATTGTTACCGACATTGAACAAATGCTGGACATGAGCCCAAGATTCCAAACGGGATGGCGACCGCCGGTGGTGGAAACAAGCGTAATAAACCAGCAAGGTATCGCTGAACTTTGGTCAGTAATCAACAACCACCTGCAGTATACCGGCGACAGTGGTGAATTGCAAGAAGCAGTGCGTAAAAGATTGAGCATGGAATTGATGGAACTTGTGGAAGAGGATTTACGCAACAGATTATGGGATTACTTTCATAAAAGCGAAGGAACCAGCGACCTTATTCACTTAATGGCAAAACGCAAGACGGATCCCTACACCGAAGCCCAAAAGTTTTTGAATAACTTTTTAAAGGAGCGTTGAATAAATGGAAGAAATTAAAGCCGCCAAAAATGAATGGTTGGCGGAAAGAGGCAAAAAAAAGGACCGGGACATTAATTTTGAAACCGTATCCGGCATGCCGGTCCAGGATTTATATACTCCGGATGACATCAAAGATTTCGATTATATGAATGATTTGGGTTTCCCCGGTAGTTATCCTTACACCAGGGGTGTGCAGAGTAATATGTACCGTGGTCGCCTGTGGACCATGCGCCAGTTCGCCGGGTTTGCCACAGCCGAGGAATCCAACCAGCGTTATAAATACCTCCTGGAAAAAGGGCAAACAGGTTTAAGTGTAGCCTTTGATATGCCCACCATCATGGGCTACGACAGCGATCACCCCCGCTCCCTGGGTGAAGTAGGCAGGGTGGGTGTGGCCATAGATAGTTTGGAGGACATGGAGACCCTGTTCCGGGATATTCCCCTGGATAAAGTTAGTACATCCATGACCACCAACGCACCGGCTGCCGTCCTTTGGTGCCTTTATATAGCCACCGGGGAAAAACAAGGTGTGCCTTCGGAAAAATTGACAGGCACCATCCAGAACGATATCTTGAAGGAATACATTGCCCAAAAGTCATGGATATTCCCACCGGAACCATCCATGCGCCTGATCACCAATATATTTGAGTATGCTGCTAAACATGTACCCAAATGGAATACTGTAAGTATCAGCGGCTACCATATTCGGGAGGCTGGTTCCACCGCTGTACAGGAATTGGCATTTACCCTGGCAGACGGTTTCGCCTATGTAGAGGCCGGTATTGAGGCAGGCCTTAATGTGGATGACTTTGCTCCCAGGCTGTCGTTCTTCTTTAATTCCCATATTGACTTTTTCGAAGAGATTGCCAAATATCGCGCGGCCCGGCGCATTTGGGCCCGGCGCATGAAAGAAAAATACGGGGCCAAAAATCCCAAATCTTTATTGCTACGGTTCCATACCCAAACTGCCGGCTGCAGTTTGACAGCCCAGCAACCTGAAAACAATATCGTTCGCACTGCGTACGAAGCCATGGCGGCAGTACTGGGAGGCACCCAGTCACTCCATACCAACTCCATGGATGAGGTACTTGCTTTACCAACGGAAAAAGCAGTGCAAATTGCGTTACGAACTCAACAAATCCTGGCTTATGAAACAGGCGTGGCCAATGTTATCGATCCGCTGGCAGGTTCGTATTATGTTGAGGCGTTAACAAATAAAATGGAAGAGGAAGCTGAAAAGTACTTCGAGGAAATTGAACGCCGCGGCGGCGTTTTGGCAGCCATTGATCAGAACTTCTTCCAGCAGGAGATTGCCGATGCCGCTTATCAGTACCAGCGGGCTATCGACAAAAAGCAGCGTATCCAAGTTGGCGTTAACGAATTTATAGATCCTGACGAAGAACTGGATATTGAAATACTTACCATTGATCCGGAAATTGAGCGCAGGCAGGTACAAAAGGTACAAAAACTGCGCCGCGAACGTAACAACTTGCTGGTTAGCGACAAGCTTGATGCGTTGCGCCAGGCTGCCATGGGTACAGAAAATATGATTCCATATATACTTGATTGCGTACGGGCTTACGCCACTGAAGGTGAAATTATACAGACACTGCGCGAGGTATTCGGAGAATATAAGGAAAAACCAACTTTTTAAGTTTTCGATCAAGGGAGGTAAAACCAATGGCGAAAAAAATCAGGGTGCTGGTGGCCAAACCCGGTCTAGACGGTCATGACCGGGGTGCCCGGGTGATAGCCCGTGCATTAAGGGATGCCGGCATGGAAGTGGTATATACCGGCTTACACCAAACACCGGAACAGATAGTGGAAGCAGCCATCCAGGAAGATGTGGATATCGTTGGCCTGTCCATTTTAAGTGGTGCTCATATGACACTGTTCCCCAGAGTTTGCGAACTGCTTAAGGAAAACGGTGCGGATGATATCATTGTCATGGGTGGCGGCACCATTCCCGAAGCCGATGTCAAGGCCCTTAAAGAAGGCGGCTATGCAGCAGAAATATTCACGCCGGGAACAACTATAGAAACCATTGTAGAATGGATTCACTCCAACACAAAGTCAAGTTAATAAATATCTTATCGCCCGGGTTACCCCGGGCGATTGCTTTGAAAAGCACTTGTCAAGCGATGGGATATTTTAACAATTACAACCGCTACCGCTAAATTGGCTAAGGTCTCTTCCCTTAACATCCCTTAAACATTGTAGCGCAAATTCCACCTCTTCAAGCTTATTAAAATAAGAAAAACTAAACCTTACAAGCTTGGTTTCCAAGGTACCCAACGTACGATGTGCATCAGGGGCACAGTGCAGGCCGGCCCGGCAGGCGATATTATACCAGTGGTCCAGGGCACCGCCCACAGCCCCGGTATCCTTACCCTGTAGTTGAAAAGATATTACCGGTGCCCGGTGGTTACCGTCCAATGGCCCAAATATTTTTATTCCCGGTATCCGCCGGGCACCTTCGATAAACCTTTTGGCCAGTGCCAGCTCATGCTCCAATATCTTGGACGTTCCAATACGGCGTACGAAATTTACCCCGGCACCAAGCCCGGCAATCCCCACTGAATTTAATGTGCCGCTTTCGTACTTTTCGGGCAAAATATCGGGCTGCCCCGCCACTATTGATTTACTACCCGTACCCCCCTCACGCCATGGCCTCACCTTTGCCCGTTCACCCACATAAAGTATTCCGGTACCGGGCGGTCCCATTAGCCCCTTATGCCCTGGTGCGGCCAGCAAGTCAACATTCATCTTTTCCACGTCTATGTCCAGTAAACCGGCGGTTTGTGCCGCATCCAATATAAATATAATACCGGCCGAACGGGCCAATTCCCCAACTTCCTTGACAGGCATCACGGTACCGGTTACATTTGAAGCATGGGTTAAAACAATAACCCTGGTATTGGCCCGGATGGCCTTTTTTATATCGCCCGGGTCAAGGGTACCATCCTCTGCACACTGCACCTTGGTTACCTCAATTCTTTCCCGCAAACCGTAAAGTGGCCTGGTCACCGAGTTATGCTCCATGGAACTGGTGATCACATGGTCACCAGCATTTAACGACCCTTTAATAGCCATGTTTAATGCATCTGTGGCATTTAAGGTGAAAATCACCCTATCGCTATCCTTTATGTTAAATAATGCTGCTATTGATTTCCTGGCTTCATCTACTATTTTACCTGCCGCCAGCGACATTTTGTGCCCGGACCGGCCCGGGTTGGCCCCTACCTCCTCTAAACAGCGGCGCATTGCTTCCATCACCTCGGGCGGTTTGGGCCATGTAGTGGCAGCGTTATCGAAATAAATCATCATAAACCTCCCGCATTGAAATAAACGTTACTATTGTTGTATAATGCCCGTTAGCTTATACCCCATAAGCAGTAAATTTGTATTATGTAAAATTTGACCCGAGCACAAAATAAAAAAGAGCGCCCAAAATCAGTTTTTGGGTACTCTTTTCTTTTTCATTGTATGGCTTTACGGTCAAACAAGCTAATACTGGCAGTTTCAGCTTTGTTAATGACAAATTAAGTGCACTGTAAAATAGAGAATACCGCAATTTACGTTTAATCGTTCAGAAGCCCCCGCTGGATCATTTTTTCCTTTACTGTGGGGTAGTAATCCAAATTAGTGTGGGGTAAAAATTTACTGCCTACAAATTTATTCATAAATACTTCGTTGGCGTTAAGCTCAAAATACGTAATATTACGAGCTATATCCTCTGCCTCGAGTCTGCTTTCCTCGGACAATAACACTAATCTGGCCCCCTCGCCCGAGCTGTTTCCCAGGCGAATCATTCGTTCCCGGGGCAGATCGGGATATAAACCAATGGTTATGGCCGATTCCAAATCAAGGTACTGGCCAAAGGCTCCGGCGGCATAAAAGGTTGATATATCAGACATTTGACAGCCGACGCCTTCCAGCAGCACTTCCAGAGCGGCATTCACCGCACCCTTGGTACGCAAAATATTATTAATATCTGTCTGGGTAAAGGAAATATCCTTGTTCGTAGCCGACTGTGCGGCCGGTACAACCACAAATTCCTGGCCTTCCCTGAACTTGCCCGCCCGGTCTATTATGCCGGCCAGCAGTAATTCGGCCAGGCAATCCACCAATCCGGAACCGCATATACCCAAGGCTTTCTGATTTTCAATGGTACGATACCGGGTCGCCCGGGTTTCGGGGTCAATTCTCACCTGGTAGACCGCCCCAGGTTCCGCCCGCATACCATCTCTGGCAACGCCGCCTTCCAATGCCGGGCCGGCGGCACCGGAACAGGCCACCAGCCATTCATTATTGCCCAGTACCATTTCACCGTTGGTCCCAATATCTACAAATAGAGCCAGTTCAGGTTTTTTATGCAAACCACTGGCCAGTATCCCGGCTATTACATCACCACCAACATAACTGCCTACACTGGGCAGACAGTAAAGTGGAGCCTGCGGGTTTACAGCCAGACCAATGGCTGAAGCGTTGATAAAACCGGGCAGGTTTACCACCGGAATATATGGGGCCATGCAAATGCGGGATGGGTCCAAACCTAAAAGCAAGTGCACTATGGTACTGTTAGCCCCCACGGTAACAGCGCTAATGGCCTGTCCTTGGATACCCTTGCTTAAACTCAGTCGCTTTATAATATTATTTAGCGTATCCACCACCGCTTGCTGCAGTTGTGTTCTTCCCTCATCGGTGGCAGCCCAATAGATTCTGGTTAAGATATCCGCACCATATTCTACCTGACCATTAAAATCAGCTGCCATATCAAGAACCCGGCCAGTTACCATATCCACCAGATAACCCACTACGGTGGTGGTGCCAATATCAATTGCCAATCCCAAATGACAACTTACCTGATCTCCCGGTTCGATATCTATCAATTGCCAGGAGTCCCCATACCTGGCCACAGTAACAGTAACCCGCCAATCAGCTTCACGCAAAACTACACTGATTTTATTCATTAGTGGTAACGGCACCGACAAGTTACGGTAACAATTACCCAGTGCTTCCGTCAGCCTGTCTATATCAGCCTGGTTGTTCAACAAACTTGGCGGTTCCAGTTCAACATATTTCTTTTGACTCATCGGGTTGATATCAACATCAACAAGCACCCTGTTTTGCAAAATGATTGAGTAGTCATGTTCAGCTGACAATTAACACAAACCTCCTTGAATTGTCCCCACATCATTAATTTTCAGTAAATTTACCCTCTAAATAATAACACAGCCAGTTAAAATGCAAAAGAGATACCACCTGGTATCTCTTAAGAAATTACTTGTCCGGTACTTCTTTTAAATTTACTCACTATCCTGGCCATCATCTTTACCAAAGGATGGGTTAAATAATTTTCCATTACCCGGCACTCATCCTTTGCCTTGGCCAATTCTTGTTGGGCCAAACGCAATGCATGACCTAGCTTCTCCCCCTCAGCCATGGCATGTTTAAGATCAGCACTTAGCGTATTAATCTCTTCCCGCCATATTTTCTGCTCCTGGCTGGTATTTTCCTTTAACCTTTCCATCTTCTGTTTTAGTTCAACAATTTCGGTTTGCAGCTCAGCAACCCGGTTAGCATGATTTTCCTTAATCTCTATTATTTTAGCCTTATTTTCACGGTCCCGTTCTTTATACTGCTGCAGCTTGCCGAATAATATCTCCTGGCTGGATTGGCTTTTATTCAACAATTGCTGTAGTTTTTGATTCTCCGCTTCTTTTTCTTTATATCTGGCCACCCAGAGCCGGCACTGATATAATATGCTGTTGGCTTTGGCCTCCAGCTTTTGCAGGTGTTCCTTGTAACGATATATTTCTTTTTTTCTAAGCGCTAAAAGCAAATCTTTTTCGGCCATCTGGGTGGTCATTTGCTCATAGCGCCCCATTTCGCTCTGGCGCAGGGCAAGCGCTGCAGCCGCCTCGCGGTGGGCCGCCGACACCTCGTCAATTTGCTTCCGCAGGGCGGTGTTTTTACGGGACCATTTATTTCGTTCCCGGTTCCAGCGCTCTCTTTGGCGTTTGAGGGCTTCCAAATATCTTTTGATTATACGATCATAAACTACTTTGGCCTCCGCATTGTAACACCATACTCCCCTACCTATTTCATCGAAATACGGAAATTTTTTCAATACACCAAGTATTTCCCCTTGTCCCGTATGACGCCAATTATTAATAACATCTGTCAGTTGAGCCAGTGACAACCCCGTGGGGTGTATCTTTAAAGCCTTGATAATTAAATGCTTTAATGAATAATGCTCTGTTTCCACTTCCCATTCAGTTAAGCCCCAAAGCCCGTTGGCCAGTTGAATAAACCTTCCGTCACTTATTAAATCAGCTTGCTCTGCCACCGGCTTACTTTTCTTTCGCTTATTGCCGTTTCTAGACAATTCATTTAAGCTAAGGGGCTTTTGTTTTTTTAATAAGACATTATAAAAATGATCATTCTCCCTTTTGCCTTCCAGGTTAATAACCCATATGTAACCATCACTGCTTTCAAAGCATTTATGTTGTTCCAAACATAAGCAAACTTTTTCCTCAACCTGTTCACGGGTATAATCAACCAGCATTTTTCTGTGTACATAGGGAGCTAATTCCGCAACGGATAGTGATTCAAAGAAAAACAAGGTCTTTTTAAGTACATCGGTAAGGGAATTTAATTTTCCACTCATTTTATGCACCACCCCGGTAAAGTATTTTACATATTTTTCCTTGTATATATACTTCATCTTTTTTTTTAAATATCCTTCCTAATTATTAATATCATTTCTATTTTTTTCCTGAACTTTTTACTTGTTCAACATCCCTTACTACCATATAATTAGATAAATAATCCATGTCGTTGGAATAAGAGGTGGTTGAGTTGGAAGTGGATAACAAGGATTACACAGGAAGCAAGATACCCAGTGCTCAACTGGTCTATGAGGGCCCTGTACAGCCGGAATACATCTCCCAACTGGAAATGTCACCTGATTTGCATGTTTTCCGCGAACCGCATAAACAACACCAAGCACTGGTTGATATAGCGGCCTCATCTGATGGAATAGTTTACATAGCACGCCACCAAAATATTATTGTAGGTTATGTTACCTTTCATAACCCGGACCAATACAGTCGCTGGTGCAAGCATGACAACATCTTGGAACTCGGTGCCATCGAAGTAAGCCCAGCCTGGCGTAAGCATAAAGTGGGCAAAAATCTTATGAAACTGGCCTTTACCAATCCCATCATGGATGAAAAAATTGTCATCACCATAGAATTTTGCTGGCACTGGGATCTTGAGAACACCGGCCTTGATATTTGGCAATACCAGAAAATGTTAAGTAATTTATTTGGTAGTGTTGGTTTAGTGCGCGTTCCCACTGATGACCCGGAAATACTGGAACACATCGCCAATGTAATGATGGCCCGGGTAGGCCCCCGGGTATCGGAAGAGGATGTTAAAAAATTCGAAGAAATGAAATTCTGCGGCGGCAGCATTTTCAATTATAAATGATCAAGCATATTAAAGCCCCCGGTTGTAATTTCCGGAGGCTTTAATATGCTTGATCATTATATTAAAGGCAAACACATGCCTGGATATACCCGGGCCAAAATAGCTGTTATAACCCGTTAGCGCAGGCTGTAGTTAGGTGCTTCTTTGGTGATTATCACATCGTGGGGGTGGCTTTCCCGCAATCCAGCCGGAGTTATGCGGATAAAACGGCTGTTTTTCTTTAATTCTTCGATTGAGGCGGCTCCACAGTACCCCATACCGGCCCGCAATCCACCAATAAGCTGAAAAGCTGTATCAGCCAGTGTGCCCCGGTAGGGAACTCTCCCCTCAACTCCTTCGGGAACAAGTTTCTTTTGATTTTCCTGAAAATAACGGTCCTTACTGCCTTCTTTCATAGCACCCAGTGAACCCATGCCACGATAGACCTTGTAACTGCGACCCTGATATATTTCCATGTCCCCCGGGCTTTCTTCCGTACCCGCCAGCAAACTACCCAGCATAACCACGTCAGCACCGGCGGCTATGGCCTTGGTAACATCTCCCGAGTATTTTATACCACCATCAGCTATGATTGGTATGTTATATTTAGTGGCTTCCTGGGCACAGTCATAGATAGCTGTGATTTGGGGTACACCTGCTCCCGCCACCACCCTGGTGGTACAAATAGAACCGGGGCCGATACCCACCTTAACCGCATCGGCACCGGCATTGATTAAATCCCGGGTCCCCTCAGCCGTACCAACATTGCCAGCGATAACGTCCAATTCCGGGAATTTTGCTTTCACATTGTACACAGTATTAAGTACTCCACGGGAATGTCCGTGGGCCGTATCAATGACAATTGCATCCACCTTTGCTTCCACCAATGCGGTAACGCGCTCCATGGTATCGGCAGTAACACCCACGGCTGCGGCCACCAGCAGCCTACCCCCCGCGTCTTTGGCTGACAAAGGAAACTGGCGGGCTTTTTCAATATCCTTAATGGTAATAAGTCCTCGCAGGTTAAAATCGTTATCCACAATGGGCAATTTTTCAACTTTATAAGTTTGCAAGATCTCTTTGGCTTCTTCCAGGGTGGTACCTACCGGGGCGGTAATAAGGTTTTCCCTGGTCATTACGTGGGCAACCTTTTGCTGAAAGTTCTTCTCAAACCGTAAATCCCGGTTGGTTAGAATGCCCACCAGCTTACCGTTATCGGTAACCGGTACACCGGAGATACGGTAACGCTCCATCAATACCAATGCCTCACTGATGGAGCTTTCCGGTGATAGATAAATGGGATCGGAAATAACACCATGTTCCGAGCGCTTTACACGATCCACTTCCAGCGCCTGGCGCTCAATGGACATATTTTTGTGAATTACACCGATACCGCCTTCCCTGGCCATGGCAATGGCCATACGGTACTCGGTGACGGTATCCATACCGGCACTGATCAGGGGAATGTTAAGTGTTATATTTTTAGTCAACCGGGTGGAAGTATCCACATCCCGCGGCAGCACCTCTGAGGCCGATGGTACCAACAGTACATCATCAAACGTTAACCCTACTTTATTAAATTTATCGGGATAAATGTCCCCTCACTCCCCTCCTATTAATATATCTGCTTATTATAGCACAACGTGTGGTAATAAGGGGATCAATTTATTGACATTTCCCCGAAAAAAATTATTTACGTGCCATCAGTCCTGCCCCATAATGTGGCCCAGGCCATAACGCATAAAATGATCGCGCAGGTGAAAAATCAGCTTTTCCGTGACATCAAATTCTTCCGCCATCTCTAAATCGGATTTACCGTCCCTTAAACCCGCTATAAAATCATCAAAATCAACGCCTACCTCTTCGGCCTTGAATTTCAAACTGGGCTCTGTGCTCCAGGGAACCCGGGAACGAATATATTCTTCCATGCTAAAGACACCCCTTTTACAGGTATTGTGTCCAGCAGGCTTTTTCATTATTATACCATGTTTTGTATGGGTATTATTTCTAAATAGACAATGACATGTTCCGATAATACAACCAGCATGACCTTTAAACGAATCTTTTTCCCTTCCACCTCCATCTCCCGGTTATCAACAATCCGAGGTACCAAAAGGTAATTAATAGTATCCAACTCCTGCCCCGAAATAATTTTTAACCATTCCCTCACTTTTTTTTCAACCGTTAACTCTATGGTACTTTTTTCATACTCTGAATAATCGCATTCCTCAGCAAAGCTAATGCGGGTGCTGATTTTAGTGACCACATTGGTGTGCAGCGCCTCACTGGCTTGCCGCAGTTGTTCAAGTTCCTTTTCGGTAACCGCCAGGTTATCTGCCAGGGAGCGATTTTTAATATATAAGTCATCAATCTGTTTACCTATAATCACTCCCGTTAGGGCAGCACCTGTTATCAAACCCAGCAAAAAAACCGCAAGCCCAAATAACAGGCGTTTTTTCATTGCCCTTCACCCGACAGTATCAATAATAAATAGTAGCCGCTCTGGGTTCCCGCCAAAGCGCTGGTTATATAAATCAATTGTTTGATAACCGCCCGCACCTCGCCCTGGAATAAACCTGATTCCAATACCTCAAAGGTGGAAAAAGTACCGCCAATGGCAGCTACAATAGCCCATATTTTAATTTCCCTGGCCAGTTTCAGCATAGTGCCCACGGGTGGTTCCCGCACCAAAACAGCCGCCAGAGCGCCCACCAAAGCCGCACCAAGCATAATACCAAGGGCGGTAAAAAAAATCAGTATCGTTTTATTAACAAAGGTATCCATGATTCTCCCCTTATAATAAATACCGGAGAGTCTGGTTTTAACAAGACACCTCCTGTCCCAAATATATGTACTTAGCAATTAAGTAAGAACAAGCAATAATAACACTTTATTTTAATACCGAAATAAAAAAACCGGTTAGCCCGGTTTTATTCAAGGAAAAACATATCATACCGGTGGAACTTGGCCCGGTGCCAGGTGGCTGCAATCATTGTACAGCATCAATATGGCCTTATCCCATTGGTAAAAATCAATGATAGTAAGGGAAGCATTATCCTGGCGCAAGCGCCAGTACTGGTTTAAATCAATACCCAGCACGGTGGCCACAATACTCCTGATAACCCCTCCATGCACCACTACCAGCACCTGTTCATCCGGGTATTGCTCCACGATATTTTTAACAGCTCGCACGGAGCGTTCAGTCATTTCAGCCAGCGTTTCGCCCCCCGGGATCCTGGTTTCCAGAGGGTTTGACCACCAGGCCTCGGATTCTCGCCTGTATTTACGGCGAATTTCCTCTATGGTCAGCCCCTCCCAATGCCCGAAATTTAATTCTTGCAAATCCGGGATTTCCTGCACGGGCTTGCGATGTGGCCTGGCTATAATTGCGGCGGTTTCCCGTGCCCGGGAAAGATTGCTGGAATAGAAGGCAGCGAAATTATGCCCCGCTAAACGCTTGCTTAACGCTTCAGCCTGCTTGATTCCTTTATCACTTAAAGCAATATCGGCACGGCCCTGCAAGCGGGTCTCTTTATTCCAGACAGTTTCACCATGTCTAACCAGAAATAAACGACTACCCATTGGCTACCCCTTTCATAGTCTCACTGAGCACATTCAGCAGCACTTCATTTTCCGCCCTCGTTTTAACCGCCACCCGAATGTACCGGTTACCCAAACCATTGAAACTGGCGCAATCCCGTACCAGAACACCCTGCCTGGCCGTCCGGGCAGCCAGCCGGGAAGAGTCCAGGGCGTGACTCTTAATTTTAACCAGCAAATAATTGGCTTCCCCGGCATAAGCTTTTAGTCCCGGTATCTGAGAAATCGCCTGGCACAGAAATTCCTTTTCCCGCCAAATTATTTGCCGGGTCCTGGCCATATGATCTTCATCCGCCAGTGCCGCCACACCCGCGATTTGCGCCAAGCTGTTCACGTTCCACGGATCCTTTGCAGATTCAAGTTTTTTGATCACTGGCTCTGCGGCTAATAATACACCCAATCGCAGACCGGGGATACCGAAAAACTTCGTTAATGAGTACAATACAACCAAATTGGGGTATTCATCCAGCAACGGCAGCACCGTATACTGCTCCTGCCGGTAAATAAAATCAATAAAGGCTTCATCCACCACTACAGTAGCGCCATACTTTTTCGCGTAATCAACAATTGATTGGATAACCGCCCTTTGCACCGCTTTTCCTGTGGGGTTGTTGGGGTTACAAATAAATACCACATCGGCACTTTCCATTACCCTTTTTAGCCGTGATACCGGCAGTACAAACTCCTCCTCCTCCAATAACGGTACTTCGCAAATCACCCCCCCGGCACTGGTGATCGCCGCACCGTATTCCACAAAGGTGGGTGCGGTAATTACAGCCCGGCGGTAACCCATTACCCTGGCCAATAGATAAATTAATTCCGCAGCCCCGTTGCCCGGCAGCATTTTTTCAGGTGCTACCTTGAGGTGTTTGGTTAAACCTGCCCGCAAATCCGTGCAGCACGGATCGGGGTAATGCCGGATCAGGTCCAGGTTTTCAATTATCGCTTTCAAAACCAGGGGAGAAGCACCCAAGGGATTGATGTTGGCACTGAAATCATATATTTCCCTGGGGTTGCATTGCAAACTACGGGCAGCACCATATATATCCCCACCATGCTTGTATTCGTTATGTATCATCATATAGCTCCTTAATATATTTTTATAACCACGGGTTACTGAACAACCAGGCCCAGTATGTATAAAGGGGAAATACCGCCAGGTAAATGAACAGTTCAGTGGTTTCCGCCGTGGCACCATATATATCACCGGTCAGTCCACCCAAATCGCCGGTCAGCCTGCTGCCCATCAAGTGCACCCAACCCCACGCAGTTAATAATAATATTAAACCCGCCATCCAGGCAATTATAACTACCATTATAGCTGTACCGGTTGTTGCCCATAATAATTCCCGCCTACCTGTATACCTGTTGTATAACGTGCCCAGTCCTTCCCTGCGGGCATATGGAAAACAAGCAATGGCATATACCATGGACCAGCGGCTTAATATCACGGCCAGTAGTATGCTCTGGTATATAAGGGGTGAAGACACAGTTAAAAATACGTTATATTTTAACAGTAAAAGACAGACCAGAGCCAAAACCCCAAAGGCACCCACCCTGCTGTCCCGCATAATTTCCAGTTTTTTGTCCCGGGGACGCCCGCTGAAAACTCCGTCCACGGTATCCATAAAACCATCAAGATGCATACCACCGGTCATAATAACCATCAACACCACCAGCAACCCCGCCACCAGGGGCTCCGAAAAAAAATAAGAAAAAAGCATTTGTGCCAGAGCCAGTAAAACGCCAAGCAATAAACCCACCAAAGGGAAATATACAGCCGCCCGCCCAAAGGCCGCTTCATCAAAATCACCTTTGTAAATATTTATTCTGGTTAAGTGTTGGAGTGCAAAACAAAAGGTTTTCATATCTTCACCTTCTTTTTTAAACGGCTGTAACGGGCACAGGAGTTTAATAACCCCCGGGCGGCCAGGGGCAAACCGGCAAAATGAATGTGCAAGTAAGTGGCCAGTACATTATTACAGGCATGCCCGTCCGGGCGCCCCACAGCCCCCCCGGGTTTACGCAGCGTAAATGCCGGTATTAGTCCTTCCCCTGTAACAGTGGAGTAGTGAAATTCATGACCCCGCAGCTCGGCTCCATTATTGACCAGTACATTATCCCGCAATGATTTAGCCTCAACATAACCCAAAGCCGCCCGCTTCTTTTCCATCCGGCAGTGAGCAGGTAGTATGCCGGCACCCTTTAACCGGCGCCCGGTAAAATCAGTTACCGTATCACAAAGATACATTAAACCGCCACACTCGGCGTAAACAGGCATTCCACCGGCTACCCGGCGCCTTAAATCATCAATAAAAGTTGTATTGGCGGATAATTGTTCCATAAACATTTCAGGGAAACCGCCACCTATATAAAGTCCGTCCAATTCACCGGGCAGGGACCGGTCTTTCAGCGCGCTGCATTGAGCCAGCTCAGCTCCCATGGCCGCCAGTAAATCCAGCCCATCCTGGTAATAAAAATTAAAGGCCTTGTCTCTGATAATACCTAATTGCACAGTTGTGCCCGGTTCCACCGCAAAAATTTGCTGCCGGGCCTCCAGTCCGGGGGCACTACGGGCTAGATTTACCAACCTTTCCCCTGATACACCACAGGCCACCCGCCGTCCCAGCATTTGCATTATCTTGGGCCAATCACTGTTCTCCACGCTGGGCACCAATCCCAGATGCCGCTCCGGCAGGTGTAACTCGTGATCACGTAATATCCCCCCCAGCACCGGCACCCCGGTTTTGCACTCAATGGCCTCTGTTAATATAGCCAGATGCCGGGGGCTGCCCACCCGGTTTAAAATAACACCGGCCAATGGAATACCACCGGGCAAATTGGCATAGCCCCAAACCACCGCAGCGGCGCTGCGCGCCATGGAACGGGCATCCATAACCAGCACCACCGGGCATTGAAGTAACCGGGCCACCCGGGCGGAACTACCCTCGTCCGTGGAGCCAATGCCATCATACAAACCCATTACCCCTTCTATGATACTAATATCCGCACCCATCGCCGAGCGGGTGAACACTTCTTTTATCCCGTCTTCTCCCAGGAAAAAGGTGTCCAAATTCCTGGAAATCCGCCCGGTGGCCACCTGGTGAAAGCCGGGATCAATATAATCAGGTCCCACTTTATAGGGCTGAACCCGCATGCCGGAAGCGCTGAGCATAGCCATTATTGCTGTGGCTACAGTGGTTTTACCTGCTCCGCTATGTGTCCCGGCAATCATCAGGCGGGGAAAATTTGGCATTACTTATCACCTTCTATCTAATAAATTAACATGTTTAAATTTTTATGCTCCCACCAAGGTCGTTTAATTTTGCCGTACCGTTTAAACAGGTATGGTATACATGCAAGTACAGTATTCAGGCAATACATCACACTGGTACCAGGCGAGTAGCTTAATTTATGACTAGCCAGGCCAGTACCACAAGGCAAATCACAGCACAGGTCGAGGACAGGTACAGCATGTCCACCGCCCGGACAATATGATCCGGCCTGAACTCCTCCAACGGGTCACCCATATAAGTGCGAAATGAAGCCACCCCGTCATAGATATTACATCCCCCAAGCCTGACATGTATAGCCCCGGCCATAACCGACTCGGGTATGCCGCTGTTGGGACTGGGGTGACCGGCGGCATCCCTGCGCCATGCCCTCAGTGCCCGCTTCCAATCTCTTCCCGACAACCAGGCGGCCAGTAGCAGTACCAGGCCTGTCAGACGGGCCGGTATATATCCCGCCCAATCATCCAGCCGGGCTGACGCCCATCCCAAGTACAAATACCGGTCATTTTTGTAACCCAGCATAGAGTCCAGCGTGTTTATCGCCCGGTAGGCCATGGCCAGAGCAGGCCCGCCAAGGCAAGCATAAAAAAGCGGTGCCACCACGGCGTCGTTAATATTTTCGGCCACGGTTTCCACAGTAGCCCGCACCATTTGCTCCCTATCCATTGATTCGGTATCCCGGCCCACGATATAGCCCACCTGCCGGCGGGCCACCTGCTGATCATCCGCTAGCAGCAGTTGCCTTATGGTACCTGCCGCTTCGGCAAGACCTCTGGTAGCCAAAGTGGTGGAAACAATCCAGGCTCCCAAAAACAAATAAACATAATAACTGGCCTGCCGGGCTGCCCATAAAATAAGCATGGTAACACCAAAACTAACCACAACCACCGTTATGGCTATACCCACCCCCGCTGCTTTCAGGGCCAAAGGGGATGAGGCAACGCTCCTGGCCACCTTCTCCAGGCGGGCAATACCCCGGCCGATATATACCACCGGATGGGGTAAGCGG
Organism: Desulfallas thermosapovorans DSM 6562; assembly: GCF_008124625.1. Lineage (NCBI taxonomy): Bacteria > Bacillati > Bacillota > Clostridia > Eubacteriales > Desulfallaceae > Desulfallas > Desulfallas thermosapovorans. Next base: position 133,033 of record NZ_VNHM01000001.1, read on the forward strand.
GGCGGGTCTCCAACCAACAAATCAATTATAAAACCGACCAGGGCAAATAAAACAAATATATTCATCTTTATATTTCCATTAAGCGGTAAATTAGCCCCATATCCAGGCTATTACGCACCAGTTCAGCCAACCGGTCATAACCCGCTTGTTTTTTTTGTTCGGTACTTATTATGGCTGCTTGCCCCTCAGTATCCAGACCCTTTTTCTTTTTCAGTATATTAACCAGGTGCCGCCTGAATAAATCATTATCAAATATACCGTGTATATATGTGCCCCATACAGACCCTTCGGCATTTTGCGCCCCGTCCGGCACATCCACCTGTTGACCGGAACGTGTTTCGATTATAAAAGCGGGCCTGGCTTGGGCACCCAATTCGGTTCGGCCCATATGAATCTCGTAACCTGTTAGGTGCCCGCCGAAACCGCCCAGGTAATCACCATCACCGGCCACCGTAGCTTGTACTTGGCTGGTCACCTTTTCCCTGGCAAAGGTTGTTTGCATATCCAGCAGCCCCAGCCCGGGAATATGTTCAATGGATGATTCGGTTTTAAAAGGGTCCTTAAGCTCACGGCCCAGCATTTGAAAGCCGCCGCAAATACCGACCACCGGCACTCCCCGGCGGGCCAATCGCACCACTTCACCCGCCAACCCGGTTTGTTTGAGATAAAGAAGATCCTCAATGGTATTTTTACTACCAGGTATAATAACCAAATCCGGCTGACCCAGCGTATCATCACAGCCCACATAGCGCAAATACACGCCGGGTTCACTTTCCAGGGGATCGAAATCAGTAAAGTTGGAGATCCGGGGCAAGCGCAACACGGCAATATCCACTTTGTCACCATCATTAACGGCCAGGTAATTCTTTCTCTCCATAACCACCGAATCTTCGTCCTGTATGTATAAATCATCAAAATAGGGCACTACGCCGCATACCGGCACCCCTGTTTTTTGTTCTAGGAATTTAATAGCGGGTTGAAATAAATTCACATCACCGCGAAATTTATTTATAATGATACCCTTAACCCTCTCCCTGTCCCCGGGGGGAAGCAATTCCAAAGTACCCACTACTGCCGCCAGGGCGCCGCCCCGGTCGATATCAGCCACCAGTAATACCGGTGCCCCGGCTTGACGGGCAACCTTCATATTTACAATATCAGTGGCCTGCAAGTTAACCTCCGCCGGGCTGCCAGCCCCCTCTATAACCACAATATCAAAATCGTTTTGCAGCCTTTCCAGTGCTACGGTAACCACACTCCATAGTTTGCCTGCCAGCTCTTGATGATAGTCCCAGGCGTTATAATTGTCCAGCGGGCGTCCCAGTACCACCACCTGGGACGAAGCGTTACCCGTAGGTTTTAGCAAAATGGGGTTCATGTCCACGCTGGGCGGCACACCGGCCGCCTCGGCCTGTACCACCTGTGCACGGCCCATTTCCCCGCCGTCAGCGGTGACAAATGAATTTAAAGCCATATTTTGGGATTTAAACGGTGCCACCCGGTAACCATCCTGGTAAAAAATGCGGCACAAAGCAGCCGTTAAAACACTTTTACCGGCGTGGGAAGCCGTTCCCTGAACCATTATTGTTTTGGCTGCCACCATTATACCCCCCTTTGTGCGCCGCCTGAGGCCATTGATTTTAACTCCAGCGGCAGGCCGGCCACTATATAAAATACCCGGTCGGCAAGTTCGGCCAGTAGCTGGTTGACCCGTCCCGCAATATCGCGGTATGACCTGCCCAGTTCATATTCAGGCACCAGACCACAACCCACCTCATTGCTAACCATGATCAAATGTAAATTTTTATCCCGGGCTACATGAACAATCTCCCTGGCCTCGGTGGTAATATGGTTTTCCTTTTCCAGTCCACCTGCACCGGGGCGGGGCATATTTTCATCCAGCAATAAATTAGACATCCAAAGGGTTATACAGTCTATCAACACCACAGTTCCCGGGGGCAGCGTTGACAGCACACCGGTCAGGTTGTGTGTTTCCTCCACCGTGCGCCAGGCTTCCGGCCGGCGCAGGCGATGCTCTTTAACCCGCTGGGCCATTTCATCATCATGTATGCCGGCGGTAGCCAAGTAAACAACATTTTTGCCGGACCTTGCGGCCAATTTTTCAGCAAATCTACTTTTTCCGCTGCGCGTGCCACCAATAACCAGCACTATTTCACTTAACAAAAGAATATCTCCCCCATCTTAAACGTTTTATATAATTTGAACAACTACGCACCTAAACAATTTATTAATTTTAATAAAATAAAACTCCAGCTTTCCAAAACTGGAGTTTAAGCGCCCCATTAAAGAAAGCCATCACCATCTCACGCAGGTTATTGGCAATCACAGGCAGGTTTCCTGGCTAACGGGTCATTGCCGACATACACCTTCCCCCGAAGAGTGGTTGGACCGGATGTACCGGCTATGGCGACTACCCGCTTACAGTGGCGCAAGACCGCTCAGGCTTCAACCTGATTCCCTATTATCCCCCGGGTACTGTGGCGCACCCGCCGGGCACCTGTGAAAAAAGATCATAAATTTAACCTTTTGTTTTACATTTGTGCCAAGCTTTATCCAAATGCAACAACTTGGCCCCATTCATACAAAATTATATCATAACTTAAAAAAAAAGACCCATTGTTAGGGTCGTCTTAAATAAGTATTTTTATTGATCTTTAATTTTCGCTTCCAGTTCCATAATCTGCCTGTTTTTCTTCAATAACCAGCAAGCATACTTGTAATTATTCCGGTGCAACCGGCGGTTTTCCTTCTCCAGCCTGGCCAAAAAGAATGTCTTTTCTTTTTCCACCTTTTCAACCAAGTTCATCAATACCCTGCGGCTAAGACGAAGTTGGTCCACTTTGTCCTCCAACTCCTGTATCCTGCGCTGGAAATACTGTACATCCGGGTATTCTTCCATCGCAACACCACCTTGACCGTCTTCTAATAGTTTTATTATATGACAGGTGGTAATTAAATAGACATATCAGGCCGGTACCCCGGAGCGTAAAAATTCGCCAATACGGCGCACTGCTTCTTCCAATACAGGCTCGTCCCGCACTAAAGCAATACGCAGGTAACCCTCGCCCATCTCCCCAAAGGCAGTGCCCGGGATCAACAAAACACCAGTACTGTTCAATAGTTTTAAAGCAAATTCCCTTGAGGAACAACTACACTCCTTAGGTAGGGGCGCCCAAACAAACATAGAAGCCTTAGGTCTGGGGACCTCCCAGCCCAGTTTAGCCAGGCCGTCCACCAGCACGTCCCGGCGCCGGCGATAACACTCCGCATTTTCCCGAACACAATCCTGGGGGCCCTCCAGGGCTGCTACGCCCGCCTCCTGCACAACGTTAAACACACCATAATCAATATTGGTTTTTATTTTATTCAATGCTTCCAAAATACCCGCATTGCCCACGGCAAATCCAACCCGACACCCGGCCATGTTATATGTTTTGGACAAAGAATAAAATTCAATGCCCACCTCCCGAGCACCGGGTACTTCAAGGAAGCTAACGGGTTTATAACCGTCAAAGGCCAGCTCGCAATAGGCAATATCGTGACAAACCACAATATCATAGGTGCGCGCAAAATCCACCAGTTCAGCAAAAAATTGCCGGTTAGCCGAAGCAGCCACCGGGTTGTTGGGGTAATTTACCCACAATAACTTTGCCCGCCGGGCCACCTCTCGGGGGATGTTTTTCAAATCAGGCAAAAAGTTGTTTTCTGCCAGCAAAGGCATAGGGTAAATTTCACCTTCAGCCAGTACAATACTGGTGGCATATATAGGATAGCCGGGATCGGGAATCAATGCTATATCCCCCGGGTTTATGTAGGCCATGGCTATGTGGGCTAAACCGTCCTGGGATCCCATTAGTACCAGCACCTCGTTATCAGGGTTTAATTCCACCCCAAACCTGTTTTTATACCAATTCGCAACCGCCCTGCACAATTCCGGCCGGCCCACCAGCGGGTAACGATAATTATCCAGTTTGTTCAAAGCCCGGTGCATGGCTTCTATTATGTGTGGCGCGGGTGGCCGGTCCGGGCTGCCCACACCCAGATTAATTACTTCAATACCCCGCTTTTCCACCTGTTTTTTCAGTTCTTCCATTTCATTAAAAATCGCTGAACTTATATTTTGTATTCTACGTGCCACTTCCAATTTAAATTCTCTCCCTTAAGTTAAAATATTACGAAGTATAGTCACCGACCGTTTGCCGCTGCCAGCGCCCGCAACTGTAAAACCGTTGTATAAGGTGCTTTGCCTTCACCCAACCGCCCGTGTCCCGCCATGCCCGTACCATGAAAATCAGATCCGCCGGTAGCCACCAACCCGTAGGTGCGGCAAAGTCCCAAATAGTAATTCTCCATTTCCCGGGGATGCTTGGGGTGGTACACCTCCAGCCCCTGCAGCCCGGCTTCTATTAAGGACACTATCAGATCGTCCGCGCAAGATATGCCTGGATGAGCCAATACGGGTACCCCGCCTAATTTTCTAACCAGCATGACCATTTCCGCCGGGTGATATTTTAACCGGGGTTCATAAGCCGGCTTGCCAACACCGATATAATATTCAAAGGCCTCGGCAATACTGCTGATTTTACCGGTAGCCAGCAGGACCTGGGCAATGTGCGGCCTACCCACCGAACCGTGCCCGGCTGTTTTTAGCACCTCGTCAAAACTTATATCAATCCCCAAATGCTGTAACTTAGTCACAATCTTTTGGGCTCTGCTTAACCGGGCATTGCGAAAAACATCCATGTGTTCTTGGAAGCGGGTGTTTTCAGGCCCTATACAATAAGCAAGGATATGTACTTCCATACCATCATGCTCAGTGCTTAACTCCACTCCTTCAAGTATATCAACACCCAACAGTTCCGCTTCCCGTCTGGCTGGCCAAAAACCATCCATGGTATCATGATCGGTTATAGCCACAGCTCGCAGTTTGGCCTGCGCGGCCATACGAACCACTTCCTCCGGAGTGCTGGCGCCATCGGAAAAGGTAGTATGGATATGTAAATCAGCAAACATTAGTATCACCCTAACATATATATCTCGAACAAAGGTCGTGTGTTATTGTACCATTATTGTAGCATAGACAATGAATATTTCGGGTTTTTATAAAAATTACAAACTCTATTTATTTTATTTTAATACCTCGGCCAGTAATCTTATCCAATTCCCTCCCATTATACCGGCTATCTGTTCATGACTATAACCGTGGTCCAGTAATACCTTGACCAGTTGCGGACGGCAGGTTGCGTCATGTAAACCGGGAGTGACTTTATCCATACCGTCAAAGTCAGAACCTAGCCCAATACAACCGGTACCAAAGCGGGAAGAAATATGATCCACATGTCTGATAAATGTTGCCAAGCCGGGATTGTCCCGATCAACAAATTCGGGAACAAAAGTCAACCCAATTATACCACCGCTTTGGGCCAGATACTCTATCTGAGCATCATCCAAATTGCGGGGGTGGTCACAGACTGCCCGGCAATTGGCATGGGTTACGGCAAAGGGCTGGCTGGATGTTTTCGCCACGTCCCAAAATCCCCGGCGGGACAAGTGAGCTGCGTCAATTAGCATACCCAGATCATTCATAGCCTGCACAACTGACCGGCCGAACAAACTCAAGCCACCGGCGGCAGTCCCTTCCCCAACACCGTCACCAAGCTCATTGCGCCCGTTCCAGGTCAAGGTTAAGGAGCGGACCCCCAACCGGTAGAATGTTCTTAATACTGATAAATCCCCGGTCAGCGCGTCTCCGCCCTCAATGGATAACAGCGCGGCTATTTTACCCGCCCCGGTAATCCTGTAAATATCCTCTGAGTTTAAGGCCAGCGCAACAGCACTCTGATCCCGGAGTATCTCCTCATAGAAAATGTCTATTAACTGCAAACATCTTTTTAAAGCGGCATCTTTATATTTGGGTGCTATAAAAGCCGCAAAAAATTGCACATTAATACCGCCCTCTTGCATCCGCGGCAAATCCAATTGTCCCCTATCCGATCGAACATTAAAAGCCCGGTTTTGCTTACCCATAGCCGTCAAGGTATCACAGTGCCCGTCAACCATCCACGGTATGTTCAATATATTTAGCCCCCGTTCAATGAAATGACAGACTAAAAAACCTGTTTATCCTTTAATTAGAATAAACAGGTTCACATATGCGCGCACAAGTAATCCTACATACTAACGGGGTTCGACAATTAATTTAATTGCAGTTCGCTCTTCTCCGTCTATTATTATATCAGTGAATGCCGGAATACAGATGAGGTCCACACCGCTGGGTGCAACAAACCCCCTGGCAATGGCTACCGCTTTTACAGCCTGGTTCAAAGCACCCGCACCTATGGCCTGCATTTCCGCGCATCCCTTTTCCCTCAGCACTCCGGCAAGGGCCCCGGCTACAGAATTTGGATTAGATTTTGCTGAAACCTTTAACACTTCCATTCATCGAACCTCCTTCTTCTCTGGAAAGACTGTATGCAGTTATCCCTGTTTTTAAAATATATTCTGCAAGACCGGCTAAATTCCTTTTTTACACAATCTTTTTTTAACTTTTTTGAACTCTATTCGTAGTTTTGAATCCGCCTGATAGCTGCAGCCCGGCCAGTTTCCCGCCGCACATCTATTATGACCGCGTTAAATTGGTATAATCCCGCAGCAGGTTCAAATTTTTGCGGCAACTGGGTCAGAAACCGTTCCAGCACCGGTTCTTTTTTTACACCGATCACCGAATCATACGGACCGGTCATACCCACATCGGTAATAAACGCCGTACCACCGGGCAGAATACGCTCGTCTGCTGTTTGCACATGGGTGTGCGTTCCGCAAACTGCTGATACTCTACCGTCCATATAATGGGCCATGGCCGCTTTTTCCGACGTGGCCTCGGCATGAAAATCCATTAATATCACCGGGGTTTGCTCTCGCAATACCGGTACTACTTGATCCGCACATCTAAAGGGACAGTCCAGACCTGGCATAAATACTCGGCCCGATAAATTAATAACACCCACCGTTTCGTTATTTCTGGTTTTAAAAAAACCATACCCCACTCCCGGGGTTCCCGGTGGGTAGTTATAAGGACGAATAATTCTACTTTCCCTGTCTATAAAATTTATAATTTCCTTTTTATTCCAAACATGATTACCCATGGTAATTACATCGACGCCAGCAGCAAATATTTCCATGGCGATTTCCCTGGTAATACCATTTCCCCCGGCAGCGTTCTCACCATTGGCTAAAACCAGATCAAGGTTCTCATCCCTGATCAGTGCCGGTACATTATCTTTTATTGCACGGCGCCCGGGGCGCCCAAACACATCTCCTATCATCATCAAGCGTATCAAGATAATAACCACCTATTTATTAAATACAAGCACTTTGCCCTCTTCCCGAAAGGCGTATAAGTGTTTTTCCTCCACCGAACCCCTGACACTTTCCAGCATGTGCTCAATAATTTCTTCCTGAACCAGCAAATCTTCTTCAATTATAGCTTCATTTAAGTCAGAAACCAAATTTACGCCCATAAACTGGTAAAACACTGCCACCACAAGCGCTATTTCTTCCTGGGAAAGAGTACCCACATCCCTTTTGATCTCTATCAGCGTCAAATCGTCATATACCTGGTGCGTAATTTCCACCAGTACCGCTTCTTTTTTCTCCAGGTAATTATATGCTTGTATAGAGTTTAATAGCAGTGTTTTAAACTCGTTAAATTCGTTATCATTTAAAACCCGGGAGCAAATAAAGTTAAACCTCAGTATTTGCCTCCAGGGATCAAAGTTAATTGAAGCTACCTGGGGATAACGAACAAGTATGGAAATTAATAAACCCACACAATCTGTAACATCATCACCGGGTTTAAATTGAGCATGCAAAAAAATCCACCTTCCTTCCAAAATCACAGCTGTTAGTAAGATTTCGTTTTAATTTAGCTTTTTCCTGCCGTAAATTAAAAAAACGATCTCTTTAATACAACACCCTTCGCTGGTGAGGTAACATCGAAAGGTTTTGTATCACACTAAAGAGATCGTTAGTCTTTTCTTATCTGGCGTAGTCTACGACTCTTGTTTCTCGAATGATCATAACTTTGATTTGACCCGGGTAATCAAGTTCATTTTCAATCTTTTTGGCAATTTCCCTAACTAACTTTATGGCCCCCAGATCGTCAACCTTTTCAGGTTTAACCATAATTCTAATTTCCCGACCGGCCTGAATGGCATAGGATTTATCCACTCCCTCAAAGGCGCCGGCGATTTCCTCCAGTTTTTGTAGTCGCTTAATATAATTCTCCAGCGTTTCACGCCTGGCACCCGGTCTGGCGGCTGATACGGCATCTGCCGCTTGTACCAAACCGGCCACAATTGTTTTAGGTTCCTCATCACCGTGGTGCGCAGCAATAGCATGAATAACCTCATGGCCTTCCCGGTACTTTTTGGCTAATTCCACGCCTATGGTTACGTGTGGTCCTTCTACTTCATGGTCCACCGCCTTGCCTATATCGTGCAATAAGCCTGCCCTTTTGGCCAACTGCACGTCCACACCCAACTCTGCAGCCATCAAGCCCGCCAAGTGAGCCACTTCAATGGAATGTTTTAAAACATTCTGCCCATAACTGGTACGGAATTTCAGCCGCCCAAGCAAGTTGATCAGTTCCGGGTGCAAACCATGTATTCCAGTTTCAAATATAGCTTGCTCACCGGCCTCCCGAATTTGCTGTTCCACTTCTTTACGGGCCTTTTCCACCATTTCCTCAATACGGGCCGGGTGGATACGGCCGTCCACTATTAGCTTCTCCAGGGACATACGAGCCACTTCGCGGCGAATAGGATCGAAACCCGATAATATGACTGCCTCAGGGGTATCGTCAATAATCAGATCAATACCGGTGGCTGTCTCAAAGGCTCTGATATTTCGCCCCTCCCGGCCGATAATCCTGCCTTTCATTTCATCATTGGGGAGCGGTATCACTGCCACTGTTGTTTCCGCAACGTGATCAGCGGCACAACGCTGAATAGCTGAAGTGATAATCTCCTTGGCTCGTTTTTCTCCTTCCTCTTTGGCTTTATTCTCTATTTCCTTGATCAATATGGCCGCTTCATGTTGGATTTCCTTTTCTATATCGGAAAGTAATATCTGCCTGGCCTCATCAGATGTAAGACCTGATATTTTTTCCAATTCTTCCACCTGGCGACTGTAGATGGCTGATAGTTCAGCCTTCAACGCCTCGGCTTCCTGGTCTTTACGGTTCAAAATTTCCTCTTTTTTCTCTATACCTTCCACTTTACGATCAAGTGTTTCTTCCTTTTGAACCAGCCTGCGTTCCAACCTTTGTAGTTCGGAGCGGCGTTCCTTATGTTCCCGCTCCATTTCATTTCGTTGTTTTAATATTTCTTCTTTTGCTTCTAAAATCGCTTCCCTCTTTTTGCCTTCAGCTTCCTTTTTGGCATCCTCCAAAATTTTCATAGCCTGCGCCTCAGCAGACGCTATTTTGGATTCGGCAATCAATTTTCTGACCAGATATCCCGCGCCAAAGGCAACAAGTACCGCAACAATTACAACAATAACAAATACTTCCAGGCTAGCTTGCAATATTTCACCTCCTAGTAAAAATAGCATGATAAATTATGCTCAGTCAACAAAAAAAACACCGAGCGCTACTCGGTAAGAAAAAGAATCGGACTATTTAAACATAATTGTCCCGGCAACGAACCCCAAAAGCATATTGACCGTTACTGCAATAAATATAACAAAGCAGCAACTGATCAAAAATTCTCCTTTGTCTGCTCCATATATTATTTTATGGCAATATATATATGAACCCGAAGGCCGGGTAACTCCAATTCTACTTTCTCCCAGCATTAATTGTACTTTTTTTAGGATAAGGTGTCAAGATATATCCAATCCACCGTTGTCCGCCAGCGTATTACACACCGTGGTTACAACGCCGGGGGAGAAACCCCGGCGGCTTAAGTAACCGGCCAGTTTGCGCCGGGTCAGTCCGGTACAGCGACCCGCCCTTTTCCGGGCTAACACCAACGCCATTTCCAGTTCATCACCGTCACCGTAATCACGCAGTGTATCTTCAATAATGGCATTGTCCACGCCTTTTTGTCGCAACTCATACCGTATATACTCCCTGCCCACGGGCTTGGCATTAAGCCTCCATCTTACCCAATCCCTGGCGAAAAGCTCGTCATTTATTAATCCCACTTTTGATAAGCGGAAAATTGTTTCGTTAATGACATCGGTTCCAAATCCCCTTTGCCTTAAGTGGCATCTCATCTCGTATTCCGTTCTGGGCCTGTAGGTTAACAGGCGCAAACATGTATCTTTAGCCATTTGAACATCTTTTTCATATGACAAGCTAATCAATCCACCTTGGTTGCGCCTTCTGTAGCAGTCTGAAGTTGCCCGCTTAAAACAGGCAATCCCGCCTTTTGGCGTACCGCAGTTTCCAACTCTTCCGCCAATTCCAACCGTTCCTTCAGCAATTCCTTAACATTTTCCCTGCCCTGGCCCAACCGCTCCTCTCCATAGGAATACCAGGCTCCACTTTTATTAACGATCCCCATATCCACCGCCACATCAAGTATACAACCCTCCCGGGAAATGCCGGTACCGTACATAATGTCAAACTCGGCCTGTTTAAAAGGAGGTGCCACTTTATTTTTAACCACCTTCACCTTGGTCCGGTTACCGATAACATCGGTCCCTTGTTTCAAATTATCAATTTTACGCACGTCCAGGCGCACAGAGGCATAAAACTTTAGTGCCCGCCCACCGGGGGTTGTTTCCGGGTTGCCAAACATCACCCCTACCTTTTCCCGTAACTGGTTGATAAATATAGCCGTACAACGGGATTTGCTAATTACACCGGTTAATTTACGTAACGCCTGGGACATTAACCGTGCCTGCAATCCCACATGAGCGTCACCCATTTCCCCCTCAATTTCGGCTCTGGGAACCAGCGCAGCCACGCTGTCGATAACCACCAGGTCCATGGCACCGCTGCGCACCAATTGCTCGGCTATCTCCAGCGCCTGTTCCCCGGTGTCAGGCTGCGATACGTAAAGATTTTCAATATCAACGCCTATTTTACTTGCGTAAACGGCATCCAGGGCATGCTCAGCGTCAATAAAAGCTGCCAGTCCCCCGGCCTTTTGAGCCTGGGCAATGATATGTAATGCCACGGTAGTTTTACCTGATGACTCGGGCCCGAATATTTCCACCACCCTGCCCCGGGGCACCCCGCCCACCCCCAGGGCCATATCCAGGGATATGGAACCAGTGGGAATAACCTCCACATTTAACCTGGCCGCGCTTTCACCTAATTTCATAATGGAGCCCTTGCCAAATTGTTTTTCGATATGTTGAAGAGCATTCTCCAACGCTTTTTGTTTATCAGTCAAGCCAATTCCCCCTAAAACAGGTGTTCTATGTAATTTTATAGATTTAACCATTGCCTGTCAATATAACTTTTTCATTTACCCGGTTAACGATTAATCAGGATAAGCCCGACACATATTGCCAGAGCATATATAGTGCTGTTTTTGCCGCCTGATCACGCACGTTATTCCGGTCTCCGGAGAAAACACATCTTTGGCAAACTGTTTGACCTGTAGCGGCCAGGGCAATATAAACTAAACCCCTCGGCTTTTCCGGTGTGCCACCTCCGGGCCCGGCAATACCTGTTATACCAATGCCCAGAGAGGTACCGGTGGCATTTTTCACACCTTCGGCCATCAAGCGAGCGGTTTGCTCGCTAACCGCCCCGTGCCGCTGAATTATCTCCCGGGGCACCCCCAGCATATTAGTTTTTAAATCGTTACTGTAGGCCACCACTCCACCGGCCAAATAGCGAGAACTTCCGGGGACATCCGATAAGCATTTCATAACCAATCCTCCGGTGCATGATTCAGCCAGGGACACTGTCATACCTCGATCAACCAGCACTGATCCGATTGTTTTAATTAATAACATGTCATTACCATTACCGGGCAATATATTTTCCTTGGACAAATTATCGCCACCTCGCTTAACATGCATATTCGTGCCGTTTAAAGGTAATTCCTGCTAATACTGCAAAAAAACATAATAACCCCGCACTTACTGCACCCTGCCTGTACGGTGGTAATTTTCAGGGCGATTATTCTATTAATGCGTAAAAAAAAGCAGTATATTATAGCCCGTATCGGAGAGTATAAATAACCCTATGATCACCAAACATCGATACGGGCTATTATGCTGCACCAGCGCCCAACTTCCTTAATGTTTATTCCCTTTCATCATTATTCTAAATTGTTCACCGGATATCTTTTCCTCCACCAGCAGTACATTTACAATTTGCTTGATAGCCCCGCGCATGCGGTACAAAAACTCCTTAACTTTCTTTTCCTGCTCCCTGATTATGCCGCTGACCACCCGGTAGCGCAAATCAGGCGGTAAAATATCAGGATCCACCACACCAAGCTCGGACATTCCGGAACGTATTATCTGTGCGGCCGTGTTTACAGCCTGCTCAAAGTCATTGGCCGCACCCGTGCTGCGATTGCCCAGCACAATTTCTTCGGCCACCGACCCCGCCAGCAGCACCCGGATTTGACCTTCCAGGTAATCCCTGGTGTGCAGGTATGTGTCGTCTTCGGGCACTTGTCTCATATACCCCAGCGCCTGACCGCGAGGGGTAATGGTAAGGGTGGATACAGAACCCGGGCGGTTTTGCTCACTGATGATAGCATGCCCTACCTCGTGAACAGCTACCCGCTCCAATTCATGCCTGGAGGGACAACGTTCCAGTTTCTCGCCCATCATTACCTTATCAATGGCCTCGTGCAGGTGCCGGTGTTCAATTTCTACACAACCTTCCCGCATGGCTAAAATAGCTCCCTCATTGGCCAGGCTTTCCAAGTGTGCCCCGCTGAAACCAAATGTTTCTTGAGCTATTTTTTCCAGGTCAATATCATTAGCCAGGGGTTTATTGCGGCAATGCAGTTTTAATATCTCCAGTCGTCCCTGTTTATCAGGCAGGTCCACTTTTACCTGGCGGTCAAACCGTCCCGGGCGCAATAGCGCCGGATCCAGCATGTCCACCCGGTTGGTGGCCGCTACCACCAGTATACGTACCTTATCGTTTACTTTGAGGCCGTCCATCTCAACAAGCAGTTGGTTGAGCGTTTGGTCATATTCATGATGGCTGGTATTTTGCCCCCTTTTACCGCCCAGGATATCTATTTCATCAATAAATATCAAAGCGCTGTCCTTTTTTTGTTTTTGCCCGGTATCACGGGCCGATTGAAAAAGCTGGCGCACCCGCTGGGCGCCAACACCGGCGTACATTTCAATAAATTCAGAACCGCTGCAGGCAATAAAAACCGAGTCGGTGTATCCTGCGGCAGCTTTGGCCAGAAGTGTTTTTCCGGTACCTGGCGGTCCGGTGAGTAAAATACCTTTAATGGGTCTTATACCCAGTTTAATAATTTGCTCTTGATTTTTTATAAAATCCAGTGCTTCTTTTAATTCTTTGATGGCGGAATTCTGCCCGCCGATATCGTCAAAGCTGATTTCCGGCCGGCGCATGAGCGGCGCGGTATTAAATGTGGCATGTATGCCACGGGAACGGGCAATATAATAAAGCGCCCCGGCAACCACCCCCAAAAATAACACAGGAGTCACGTCATAACCGGAAATAGCCATAAAAACGACCATGGCCAAACCAATTCCTAAGCCTATTTCTTTAAGCACCACTTGACCCTCCTTCCTGTGCATTTTCGGGCCAAGCCCCTCTGGGTAACACTGCATACAGATAATACGCACCATCCTGCATATACCAGTATATATTATCGCTGTCTATATAAACCTTTGATTGCACACCAACCTCTCCGGCGTACCCGTTCAAGTAATCCGCCATATCTCTAAAATTGCCCCTGACCATAGCCTCGTGAATGGCAAACTGCCCGCGGTTATATAAGGCATTTAAACGGTCATTTGGCCGGTCAACCAGCTCAATGGCGTATTTGCGACCCCCCATAATGGACCGCAACTGTTCGTCTATTTGACGATATATATCAGCAAAATCACCATTATTACGTAAGGTTAACGTGATTGTATATACACCGGCATCTTCTGTTATTTGATAATTATTAACATAGTGGTTATTATCTAATTTTTTCTTTAATGGCTGTTCAAAATTTAAGCTGGTATATAACCACTGGGCACCCAAAAAGGTCGCCAGCGCAACCAGCATCGATACAGCCACCAGATGAACCTTTATGCCTTGCCAGCGCATAGCACCATTCCTTTCCGCACAAGCAACCATAGCTGCTCAATTTACGCTGTTCTGACAGTTAATAATTATAACATAACCCTTGAGCCCTTTTGTCAGGTAAATGTCACCACCGTCCATTTCCAACATTCAGGCGGGCATAAAAAAACAACCCACCGCTGGCAGTAAGGTTGCTAATCAAGCCTCATAGAAACTACTTGTCCTGTGATCGTAATAAAAAGCCGGCCTGCTGGAAATAATCCATCCCGGACCAAATGGTAAAAACCACCGCCACAGCCATTGCCACGTTGCCAAATGGTACGCCAATCAAATTAAATGGATAATCTCGCAAAAACAAAGCCACAATAGCAACAATCTGGGTCACTGTTTTTATTTTGCCCAGGTTGCTGGCGGCAATTACCACCCCTTCGGCAATGGCCAGGGAACGCAGCCCCGTTACAGCAAATTCGCGTCCCACAATCACCACGGCCACCCAACCTGACAGCCTGCCCAGTTCCACCAGGGCAATCAGCGCAGCAGAAATAAGTAACTTATCAGCTAATGGGTCCAATAATTTACCCAAGCTGGTAATTTGTTTACGTTTTCGGGCCATATAACCGTCCAGACCGTCGGTACAGGCCGCCAATACAAATACAGCGGCAGCGATATAATCTCCCCACGGCAGGCGCAGGGCTAGCACCACCAGAAAAACAGGTACCATTAAAATCCTAAGCAATGTTAAACGATTTGGCAAGTTCATTCGGTTCTTACTCCTGATAAATCATATTCTGCAGCGTCCAACACTTTTACCTGCACAAATTCCCCTTCCCGGACCACCGTCCGTGATGTAAAATAAACCCTACCGTCTATTTCCGGAGCATCGGCCTCTGTCCTGCCCCAATACATTTTTTCGTTTTCGTCCCAACCCTCCACTAACACGGTAACTTCCTGCCCCACTTTGCCAACATTATGGGCAAGGGATATGCGCTGCTGTAAAAGCATGGCCCGTTCCACCCTTTCCGCCACCACATCATCACTGATACGACCCGGCAGTGCTGCAGCCGGAGTACCCTCCTCGGGAGAATATGCAAAAACGCCGGCTCGCTCAAACTTGACCTGTTCCATGAAATCCAGCAGCTCACCGAACTCCTGCTCGGTTTCACCGGGAAAACCGACAATAAAAGTGGTGCGCAGGGCCACACCCGGAATAAACCGGCGCAATTTTTCCACCAGTTTAATAATACTCTCCTTGCTCCCCCGCCTGTTCATCATCCGCAACAAACGGTTATTGATATGCTGTAGCGGCAAGTCGATATAACGGCATATTTTAGAAGAAGTAGCCAGTAATTCAATTAGCTCCTCGGTAAAGGAATCAGGATAACAATACATCAATCTAATCCAATAACACTGATCGATTGTTGAAAGTTTCCGCAATAGTTCAGCCAGAACATACCGGCCATAAATATCCCGTCCGTAACGGGTAGTTTCCTGAGCTACAACAATTAGTTCCCTGACCCCGTCTGAGCATAACCATTGCGCTTCACTTACAACATCATCCATGGTACGGCTACGATAAGGGCCTCTGATGGAGGGAATGATGCAATAAGAGCAATGATTATCGCACCCTTCGGCAATTTTCAAGTAAGCCGTATGTTTTGGTGTAGTGAGCACCCTGGGGGCGGGTATTTGATGAATATAGCCGGGAGCACCTACAGCCAGCGGTCTTTCGCCAGCTTGTATCCCATTAAGTACCTTCACAATCTCCGCCACCTCTCCAGTGCCCATAACGCCGTCTACTTCCGGCAAATCCTGCAACAATTCATTTCCATAACGCTGGGCCAAACAACCCGCCACCAGCAAATACCGGCAACGCCCTGTTTCTTTACACCTGGCCGCCTCCAATATGGCGGATATTGATTCTTCCTTGGCCGCGGTGATAAAACCACAGGTATTAACAATAATTACTTCAGCTTGATTAATATCGCCGGTAAAAATATAGCCCGCCCGGCGCAATTGGCCCAGCATTATTTCCGAATCCACCCTGTTTTTTGCACAACCAAGACTAATAAATCCAATGGTATAAGACATTTTAAATTCACCTTTGCAAAATTATTCACTCAAGTATAACCCACCCCGGTCAGCACTGTCAAAGAATATGCCGGGGGAGGTTATCCCCCGGCTGTTTGCTGGTCATCTTTTTCCGTAAATGTCCTGGTTACCACCTGACCAGGTCCATCAAGAAAGCCATAATCTTTACCATTTACCCGCACTTTGACTACACCCGCATTACCCAATTTCAGCCAGATTTTTTCCCGCCCGGCAAATTCTTTTACATTATTGGGACCGACCAACCCCTCAAATACATTTTCATTGTCCACCACCACTTGCATCCAACTCTCTCCGCCGGTAACATGTAAAACCATGTCCACACCTTGTGTTTCCCCGGTTGCATCGTCCTCTGTACCGTCTTCATTTGAGCCCGGTGCCTGGCTATGGTCATTGGCCGGTTCGCCCTTTGTATCGGAGATTCCCGGAGGCTGTCCGCTGCCAGTTATATTATCCTCTGGCGGGTTAAACACCGGCCCGCCAACCCGGTAGATCGTTATAAAGGCCAATAACACCACTGCACCTGCGGCTAAACCCTTCCACCAGCCCGGCGGTTTATTATTCCGGGGCAGTTGGTCAGGCATTTCATGTTCCTTTTCTTCAACCGACCGGGGTGCAAACTGTTCCTCATACAAATTAACCAGCGCTTCACCGTCCAACCCCAGAAACCGGGCGTAATTGCGCAAAAATCCCTTAACATAAACTTTACCTGGTAACACATCAAAGGCATCGTTTTCCATAGCAGCAAGATATTTGGTACGAATTTTTGTTTCATTTTCCACATCCGATAGCGATGCCCCCATTAATTCCCTGGCCCGGCGTAACTCTTCACCTATGGACAATACCTCACCCCCTTGGAGTGGTATATTCCGGCAAACCATTAATGAAATCACTAACCTTTTTTATCGCCTGTGACATATTTTCGGTATTTATCGATAAGTCATAGGCATCACTTGGTTGATCAGGATATTTATATAATGGATCGTAATACCTGTGTAACAAATAACTTATTACTTCTTCCGCATTGCCCGCTGCCAGTTCCTGGTTGAGCCGGGCAACATTATTTTTCCCCAGATACTTTGTCAACCGGGCTATGGCCCCCTGCAAAGCCACCAAATTACCGGGCCCGCCCACTGCATAATCCTTAATTATCCGCTGCACCCGCACATTAACCGGGGCATACAACAATATCCTATGCCCCTCTTGCATGTTATTGAGCACCGCATCCGGAACATATAAACTGCCCAGTCTTTTACTCTCACACTCAACTAAAAATATACCGGTTTTCTCAGCCCCCCGCAATTCCCTCTCTATTAATGCCTCAAACATCTTTTGTTTGGGTGATGGGGGTTGTCCAATTTTACCAAATACAGACCCCCTGTGCCTGGCCAGTCCCTCCAGATCAAGCACAGGATACCCCATATCTTTCAATGCCAGTAATAAATCGGTTTTCCCTACCCCGGTTAAGCCATGGGTCACCACTGCCCGTAAAGGTAATTTTTCCCGGTCAAAATATGCCACAACCAGCCGGCGGTGGGCTTTGAATCCCCCCACTATCCGGTAAACCTTAAATCCCATGGCATCTAAAATACTTCCGGCAAAATGACTGCGGTCGCCGCCGCGCCAACAAAAAATAATTACTTCTTTATCAGGGGCTATGCTTTGAAATGATCTTATAAAAACAGGTAGCCGCGGGGCCACAATTTCCATGGCCAATTCCCTGGCCTTACCGGGTCCTTGATTTTTATGCACCGTGCCCACCAGCGCCCGCTCAATGTTATCCAACAAAGGTATATTATAAGCACCGGGTATTGTGGCTTCAGCATACTCCCCGGGTGAACGCAAATCGACCATGGGCACATCCGCTATTTCATATAAAGCTTGATGTATATCTACGTTTATATACATTAATTATCCCTCGGAGAATGAAAAAATTAACCCGAATTCAGTTTATCATTCGGCACAAAAAACCATAATCCTCTTTTCATTTATCATTCCCCGCCTGGGAACCCGATACATCATAAAAATAACTATTATATTCATCCTTTGTAATCAATACCGCCCGGGGCTTGCTCCCTTCATATCCTCCCACATAACCTTTTTTCTCCATCATATCCATCAACCTGGCGGCCCGGGCATAGCCGATATGCAAACGGCGCTGCAGTAACGATATGGAGGCATGGCCGGTTTCCACAAAAACCTTTACCGCCAGCGGCAGCATATCATCTGAAATTTCCTGTACATCACCGGACTGAAAAACCTCACCGGTAACTTTGTCATCATACTCCGGTTCCGCTTGTTGTTTCCAGTGACGCACTAAAAGTTCCAATTCCCGGTCCGATATATAGGCTCCCTGAACTCTGATAGGTTTACCCGCTCCTATGGGATAATAAAGCATATCACCCCTACCCAGTAGTTTTTCCGCCCCACCCATATCCAAAATAGTTCTGGAATCAATCTGGGACGAAACAGCAAAGCTGATTCGTGATGGTATGTTGGCTTTAATCAGCCCGGTAATAATATCCACCGATGGACGCTGGGTTGCCACCACCAGATGAATACCCGCCGCCCTGGCCATCTGGGCCAATCGGCATATGGCGTCTTCCACATCTGCGGGAGCCACCATCATTAAATCCGCCAGTTCGTCAATAATTATCACCAACAGCGGCAACAGTGGTTTATTTTGCTGCCGCATTAACTTATTGTAACGGGCGATATCGCGCACTCCGTAACCGGCAAATAAATCATAACGATATTCCATTTCCTTTACCGCCCAGCGCAATGATGTGGCTGCTTTTTTAGGATCGGTAACCACCGGGGACACCAAATGGGGAATACCGTTAAATGCCGCCAATTCTACCATCTTGGGATCAATAATCATGAATTTCACCTGTTCGGGGGTTGATTTAAACAAAAACCCGGCAATCATTGTGTTTAAACAAACGCTTTTTCCTGCTCCGGTAGCCCCGGCAATCAGCAGATGTGGCATACGGGCAAGATCGTCCAAAACAGGTTTGCCGGTTATATCCTTTCCCAAAGCTATGGTAAGCTGTGATGAAGATTTTTGATACTCCATCGATTCCACCAGCTCGCGCAGTAGAACTGTAGCAATTTCACGGTTTGGCACTTCAATGCCCACCACAGCTTTGCCCGGTACCGGTGCTTCTATGCGTACATGGGAGGCGGCCATACTTAAAGCAATATCATCGGATAAACCGACAATTCGGCTAACTTTAACTCCAGGAGGGGGCTGAATCTCATATCTGGTAATGGCGGGTCCCCTGAATACCTGTATAACTCTGGCCTTTATACCGAAACTACCCAGTGTCTCCTCAAGTACTTTAATATTCTCGTTAATATCTCGATTATCCCTGTTTGCTTTACCCCGGACAGACTTGGCCAATAGGGATACAGGGGGCAGGTGATAACTTTTTTTGGATTCCGTCTGCTCAGGCGATATTATTTTACCTGTTTTTGAGGCAGCTTCCATCATTTTATTATCACCAGGCTGCTTTACCGGACGGTAGTAAATTACATTGCACTTTTTCTCTTCTGGTCCAGGGGTTTCAACTGTATAGTCAATTTGGTTCTTATGCTGTGCATCGCATTGACAATCATCACAATCCGCGTCGGAAGCAACAACCCCCCCGTCATTACACCGGTCAACAATCACGGGGTAATCCTCCGGCAACTCTTCAGCTTCATTATCCTTTGTAAAAAGAAAGTCATCCACTATGTGTACCGTTTTTTTTACACCGTTTTCCATCTTGCGGGTTATGCTTTTAAATAATTCCACCAAAGGTTGGTTGGTGGATAACAGCAAACCCACAATAAACATAGTGGCCAGTATAATATATACACCGGGCTTGCCAAAGGACTTAATCAAAATAAAATAAGTAACCCCGCCGATAAAGCCACCACCATCCCCTTGCCACCCGGCCTTAATGATATAATCCACCGGGATGGGCAAGTGCAGGATAGTTAAAGCCACCACCGCCATTATTAACGCACCGTAAAAATTAACCGTTTTTTTAATTTTTTTCTTTTTTCGGCATAACATTTTATAACCGGCCACTGCCAGTAAAGCGGGAAATAAAAACCTTCCCTCTCCCGCGAGATGCATTAATGAATTGTTTATAAAACTCCCCGCCAATCCAACACCGGGATTAACTATACTGACCAATACCAGAATAGCCATGGCCAACAAAGTGACCCCAATAACCTCATATTTTAACTCATCCGGCATTTTTATCACACCTCCGCTTTATATATTAGGTTATTCCATATTTTACATTTAATTCCTTCCAGTATTATTAAAAAACTTGGCTCCACTTCAAAAAAAAACATCCCCAACCCTTGTTTTTTAAAGGTCGTGAGATGTTTATCAATTATATACGGCTTACCAAAATTAGCTGCTGGGCTTTACCCGGGCTCCCGGGTACAGGTCCGCACTTAAATAGTCCATGGGATCGGTACTTAAGAGCCGAACCAATTCCTCCTTGCCTCCCACGTTACGTACCAGCGCAGGTACCCCGTTAACGGTAGTTTTTCGCTCTGAACAATGAGTCATTTGTTCCAGCCCGGCCAAAACAAGCTCCAATTGCATCGGCGTATAGAGAATCATTGCAGGAGCACCTCTTTTCCCGACTTCCATTCCTCAACCAATCTTTTTAACTTATCCATAGCCCGGTGTATACCGCCCACCTCATTAATCAACCCGCATTCCACCGCCTCCTGACCGATCAGGACTGTGCCGATGTCCCTGGCCAATTCCCCGGTACGAAACATCAGTTCTCTAAACTTCTCCTGGCTAATACCGGAGTGTGCAGTAACAAAACGCACTACCCGGTCCTGCATTTTATCCAGGTATTCATAGGTTTGGGGAACACCTATAACCAATCCGTTCAAGCGAATGGGATGGATGGTCATGCTGGCGGTTTCAGCAATAAAAGAATAATCCGCCGCCACAGCTATGGGCACGCCTATGCTGTGCCCTCCACCCAGCACTACAGATACGGTAGGTTTGGATAAACCCGATAACATCTCGGCAATGGCCAGACCTGCTTCTACATCACCGCCTACGGTATTTAGCACCACCAGTATACCTTCCACATCCGGGCTTTGTTCCAGAGCCACCAACTGAGGTATCATATGCTCATATTTTGTAGTTTTATTCTGGGGCGGTAGTACCAAATGGCCTTCTATTTGTCCAACAATAGTTAAACAATGGATATTACTCTTTACTTCAGGCACCTGAGTGACACCCATCTCTTTAACTGTTTCCATGCTGTTTTTGCTTTTGCCAACCACCCTGGTCTTATCGTGGTTCGGCTCTTCATCGGGGTTCTCGGGATTTTGCGGGTTGGTTTCAGGGCCGGGCTGGGCCGGTGGATGATAAGGAAATATACCGGGTACTTCATCAAAAGATTGGTAATAAGACATTTAGTATCCTCTCCCGTTCTGCTTATTGATGGAAATTCCCCTTTAGTATGTATAAATAATGCAAAAAAATACACAGGTTTAAACCTGTGTATTTTTGGCAATTGTTATACTTCCATGATGATTGGTAAAATCATTGGCCTTCTCCTGGTTTTTTCAAATAAAAACTTGCTTAAATCGTCTTTTACCTGGGACTTTATCGATGCCCATTCCGATATCTTGCGAGCGGTACATTTATCCAGTGATAATTTGACCTTGTCCTTGGCTTGTTCCATTAATTGCTCGGATTCACGAACATACACGAATCCCCGGGAAACAATATCCGGGCCGGAAACAATTAAACCCGTATCACGGCTGATGGTTACCACAACTATTAGTATGCCGTCTTGAGACAGCTGGCGACGGTCACGCAGTACAATATTACCTACGTCCCCCACGCCCAGACCATCCACCAATACCCGCCCGGAGGTAACCCGGCCGGCAAAACGACCGCTACGCTTGGTAAGCTCCACCACCTGGCCGTTTTCGCCTACAAAAATATTTGATTCCGGGATGCCCAAATCTTGGGCCAACCGGGCATGTTTAATGAGCATGCGGTTTTCCCCGTGTACCGGCATGAAAAACTTGGGCTTAACCAAGTTTATCATCAGCTTTAATTCTTCCTGACTGGGGTGACCGCTGACATGGATACCGGATACTGCCTCATAAATGACATTAGCACCTAACTTAAAAAGCTGATCTATCACTCTGGCTACCAGTTTTTCGTTACCGGGAATAGGATTGGCGGATATGATAATGGTATCACCGGCCATTATTTCCACCTGGCGATGGTCACGGTTGGCCATTCTGGTAAGAGCACTCATTGGCTCCCCCTGACTGCCGGTGGTAAGGTAAACCACCTGATTTCTGGGTAACCTTGCAGCTTCGTCAAGTTCCACCAACAACCCGTCCGGAACATTAAGATACCCCAGATCGCAAGCGATGTTAACTACGTTAACCATACTGCGCCCGGCCACGGCCACTTTCCTCTTATAGCGGGCGGCCGTGGTTATGGCTTGTTGTAACCTGTGTACATTGGAGGCAAAGGTAGCTATAATAATTCTTTCCCGGGCTTCTCTGAAGGTATCATCAAAGGTTTGCCCCACTACCCTTTCCGACATGGTGTACCCCGATCTTTCCACATTGGTACTATCACTTAGCAAGGCCAGTACACCTTTTTCTCCTCGCTGAGCGAACCGGTAAAAGTCTATTACCTCACCATCCACCGGAGTTTGATCGATTTTAAAATCACCGGTATGGATTATTACCCCCACCGGGGTTTCAATAGCCAAGGCCACAGCATCGGGAATACTATGGGAAACCCGAATAAACTCCACCTTAAAGGGTCCTATTTGCACAATATCCCGTGGTTTTACGCAATTCAACCTGACGTTCTCCAAAATATGCTGCTCACGCAATTTACCGCCCAGAATTCCCAGGGTCAGCTTGGTTCCGTATACAGGAACATTAAGTTGTTTAAGCACATATGGCAGTGCCCCGATATGATCTTCGTGGCCGTGGGTCAGCACAATACCGCGTACAATGTTTTTATTCTCCAAGAGGTAGGTTATATCCGGTATTACTATATCGATACCCAGCAAATCTTCTTCAGGAAACATCAAACCGGAATCAATAACCAGAATATTTTCCCCGTATCTCACCACCATCATGTTCTTGCCGATCTCACCCAGTCCCCCTAAAGGGATCAAGGATACTTTTGGTTCACGCGCCATACCACACCTCCTAATATTGTAAACATTATTGTCTAGTAAAATGCAACACTTGGTGAGAATTAGGAGAAGGCGGGAAAATATTCTGTTTTCATAAAGTCCGTTCAGAACTCGTTAGCAATATTATACTTTATCTCATGCCCCATAACAAGGTTACTATGACGCATTTATAATATTATTTACCATAAAATACAAAATATAATACAAAAGGAAGCCCCGTGGGCTTCCCTTTAATTATTCCCATTATAAGCAAACTATACACACCAACAGGTGAATACTACCTAAAATGGTTTTTATCATATTATACAGCCTGTCTACAGCAGTTTGGCATCCGATAACACTTTTTTAATGTCATCTTTTTCAGCCTGGCTGGCTTCCACCAGTGGCAACCTGGGTGGGCCCACCTGCCACCCCAGCATACAAAGAGCCGCCTTAACGGGTACCGGATTAGTGGTTATAAACATACCTTTAAATACCGGAAACATGCTGCAATGTATTTTGGTGGCCATGGTCACGTTCCCCGAGGTGTAGGCATTAATCATTTCCTGGATACGTTGTCCAATGATATGCGATGCAACGCTGATAACTCCGCGGCCACCCAATGACAATATGGGTAGCGTCATGGAGTCATCCCCGCTATAAATGGCAAAATGATCAGGTAAAGAACGCCTCAGTTCACTGACCTGATCGAGATTGCCCGATGCTTCCTTAACAGCCACTATATTATCTATGGCAGACAATCGCACAATAGTATGAGGTAATATGTTTACCGACGTGCGCCCGGGAACATTGTATAGTATGACCGGCAAATTGGTACTGCCGGCAATGGTTTTAAAATGCTGGTACAGTCCTTCTTGGGATGGTTTATTGTAATAAGGACCCACCAGCATAACACCGTCAACCCCCACCTTTTCCGCTGCCTGGGTCAACTCTACACTGGCCGAGGTGTCATTCCCCCCCGTGCCGGCAATTACCACTGCGTCACCGCCAACCTCCTCCACCACTACACGAAAAAGCTTCACCTTTTCTTCCTTTGTCAGGGTAGGCGATTCACCGGTAGTACCGGAGACGACTAAACCGTCCGAACCCGATTGTACCAAGTAACGGGCCAATTTTTTCACTTGGTCGAAATTAATCGTCATGTCTTTATTAAATGGTGTTACCATGGCCGTTAATACTCGCCCGAAATCAATACCCAAATCTTTCACCTTCCTTCCAGGTTAACCACCCTGCCTTAATGAGCCAGTTTAAATTGCCGGTGCAAGGCCCTGACGGCGCTTTCCATATCCTCACGCCTAACCAGTACCCAAACAGTGGTATGGGAGTCATTACATTGCAATATCTGAATACCATTTTTGGTTATTGCTTCTACTATATCCGCTATAACCCCGGGCACCCCGGACATACCTGCACCCACCGCAGACACTTTGGCACATCCGGTAATTACTTCCGGCGCATAGCCGGCGTTTTCCAGCACTTTTACAGCTTTTTCAGCTATCTCATCCTGTACTGTAAATAAAACCGATTCAGGTAAAATGTTAATGAAGTCAATACTCACCCCGGCCAGTGCCAGAGCTCTGAACATGCGTCGTTGCTGCTGAAAGCCATCGGCACCGGAATTGACTTTTATTTGAGCTATGCCGGATATATAAGTTATTCCGGTAATTATACGATCCCGGGTAATATCTATAGAGCCCTTGTAAACTTCGCCCAGGCTGGTTACCAGGGTCCCCGGCCCGTCGGAAAAGGTTGGTCGAACTCGTAGCGGAATACCTTTTTGCATGGCAATCTCCACAGCCCGGGGATGTATCACCTTGGCCCCTTCATGGGCTAGATGACAAATCTCATCATAGGTAATGGTTTCTAGTGCTTTGGCCTCTGTTACAATGCGCGGATCTGCTGTCATAATACCTTCCACATCGGTGTAAATATCCACATAAGCAGCGTTTAAAGCTACCCCCAAGGCTGCAGCGGTGGTATCGCTACCCCCTCGTCCCAAAGTGGTTGTTTCGCCACCCTCAGCCACTCCTTGGAAGCCGGCTACCACCACCACATAACCTTCTTTAGCATATTTTATAATATTATTTGGCTGGACTTTCAAAATACGCGCCTGGGAATATTTATTATCAGTAACTATCCCTGCCTGAGCCCCCGTTAAAAAGACCGCCGGGCAACCCATGGTTTGCAGCGTTGCTGTCATAACAACCCCGGATATTATTTCACCGCAGGACATCAGCATATCCATCTCTCGTTCAGATGGTTCCCGGTTGGCTTGCTTAACCAGGTTAATTAAGGTATCGGTAGCATAAGGGTCACCCTGCCGTCCAATGGCCGAAACCACCACCACAGGCACGTAGCCCTCATTTTTAGCGGCAATAATCTTGCTCGCTACCCGTTCCCTCAGTTCGGGAGTTACCAGTGAAGTACCCCCGAACTTAAGCACCAAAAAATTCATTTACCTACCTCTTTCCAAGGCACCCGTATTTAATCACCAATTCTGCTATCTGTACCGCATTGGTGGCTGCGCCCTTGCGCAATTGGTCAGCCACCACCCACAAATTAAGACCCTTATCCAGTGAATTGTCTTCCCTGATCCGGCCTACAAATACCTCATCTTTACCGGATGTATAAAGGGGCATAGGATACTCTTTGTTCGACGGGTTATCCTGAACAATCACCCCGGGGAAATTGGCCAAAATTTCTTTGGCTTCCTTTGCGGTAATTTTACGTTCTGTTTCTATGTTAACAGATTCCGAATGGCTGCGGTAAACCGGGACCCGTACAGTTGTGGCGGTTATACCCACTGTGTCATCATGTAAAATTTTATGGGTTTCCTTTACCATTTTCCATTCTTCTTTAGTGTAATCCATCTCCTGGAACACATCAATATGCGGAATCAAATTAAAGGCAATTTGATATTGAAACTTGGACGGAACTACCTGGCCGCCGTCCAGGGCGGCCCGGGTATGATTGGTTAATTCCGTAATGCCTTCGGCCCCGGCACCGCTCACTGCCTGGTAAGTGGAAACAACCACCCGCTTGACACCTGCAGCATCATATATCGCTTTGAGGGGCACCACCATAATAATAGTTGAGCAGTTGGGATTAGCTATAATACCTTTATGTTCCTTGACATCCTCGGGATTGACCTCTGGAACCACCAGCGGCACCTGCGGGTCCAAACGAAAATGACTGCTGTTATCAATAACCACCACACCCTTTTCAGCCGCCAGGGGACCAAATTCTGTGCTGGCCGCACCGCCGGCGAACAGGGCAATATCCATGCCGTCAAAGGAATCCGGTGTAGTCTCCTCAACAGTATAGGTTTTACCTTTGAAAAGCATTTTTTTGCCGGCGGAACGGGCGGTGGCGCAAAGTTTCAAATCACCCACCGGGAAATTCCTTTCGTCCAGAACCTGTAACATTTCCTGTCCCACTGCTCCGGATGCTCCTACAATGATTACTTTATAATTAGCCAAAATCTATCCCTCCATTCTTATATTCCACTATTCCACCGGCTTAGTAGAATTCAATCGTAGGCAACTAAAACAGGTTGAATTTGCTTTCCTTGCAAAGCATGTTCAATGGTATCTACCATTTTATTCATCATTGCTTTTAATGAATTTGGTTTACCGGCGGGGTTATCCTGGCCAAATGGAACCATGTATATATTTTTTACGTTTAAAAGCAAACCAATATTCCTGGCATTTAAACTAAGACCGTCATTGGTGGAAACGGCTATTACCACCGGCCGCTGGTTGCGCAAATGGGCTTTGACGGCCATCAGCACGGGGCCATCGGTGATGGCGTTGGCCAATTTAGCCAGAG
The DNA here is from genome assembly GCF_008124625.1 of Desulfallas thermosapovorans DSM 6562. Classification (NCBI taxonomy): domain Bacteria; kingdom Bacillati; phylum Bacillota; class Clostridia; order Eubacteriales; family Desulfallaceae; genus Desulfallas; species Desulfallas thermosapovorans. The sequence goes on from NZ_VNHM01000001.1 coordinate 160,453, forward strand.
TATTCCCGGTGCACGGCGCAACCACCAGCACATCCAGTAATTTTTCCGGGCCAACTGGCTCTGCATCGACGATACTGTTAATTATTTTCCGCCCGCAAATTTCTGTTATACGCTCTTTCCAGCCGGCGGACGCACCAAACCTGGTATCTGTTTCATCCACGGATGCACTGATTATAGGATATAATATAGCACCTTCATCAGCAACCCTTTTCATTTCCACCAACACTTCATCCAGGGTACAATGAGAGCCCGTTAAAGCAAATCCCACTTTGATACCCTCTAATCTCATTAACACATGCACCTCCTGGGTAAACCGGAAAACTAATGTCCTATCTTCTGCAGTAAAATACCGGGCACCACTCGGGCCAGGATCATACCGGCGGTTTTAGGTGCCACCTTGCCGGGTAAGCCGGGCGCCAATACCGCCTCAATCCCCAACTCCCGCGCCTTTACAAAATCAGTGCCCCCGGGAGCAGAAGCAAGGTCGATAATCAGGGTTGCCAAGGGCAGCCTTTGTAGTAAATCCTCATTAATAACCGGTGCGGGTACGGTATTGAATATTACATCAACGTCTTTCAAATAATCAGCTAGCTCTTTAAAATGGAGCGCCTTTAGTCCCATAGCCGTCGCTCTGGCCAACTGCGCGGGATCCCGGGCCACCACCGTGGTATCAGCATGCATGGCCGATAACAACTGGGCTAATGTTTGCCCGGTGCGGCCAAAACCCAATACCATTGCACAACTACCATGGATAGTGATGGGCAGCCTCTCCATAGCCATCTGCACGGCTCCTTCAGCGGAAGGAATCGAGTTGAGAATAGCCACCTCATCAAGACTCATTAACTCCACAAGTTCCAGATCATTTTTTATCAGCAGCTCGCGCAACGGTTTTCTGGCCATTCCTACTAAAACAGGTGTACCGGCTAGTAATTGTGAGAGCAGTTCCCCGGTTATTTTCGGCCTGGGTTCCAGGTATGCCGAGTGCAGCTCCATGTGTTCATTAACCCCGGGAACCGGTAATATTAAGGCCTGCACTCCGGCCAGGCATTCCTCCGGCTCCAGACAGGGGACAATATTGGGCTTTTCCACGGGTAACCCCAAAGTTTTAACGGTTGCCCCGGCATTGGCAAGTTGCTGTACCAGGATAACCTCTCTGGCATCGCCGCCCATTACGGCCACCGTCAGGCCTGTCAAAATCTGCATGGCCGACAAACCCTCCTCCAACCTCTTGTACTTACACCAATATATGAAGCGCCGGTTTTAGAGGTGCATGTATGAAATTGTTGATACAAGCTTATTCAAATAAAAGGTTTTCTAGACCATATACCACTCCTTCCAGGCGCAGCACCGCCCTAATGGCGGTTAACACGCCGGGCATAAAGGACTCCCTGGAAATAGAATCGTGCTTTATTGTCAACGTCTGCCCCACGCCCCCAAAAATTACCTCTTGATGGGCCACATAGCCGGGCAATCTGACACTGTGAATGCGTAAACCACCGGGCATTTTGCCTCCCCTGGCCCCGGTGATTTTTTCCTCTTCCATCTCCAAGCCCTGCTGAAAATCGCCCCGTTGCTCCAAAATCTTCTCGGTGGTTTTAATGGCTGTACCGGAAGGGGCATCCAGTTTCTGATCATGGTGCTTTTCAATTATTTCAACATTAGGAAAATATTTAGCAGCTTCGGCAGCAAATTTAATCATTAGTAATGCTCCTATGGCAAAGTTGGGCGCTATTATACACCCCAGGTGCATTTTTTGGGCCAGTTCGGAAACCCTGGCAAAATCATCCTCGGACATACCGGTAGTACCCACCACAGGACGCACACCTGCATTTAAAGCCGTAATGACATTGTCCGCCACTGATCGCGGGTTTGTAAAATCCACCATCACCTGGGCACCTGAAGTGGCCAGGGCTTCAGCCAGGTTAGAGGTTATTGTAATTCCCAAGTTCTCGCCGCCGAGCAGTGAACCGGCATCGAGTCCTTCGTTGTAAATATCAATTGCCGCGCATAATTCAGTATCGGGAGCGGCCAGCACGGTTTTTAATACTTCCCTCCCCATTCGCCCGGCCACACCGCTAATAGCAACTTTAATCAAAGTAGTATACCGGTAACCGTTAAGCAAATTTTTTTGCTAAATCAATTACCGGCTCCCCCCTTTCCATGGCGATTTAATATCTGTACAAATTTGCTTGTAAAAATTATTTTCTAATATCTCCCCAAGTATGTCAAGTTAAAAACCATTACTGGCCGAGTTTAGAAGCCCGTTAATGCTGGAGTTCCATATTTATCAAAAGTTATTTTAAATCCGCCGAACTGTCCCCGTCCCGGGGCATAATAAGTCCATGGGCCAATTTTCGGGACTGGTAATAAAAGTTAGCCGCCGGAGCACCCGAATGCTCTGTCACTACATAGTATTTACAACCTGCAGTATGGTAATTTATTTTCCACCCTAGAGATTGATTTTTGACTTCCAAAATAGTACAACCTCCTGCCCACATTATTTTTACTTTTCCCATGCACATCACAACGTCCGCCAGCCCTGTTTGTTTATATTTACGTTAACTTGACCGGTATCGGGATAGTCCTTTCTTTCCACTACGCCACTAAAAACAAAATAATCACTGCCATACTCTGATTCCACCAAACCGCTGGCCACCTCAAATTCTGTACGATTTCCCCTCATTATTTCAACGGGATTAAAGGGTTCGGCCAGTTTGAGATCAGCTGCAACGTCTTCATATATAGCCCACAGCATATTATTTAATTCATTGTCCGCATAGGTTACCGGCAAACCGATATCCTCTTTGGCTTCCCGCCGGGCGATCATGTGATTATGAGCATATAGTTTCTCGGTAAGATATTCCACAATGTTTTGCACCTGTTCGGCGGTTAAAGCTCCTCTGCGCAATCCAAGCATTTTATGGGCCAGTGAACGTATGAGCAGCCAGTTTCTTTGTACATTACCAAGGGCCAGGGGGTGAATTTTCTCCGCCAACAATAAAAAAGCCCGGGCCATGGTGCCTTCGTCATAATTGCCCATTTTTTCCGCAATTAGGGTCATATAAGAGTATACATCCTCGATGCTCACGGGTAATCTGGCTGAAGGGTTAGAGGGGTCCTGGGGGTTAAAAGCATTGATGATACTGGGATCAATAGGACCCAGTTCTCCCATTTTACCCATAACAATTTCATCAGCTCCCAGACATAGCAAAGTCCCGGCGCTGTAAGCTCTAAAGGGGACTAAAACAGAAAAATGCTCAGTATATTCGCGAATCAGGTTTACTAAACGCCACGGTGTCAGTACATCGCCACCTCTGGTATAAAGAATCAAATCCAACCGTGTCCTGTTACCAATAAGCTCCAGGTGCCTGTAAATTACACGCACCACATCCGGCGCAATTCTTGTACTCACATTTTCCCTGTCCCCAGTAAAATATAACAATACAACCGAGCCTCGCTTACAGCCTATTTTTTTTAATAAATCAACTCTCTGCACCCGAGCCATAAGTTACCTCCCCGTTTTGCATTTATTATGGCCCATAGTACTTTATAATATAGAATTTACGCAAAAATAAAAAAATCCGTGCCAGTGACGGATTTCATATCAAATACTTGCCATACCTGGGAATGGCCTGGTCCAATTCTACAATAATCACCTCAAAACCAACCTTTTTTACCGATTCCCATGGTATAATCAATTCTTGTTTTTCGGCAAACATACTTAAAACATTACCTTTGCGGGGCAAAATAATTGACTTTATTTGTCCCGTTTCGTCGTCGATGGCTAAATCGGTTTCTCCAACTACCCCCAACCGGGCGCCATCGTTTATATTGATAATTTCTTTACCCGCCAATTCGCCCAGTCTCATTTTACTCCGCGCCTCCCCCAATTATAATCAGTATCTCCTTCTCAGGAATAATCGCATAGCAAAGGGCTGAATGATGGCCAAGGCTATGGATAGTGCGGCCAGCGGTTCCAGGGAAACACCGCTAACCTGAAAGGAACGTGGTATCTGCAACTCCAGGAAAGTCTGCATTAATATCAAAGAAAGGTATATACCGCCGGCCGTGCCCACCATACCGGTGATGGCCTGGGATAAAGGGGACGACTTGGCCTCTCCTATGACATCCCAGTTTTTATCCCGCATCGTTTGCCATCTAATGCGCTCGCGCACCGATATGACAATTAATAATACAATAACTAAAACAAAGACCAGCGCACTGATTTTCATATTATCACCTCCCGTACCAATTTATATTAACCTGCTAGTTAAATATTCCTTATTTTTTGTTATCCATTTTAACAACATTACCCCCGGGACAGGCAAATAAAAAAGACCGCACACACGGTCTTATTTATCTGCCCGTTGACCCAAAACCCCCGTCAGCCCTGTCCGACGCGGTCAACTGGTCGGTATAAGCAATTTCAACATGAAAGCATGGCACGAATACCAGCTGGGCGATCCTGTCACCCGGCTTTATTTCATAAGGCTCTTCACCGTTATTGTGTATAGCACACTTTATTTCGCCCTTGTAATCGCTATCAATTACTCCCACTGCATTGGCCAGGGTCAGTCCGTATTTGCTCGCCAGGCCACTGCGGGGAAAAACCAAACCCACCACATTATCGGTTGGTATATCCACCGCCAGTCCGGTGGGAACCAGCACTCTTTCCTGCGGCGCCACAACCAGGGATTCCTTTATTGAAGCGGCCAGGTCAATGCCGGCAGCCCCGGCAGTGGCATAAGCCGGCTCGGGTATGGTAACACCTATGGCGCTGTTTAACTTTTTAAATTTCACTTGCACATTCCCACATCCTCACTACCATTAACCTTTACCAACTATCTCCCTTAAAATATCACCATCATCCCAAGGCCCCACACTGGCCAGGCAAAAATTTTCCGGTTTCAGGACCGTTCTGGCCAACTCTTTAATATCATTGTCCGATACCGCCATAATCCGGTTCACTATTTCATCCGGTGACACAACTTTGCCCAGATACATTTGGGATTTACCCAACCGGCTCATCCTGGTGCTGATACTTTCCAAACTAAGTAGAAGATTGCCCTTTAACTGGTCCTTGGCCCGCTGTAATTCCGGCGGAGACACTCCCTTTGACTGAATGCTATATATTTCTTTAATGATTAATTCCAGAGTGGACCGGACATTTTGTTTACTTAATCCCGTATAGATGCAGAACAAACCGGAATCATGATATGAACTGTGATATGAATATATAGAATAAACCAGCCCGCGCTGTTCCCTGATTTCCTGGAAAAGCCGGGAGCTTAAGCCCCCACCCAAAATAGTATTAATAATTTGGAAAACATATATCTTTTCATTATCCAGGGCTAATCCCGGTGTGCCAAGGCAAATGTGCACCTGCTCGGTATCCTTGGTTCTGCAAACAGCCCGGCGGGCGGGCTCGGGTAATGTATACAGCCGTTCCTTTTTAGCCCCGGTTAATTTCCCAAAGGTGTCGTTTAATGCACCAATGACCTGTTGATGATCAATATTACCCGCCACCGAAACCACCATATTACCAGGGCTGTAGTACTTTTGATAAAAGGAAATTATTTGCTCCCGGGACAGTCCCTGTACAATTTTTTCATAGCCAATAATGGGTCTGCCCAGCGGGTGGGATTGCCAGATTGTGCCGGCAAATACATCGTGCACCAGCTCATCGGGAGCATCCTCGTACATTTTTATCTCTTCCAATATAACATTTCGCTCCCGGTCAATATCAACCTGATCAAACCGGGAGTGCAACAGCATATCACCAAGCAGTTCCACGCCCAGCGAAAGATGCTCATCCAACACCCTGGCGTAATAGCAAGTGTATTCCTTGGTTGTAAAGGCATTCAACTGTCCGCCTACAGCATCCAAGGCCTCTGCTATATCCTTGGCGGTACGTTTCGATGTCCCCTTAAACATCAAATGTTCAATAAAATGTGATATACCAGCCAACTCATTACTTTCATCCCGGGATCCTATATCAACCCAAACCCCTATGGCCACCGATCGCACATGCGGGATATTCTCCGTCAGCACTTTAATTCCATTAGCCAGTTCGGCTACTTGTATCACGCATTTACCCCCTGTTACTCAAAAGTATCCATTACCAATTACATTTGTATAACTTCTTGTTTTTCAATAAAAATCCTTGTTTAATAATAATTATTTTTTATCACTTTAGATAATATAGTTACCTCAGCAGCCTTTGCCATAAAGAACTCTTTTCAATGGTGCAGCCCGCCACAATATCAGTTACACCAACTATTTCGCCGTTAACCAGTACATGCATCTTGCCCACAGGTTGCCCTTCATATACCGGAGCACTAATACTACGCAGCAATTGCACCCGCTTCTCCAGCCGGTCCGTTCCGTCAACCCGCAAATTAACTGTTATATCATCCAACGCCTTAACCGGTACCGTACCGGCAATCCCGCCGGCAACATTAACCCGGTCATATATTGCTCCGGCGTAAACAGCCTGTACGGTCTTAAAATGCTCAAAACCATAATCCAACAACCGGGCGGCATCTTCAAAACGGTCATTACCATTTAAAATCACCGCCACCAGGCGCCTGTCCCCCTGGGTGGCAGAAGCCACCAGGCATTTGCCCGCGGCCACGGTTGTACCAGTTTTAACACCGTCAGCCCCGGGGTAACGCCAGAGTAGTTTATTTGTATTTTGCAAGTAATGATATAAACCACCCGGCCCTTCAATTACTTGGGTACGGGTTTTAACAATGCGGCAAAAATCCGGATTGTGCAATGCATAACGGGCTAATAACGCCAGGTCGCGTGCGGTGGAATAGTGGCCGGGTGCTGGAAGACCGTTGGTATTGCGAAATCGGGTGGTTTCGGTACCAAGCAGCACCGCCTTTTCATTCATTAAAAGCACAAAAGCTTCCTCTGTACCGGCCACATGCTCGGCAATGGCCACACAAGCGTCATTACCGGAGCGAAGCATGGCGCCATATAACAGCTGTTCCAAAGTTAGCTTTTCGCCTGGCTCAAGATACATGGATGATTCTCCGACTGCGGCGGCCCGGGAACTAACGGTTACAGTGCTTTTAGCGTCTGCAGCCCCGAGGGCCACCACCGCCGTCATTATCTTGGTGGTACTGGCCATGGGCCTTGGCTCCCGGTGGTTTTTGCCATAAAGTATCTGACCGCTACTTACATCCATCAATAGAGCCGACCGGGCACTGACCTGCGGTTCATATTGCTGCTTAGTATTGGCCTGAACAAACGGGGTATCAATAAGCGTGAAAAATAGATAAGCAAATAAAACTAAAGGTAAGGTAAACCTACCGAAGGACAATGGGACCACCTCGTTCAGGGTTAATAGTCACTAGATAGGTTTTCCCACTAGCCTTCGTTTTTATTAACAGGCAATTGTTTCAACATCTCTCCAACCGTGATCAATTGGTATCCCTCTTCTTTTAACCCGTCAATAATGCTGGGAAGGGCATGCACAGTGGGTGCTGTTGGATGCATAAGCACAATGGCACCATTTTCCGTTTTATTTAATACCCGTTGGATGATAACTTCCGGAGCCGGGCGCTGCCAATCCACAGTGTCAATAGTCCAGAGTATCGTATGGTAGCCCAACTCCCGAGCAGCCTCCAATACCGCGGGACCTCTTTCCCCGTAAGGAGGAGCGTACAAACGCGGTTTTTCGCCTGTTATACCATATATAACCTTTTCTGCTTTAGCTATATCCTGTATATTCTCCTTCCGTGATATTTTGTCAGGATGCGGGTGGGAATAGCCATGGCTCCCAATCTCATGGCCCCGATCATATATTTCCTTAACCAATCCGGAAAACTTTTCCGCCCAGGTGCCACCGATAAAAAACGTCATGGACACATCCTTTTCTTCTAGAACTTCCAACATGCGGCCGATATATTCCTCGCCCCAAAACACATTACATGTCAGCGCCATGGTCTTATTGTTTTCATCGCCCTGGTAAATAGGTTCAACAGCAATAGCGGCGACATGCCCCCGGGTAAAGTGGACCGATAATATAATGGCTATGATACAACAAATTATAAAAAACCCTGCAACCCGGCGAAAGTTAATAACAATAAACATGTTTTTCCAAATATGCTTTTCCTCCCTGCCTGCAATATTTTTCATAATACTTATGCATTAGATTGAATGAACATGCTTTATAAAAAAATAACCGCCTCTTATAGGCAGGTCATTTTAATCAATCCACTTTAGATACGTTCAAATAAAACTACCTTGGAATGCCTCCACCATAACTCCGGTCGTTCAAAATCAACACCGTTATCCAATCTACACAGTGACCATTTATTGGGCTCTTTGAGCACCCGACTCCGCCAACCCGGGTTATCGCCCCAAATTACCCTGTCCTCTTCACCTATCAATATATAAGCCGCCACTGAGCTGGTAGCCCTGAAATCACGAGTCCAGTCACATCCCTGGGGCATCCAGCTGCAAATCACCAGCTGCGGTTTGTATTTTACCAGCGCATCACAATAGTCCATATTTTCCGGCTTGAAAACATTGTATCTAGGTTCTTTGCCAGGCGGCTCGGCGTAATTATCCACGGCCTCCAATTTTACTCCCCGGCTGCGCAGTACAGCTGCCAAATCGCCGTTTCCAGCTCCCACCTCCAAAATGGGATGTAAACCCAATTTTTTAACTTCTGCAGCCAGAGCATCATTAAACTCTCTGTTTAATATTTGATAAATGCCAAAGGTGTCACAATAGGGCTTGAGCAGAGATAAACGACATATGACGGCATTATCGCGCCAGGCCGCTTCGGGGTCATACTTTACCGGGCAGTCGGTAAAATTGTTTTTCATCCATTGTTTTTCCTGATTGATTTTCTCCTGGACACTTTTGTAGCCAAATAACTCCAAAGACACTAAGCAAACCTCCCATTCACACCGGGTCATACTGGCCTCAAATGCTACTTTGTCTTCAGTGTAAAACCAAGTTTACAAAAAATAAACCCCTATTTTTTTCAGGGGCGTAACCGTTTAGCTTGTTTTATAATTTTGTTGCCGGCGCTGGTTGCGCTGGGAACGCCTATTATCCCTGGGTTTTTCCATACCCTCGGGTGCCGGTATTAAATCTTTATGGGACAGTTTTAATCTCCCCTGGTTATCGTAGCCAATAACTTTAACCTCCAGCATATCTCCCTCTTTGACTACATCCTCCACTTTATTAACCCGCTCGTGGGCCAGCTGGGAGATATGCACCAGGCCATCTTTGCCCGGCAGTCCCAACACCCCGGGAATTATTTCCACAAAACACCCGAAGTCTGTTATTTTAACCACTTTGCCTTTATAAATCTGCCCGCTTTCCACATCCTTGGTTAGCTTTTCAACAATGGATAATGCCTTGTAACCGGCATCCGGGTTTACAGCGGCTATAAACACCCGGCCGTCATCTTCAATATCAATATCCACTCCGGTTTCTTCGATAATCTTTTTAATTATTTTACCGCCTGGTCCAATCACATCCCTAATTTTATCCGGGTCAATAACAGTTTGGATAATTCTAGGAGCATAGGGAGACAAATCAGTTCTGGGTTTATCAATCACTTCCAGCATCTTTCCCAGAATGTGCATTCTACCCTCATTGGCCTGATTCAGGGCAATTTGTAATATTTCCCGGTCAATACCGGCTATTTTTATATCCATTTGTAATGCAGTAACACCCTTGGCGGTGCCGGCCACTTTAAAGTCCATATCTCCCAAGTGATCTTCAATGCCTTGGATATCAGTTAGAACTGCAAATTCATCGCCTTCTTTAATAAGCCCCATGGCCACACCAGCCACCGGTGCCTTTATGGGCACTCCGGCGTCCATAAGGGCCAAACAGCTGCCGCAAACGCTGCCCATTGAAGTTGACCCGTTACTTTCCAATACCTCGGACACAATCCTGATGGTGTACGGAAACTTTTCCTCAGGGGGAATCATTGGTTCCAGGGCACGCTCAGCCAGTGCACCATGACCAATTTCCCGGCGGCCGGGCGAACGCATCGGTTTGGTTTCCCCGGTGCTGAATGGTGGGAAGTTATAATGGTGCATGTATCGTTTGGTTTCTTCAATACCCAAGCCGTCAAGTATTTGTTCCTCTGATATAGCCCCCAGTGTTACAACAGAAAGTACCTGGGTTTGTCCCCGGGTAAAAAGACCCGAACCATGTGTACGCGGTAAAATACCCACCTCAACACTAATGGGTCGCACCTCGTTAAGGGCCCTGCCATCAATACGTACCCGGTCAACCAGAATAAAACGGCGCACCAGTTTCTTTTCTACGTTTTCTATAACGCTGACAATGGCCTTTTCTTCTTCGGGGTATTGTTCCAGTAATTCCTCAACAAGTTTATCCTTTACGCCATCCAGTAACGCTTCCCTTTCTTTTTTGGATAGTTGTTTGACAATGCAGTCCTGTATGGCTGATCTGATTTCATCGGAAACTTTTTGTGTGATAATACTTTCCAGCTCTTCGTCGACAACCATCAATTCGGGATTATACTTCTCTTTGGCCAAACCCATAGCCAGCGCCTCGGTGCGAAAATCTTCAATAAACTTCACGATCTCCCGCACCTTTTCATGTCCAAAAACAATAGCCTCCAGCATATGGTTCTCGGGTACTTCTTTAGCGCCCGCTTCCACCATCATCACGGCTTCTCCGGTACCGGCAACCACCAAATGCATGTCACTCTTCTCTGCGTCGGCTATGTTGGGATTAATAATAAGCTTATTATCCACCCGCCCCACAATAACACCGCCGATGGGCCCGTTAAACGGAATTTCTGAAATATGCAGGGCGGCTGATGCCCCTACCATGGCAGCCATTTCCGGTGGGTTATCTTTATCCACCGATAATACCAAAGCAATAACTTGCACTTCATTACGCATACCTTTGGGAAACAGGGGACGTATGGGCCGGTCAATTAACCGCGCCGTCAAGGTTGCCTTTTCACTGGGCCGCCCCTCTCTTTTAATAAAACCGCCGGGTATTTTGCCCACCGCGTAAAGACGTTCTTCGTAATCGACAGTGAGAGGAAAAAAATCAATCCCTTCTCTGGGCTGTTTGGCCATAGTGGCATTAACCAGTACCACGGTATCACCATAACGAACCAAAACGGCCCCGCCAGCCTGTTTGGCCACCCGGCCTGTTTCTATGGTCATTTGTCTGCCACCAATGTCAATGCTTTTACTTAAAATTTTTTGTTGCTGCATATCCTGCTTTTATTCCGGCCCGAAAAACACCGAACCGGTAGACCTCCTTCCTCATCCAGTCAAGCTCTATTTTAGACTGGCATTTTACTATAATCATAAAAAAAACTCTTTCTACACATTTAGTATTATATCCTGCCTAAAATATAAAAAATACATTGATATTTTTATTACTTGTATAAAATGTAAAAAGCGGGTATATATACCCGCTCTATTTGCGCAACCCCAATTTTTCGATTAACTCGCGGTAACGATTAAAATCCCGGCCTTTTAAATAATTCAACAAGGCCCGCCGTTGACCAACCATTTTCAAAAGTCCACGTCTGGAATGGTGGTCTTTTTTATGGATCTTGAGATGCTCTGTAAGGTCGTTGATCCGCCTGGTCAATAAAGCCACCTGTACTTCGGGTGATCCGGTATCGCTCTCATGCAGCTTAAATCTGTCGATAACGGACTGTTTATCCGGCACCGATAATGCCACAGGGTTCACCTCCTTTATTTTGTAATCGCTGCTAGCCAAGCTAATCGCCGGAGATAAGCGAGTTCCCTAGCTAACAGTTCTTATTTACCTATCACGGTAATAACCAGCCGCCCGCTGGATATATCCTTGGCAACAATGTCAAACATGCGCCCCGATTTTGCAAAAAAACCCCTAAAACGGGTTGCTGTGGGTATGCGACCCGGTATACCATTGGAAGCGGCTATAATATCAGCAACCGTGATTTTATCCTGGCGATAATCACGTAATCGCTTGCGCGCGTGTTCAGTAATAATTACGTTCATTTCCATATTACTTTAGTTTGCCCCGGATTTGCAGGTTAGTTCATCTTCTTCCTGGGCCAGAAATGCATATAAAGCATCCTGGAAAGCCGCTATTTGTGCATCTTCCTCGGTGCTGGCCTGCAAATATATTTTTTCCAGTTCCTTTTTTAAACTTTGAAAATCCTCACTTAGACAAATCAGTGCAATATGGTTTAACCATCTTTTAATCTCTTCTTCCGGCAAATCGATCTTGGGCACCCCCATAAACAAAACGTCTCCCTTCAATTTTTATGGGACGTTTATCGGCTGGGTAACAAAACCGTATTTGATTACTTACTCATTGTAACATATTCTACCTGGCAAGTAAACTTATCAAGATGAAGAATCGCTCACAGGCCCCACTTCAAACTTTCCATACCCGGCACCGGCGCATCTATACGAGCTTCAAAAATGTCTCTTTGAATTTGTTCAATTAATTCACCTGCTGAGTTAAATCTTTTCTCATTGCGCAGCCGCCTGATGAAATACACTTTTATCGCTTTGCCATATAAATCACCGTAAAAATCCAACAGATGCACTTCAATGGTTCTGACAAAGGAGTTACCGTGAAAAGTAGGCTTGACACCTATATTGGCCACTCCTCCCCAGGCATAACCATCTACATCGACTTGCACCGAATATACTCCGTTGGCAGGTACCAGTAAATTATCATCTACTGCCAGGTTGGCTGTTGGAAAGCCCAGGGTTCTGCCGCGCCTTTCGCCACAGACAACCGTACCCTCAATCACCGGGTTATACCCCAGATATTTCTTAGCCTCGGATATTTCCCCGTCGGCCAGTAAGCTTCTTATTAATGTACTGCTCACCGGTTGGCCGTCTATAGTAACCGGTGGCAAAACCTGCACGTCAAAACCCAGTTTCTTACCGTACTCCGATAATAATTCCGGATTGCCCCTGCCCATATAACCAAAGGTATAATTATAACCCACCAAAACAGCACGTACCCCCAGTTGTTTACATAATACCTGCTCAATAAAATCCTCCGGGCTTAAGCGGGCGAACTCCAAAGTAAATGGTATCCACAGCAGCACCTCAACCCCCAGTTCCGCAAACATATCCCTTTTCACATTGGGGGGTAGTATCAATGGGGGCCCACCTTCGGGCTTCAAAACCGCCAGAGGGTGGGGATTAAATGTAAAAACAGTGGGCGTTCCGCCAACTGCTCGGGACTTGACCAACAAATTATCAATCAGCCTGCGGTGTCCCAAATGGATGCCGTCAAAGTTGCCCAGCACGACTATCATATCTTTGTGTTTATCCTTTAACCCTGTCAAGTCACTGTAAATATACACTGCTGATACAACCTCCACATCAGGTGTTTATGCCAATACTTTAACCGGTTGAAGCATATATTGCTCCCCTGTGCCGGGGGGTTCCTTAACAACCGCCAGGGCGATTAAACGGCCTGCACTCTCCAGGCGGACCAACTGCCCGGCGGTAAGCTTTTGCGCCAAGGCAAAGGTTGGCCGCTTAATACAATTGCCACAGCTAACGGCTTTTACCTGCGCCCCTTCAATGGCTACTGCGGGCAGGTGTTCCAGCGCCTTTCCCATGGAAACCATCAGTGTTTTTATGTCCCTCCCCGCCAGCTCAGACAATTGTTCCAGAGTAACGGCGTCATCCAAGACAAACATCCCTGCCCGGGTGCGCAATAAAAAGGACATAAAAGCACCACAGCCCAATTTTTGGCCAAGATCATGACAAATTGTACGCACGTATGTACCCGCAGAACAATGAAGGTGAAAAATAGCGCTGGGGTATACCGGGTGGTGATGAAAAGCTACCAGCGCAATATCGTATATGTAAACAGAACGGGGTTTTCTTTCCACATCAATACCTGCCCGGGCCAGCTCATAAAGTTTTTTGCCCTTGTATTTGATAGCCGATGTCATTGGGGGCACTTGCTCAATCCATCCTGTGAAACTAGCTAATGCTTGCTTTATATCCCCAACCTCAATACCCTCCGCACCTCTGTCAGTTATAACCTCACCAAAGGAGTCCTGGGTATTGGTTGATTTACCAAAGGTTACCTCAGCACGATAGCATTTGTTGCCCGGCAGGTACTGTATTATTTTGGTGGCCTTACCCAGGCAGACGGGCAACACACCGGCAGCCCCGGGATCAAGGGTGCCCGTGTGGCCAGCTTTTTTTTGGCCGGTGGTTCTTCTAACAAAGCTTACCACGTCATGGCTGGTCATGCCCGGCGGTTTAAGGATGTTTATTATACCGTCCATATTCATTCATCCTTTAACTCTTTTAAGGCCGCCTCCAAAAACCGGCTTTTTATATCCTCCAACTTGCCATTTACCACGCAGCCGGCTGCCCGGGGGTGCCCGCCCCCTCCGAAACAAGCGGCCAGCTTATTAACATCCAAGTAATACTTGGACCTGAGGCTGACCTTGTATTTTTCATCTTCCAATTCGCGGAAAAACAAAGCCAGCTCTACACCCCTAATCATGCGCGGGTAATTGATAATTCCGTCAACATGTTCATCGGTTGCGTTCAGACTGTGTAGCGTAGCTCTTTGCATAGACATCCACGCCACCCGGCCACATTTGCTTATACCCAATGTTTGTAGAGCAGCCCCCAATACTTGCAGGCTGATCAGTGGTTTTTCTTCATATAACAGTTTATTTATCCGTGCCACCGGAAATCCCAGTTTCAAGAGCTCAGCTGCTCTAAGGTGAGTCCGGTAACTGGTATTATCATAGCGGAAGGATCCAGTATCTGTGGCCATGGCCACATATAAACAGGTGGCAATATCTTTATCAATAACCACCGGCAGCATGGTTAACAGTTCGTAAACAATTTCCCCCGCGGCCGCGAAAGCGGGACAGTTTAGATAGACATTACCGAAGGCAACCGAACCGGCATGGTGGTCTATAACGACCACCCGGCCCGCACGGTCGAGCAATTCCTTGAAATGACCCAACCGGTCGGGCACCGAGCAATCTACCGAAATAAACAATTCTAAAGGTAGTTGTTCATTAATTTCCACCTGCACTTCATGCACACCGGGCAAAAACCCGTACATCTCCGGCACCGGGTCGGGGCTGTAAAACACAACCCTTTTACCCATTTGCCGCAGAGCCAGGCCAAGGGCCAGCATAGCCCCCAAACAGTCACCATCGGGCATCACATGACCGCAAAGGGCGATCTTACCAGCCCTGGACAACTCATCCACCAACGCGGTAAAAAGATGTTTTTCTCGGTGATCAAACATTTTTACCTTTTACCTCATCCAGGAGTTCCATGACCCGAACTCCGTGATCCAATGATTCATCAAGCTTAAAGGATATTTCCGGTACATGTCTGAGCCTGATGCGACGTCCCAATTCGGTACGGATAAACCCCTGCGCCTTTGTTAGGGCTACCATGGTATCGCCCCTCTGCTCGTGGTTACCTAACACGCTAACATAAATTTTAGCATACTTAAGGTCCCTTGATACATCAACCCCGGTTATGGTGGCAAAACCAACCCGCGGGTCCTTTAATTCATTCAATAAAAGGTCGGACATTTCTTTTTTTATGGCCTCGGCCAACCTTTCCGGCCGGTGGGACATAACCATCCCCCCTTACGGTTATAGTAATATCATTAGGCCAATTCCCGTTTAACGGCTTCCATGGTATAGGCCTCTATTTGGTCTCCTTCCCTGATATCGTTGAACTTTTCTATGGTAATACCGCACTCATAGCCCTGCATCACTTCCCGGACATCGTCTTTAAACCTTTTTAGTGAATCCAAATGGCCCTCGTGGATCACTATGCCATCCCTGATTACCCGGACATCGGCATCCCTGGTTATTTTCCCTTCGGTGACATAACAACCTGCTATGGTGCCCACTTTAGTTACTTTAAAAGTCTTGCGCACTTCAACCCGGCCTAACACCACTTCTTTATACTCGGGTTCCAAAAGACCGCTCATGGCAGCCTTAATGTCTTCAATGGCGTCGTAAATAATCCTGTATAACCGGATATCCACCTTTTCGGTTTCTATGGCGTTACGGGCATTTACATCAGGCCGCACATTAAATCCAATCACGATGGCATTGGAGGCCGAAGCCAGCATAATGTCGGATTCAGTAATAGCACCAACACCGCCATGGATAACGTTTACCCTAACTTCGTCGGTACCGATTTGTTCCAATGACTGGCGCACGGCTTCCACCGAACCCTGCACATCCGCCTTAATTATTATACCCAACTCTTTTACCTGGCCCTCTTGAATCTGGTTAAACAAATCTTCCAGGGAAACCTTGGGTGCTGTAAGTTTAAGCTCCTCTTCCCGTTTTTTCTTAAATCGTTCATCGATAATTTGCTTGCCAAACTTTTCATCTTCCACAGTATAAAATAACTCCCCGGCTGGAGGAACTTCCGAAAAGCCAAGCACTTCCACCGGCATGGACGGACCTGCTTTACTTACCCGTCGACCGGTATAATCCATCATCGCCCTGACCTTACCATAAGCCACGCCGGCAATTATAAAGTCACCCACTTTAAGGGTACCGGTTTGCACCAGTACAGTAGCCACAGGTCCCCGGCCTTTGTCCAGTTCTGCTTCAATAACTGTCCCCCGGGCGGCCCGGTTGGGATTGGCCTTATATTCGCCGATTTCAGCAACTAACAATATCATTTCCAAAAGCTCACCAAGATTTTGTTTTTGCTTGGCCGAAACCTCGACAAATATAGTGTCCCCGCCCCATTCTTCAGGTATAAGATTGTGCTCTGTTAATTCACGTTTCACCTTCTCCGGATTGGCGTCGGGCTTATCAATCTTGTTTATGGCCACAATGATGGGCACTTTGGCGGCACGAGCGTGGTTAATTGCTTCAACGGTCTGGGGCATAACGCCATCGTCAGCAGCTATTACCAGTATGGCAATATCAGTAACCTTTGCACCTCTGGCCCGCATGGCCGTAAATGCCGCGTGCCCGGGTGTATCCACAAAGGTAATTTTTTTGCCCTTGTGCTCCACCTGGTAAGCTCCGATGTGTTGGGTAATACCGCCAGCCTCCGAGGCTGTCACATTAGCATGACGTATGGCATCCAAAAGTGACGTTTTACCGTGGTCCACGTGCCCCATAATGGTAACCACCGGCGGTCGCGTTATTAGATCCTTTTCTTCATCTTCAGGTTCGGCCATCATTAGCTGCGTTTCTTTATCCAGCTCAACCTTGATATTAACTTCAAAACCCAATTCATTGGCCACAATGGTTGCCGTATCGGCATCAATTTCCTGGTTAATGGTAGCCAGTGTGCCCAGTTCCATTAACTTTTTGATTACCTCGCCTGCATTGATACACATACGTTCGGCCAGTGCTTTAACAGTAATGGTTTCACCAATGGTGATGGGTTTCTTTTCCACAGGCGGAGCCGGCTGGCTTTTTTTACGCTGGCCTTTATTAGAGCGTTTGTTTAAGCCGGGCTTGAAATCACGTTCCTTTTTAGAACTTTCCTTGGCAAACCTGTTATCTTTGCCTGTTTTCCCTTTAAAGGAATGTTTCTCAACCTGCTTGGAACGCTCTTGAGCCTTGTTTTTCTCCATTGTTTTTACTTGATCGGGCATAACCTTTTGGGCTAATTTAGCCAGACCGGCACCGGTTTGGGTATTTAGCCCATGGCCTCCCCTGGAGTCTTTACCGCCCCGGTCAAAGGATTTGGCAGGACGTTGTTGACCCGGTGTACGGTTATGATCGCCACCCGGTTTATTACGGTCGCGATAAGCGGGGGCCGGACCTCTGTTCTGATTGTATTTATTTTGAGCGGCACGTGGCTCATCCGGCGCTTTATTACGTTCGTTTATTGCCTTACCCTGTCGGCCGTTTTCTTGTTTAGGTTGGCCGCTTTTGGGTTGGTTGCCCTTATTTTGGTTAACCCTGGGTTGGGCATCCTGTTTTTTGTATTTTGCTTCACCGCCACGACCGGTGGCCTTATCAGTAAATACACGATCGGGCGGCCGGTCAGGAACCCGGTCCACCAAACCCGGTCCTTGATCATGACGGTCCCGGCTACCGGTGGTCTTATATCCTCCGCGCCTATCCTTTCTGGCTGGCGATGAATTGGCGGTATCTTTGCCGCCGCCACCTTGGTAGTGGTTCCTTATTCTTACTATCTCACTATCCTCCAATGTACTCATATGAGACTTTACAGTGATACCCATTTGATTTAGCTTGTGTAGCATATCCTTGCTTTCTATATTAAGCTCCTTGGCAAGTTCATGAACACGTTTTTTTACCATACAATCACCTCCGAAAGATTAAGAAGTATACAAGTCAACCTCTCCCCTTTCCATTGCTCCGGCTATACCCCGGGCAAGCTGTTCATCTGTTATCGCCACCGCTGCACGGGGCGCCTTTCCCAGCAACAAACCCAGTTCATTCTTGGTAGAGTAGTGGAAAACAGGAATATTATTATCTTTGGCCAACTGCATAAGATTCTCCTGACTGCGTTTAGATGCATCACATGCTAGAATTAACAATTTGACTTCATTTTTTAAAATAGCACTTTGCACTGCGGTTTCACCGCTAATCACCTTTCCGGCCCGCCTGCATAAACCAAGTAAACCAGCCGCTGCATCAGTCATTGCTGATCCACCCTCTCCAGCAACCCCTCTTTAATATCCTGTGTAATGGCATGCTTTAGTGCTTTATCCAGTCTTTTTCCTTTCAGTGCTTTATCCAGGCAATCTTTGCTCCGACAAATGTAAGCGCCTCTGCCGGACCGCTTGCCGGTGGAATCTATTTCTATAGTTCCCTCGGGCGTACGCACTACCCTGATTAATATTTTTTTCGGCTTCATTTCCTGGCAGCCTATACACATTCTTTCCGGTATTTTTTTTACCCTGGGCAAGCACAAGACCCCCTATCCGATTAACAAATTATTGATTTCAGGCGGGTTTTACACCTTCCGGATACGACGGCCAGCAATTAGATAAATTCCTCGGCAAATAGGTCCTTATATTCGGGATATAACTCGGCCATCTGGCTTTCACTTTTAATATCTATTTTCCAGCCCGTCAATTTTGCAGCCAAGCGTGCATTCTGCCCTTCCTTGCCAATAGCCAGTGAAAGTTGGTAATCAGGTACAATAACCCGGGCCACCTTTTCATCCTCCCATATTTCAACGGCCACCACCTTGGCCGGGCTAAGTGAACTGGCCACAAACTTGGACGGTTCCGGATCCCACTTGATAATATCCAGTTTTTCCCCGTGCAACTCATTAACAATGGTTTGCACCCGCATCCCTTTGGGACCGACGCACGCCCCCACCGGGTCCACGTTTTCATCCCTGGAGTAAACCGCAATTTTAGAACGATAACCGGCTTCCCGGGCCACGGACTTTAATTCCACAATACCTTCGGAAAGCTCTGGAACCTCCAGTTCAAGCAATCTTTTCAAAAGCCCCGGGTGAGTCCGGGAAACAAAAATTTGCGGCCCCTTGGTAGTTTTTTTGACCTCCACAATATATGCCTTCACCCGGTCACCGGGAGCATAAGTTTCACCCGGTATTTGCTCTGCATATGTTAATATGGCCTCTGTTTTACCCAGCTCAATAAAGGCGTTCTTCTGTTCTATCCGCTGAATCACACCGCTAATAATATCCCCTTCCCGGTTAGCAAATTCCTCATATATAATATTACGCTCAGCCTCACGAATTCGCTGCACCACCACTTGCTTGGCCGTCTGGGCTGCTATCCGGCCAAAATTGCGCGGTGTAACTTCGGTTTCCACCACGTCACCCAAATTATACAAGGGATCAATGGCCCGGGCTTCGGAAAGCGAAATTTCCAGGCGCGGATCTGTTACCTCTTCCACAATATTTCTCTGGGCATAGACTTTGCAATCGCCTGTTTCCCTGTCCAAAAGCACTTTGGCGTTTTGTAATGACCCAAAATTTCTTTTATACGCCGAAAGTAGTGCAGCCTCTATGGCTTCCAGCAACACGCTGGCGGAAATCCCCTTTTCCCTTTCCAAATCCCTCAGGGCTTCCAAAAATTCGGTATTCATTACCGTGTCCCTCCAAAAAAACTATTCCATACACGATATTTAAAGCCTGGCTCAAATACCACGGGGCCTTTAAAATTCCGGCGACAGGCGGGCCGAAGCAATTTGTTCCATGGTTAGAACAATATTCGAGCCTTGTACATCAAGATGTACTGAATTATCATCAGCAGCAATAATTCTACCTTTAAACCTGCGTCTACCCTCCACCGGCACATAAGTAGTCAATTTTATATTTTCATTGATAAACCTTGCAAAATCGGCCGGTTTTTTCAGCGGTCTATCCAATCCTGGTGACGAAACTTCCAGGGTATATGCATGCGGTATGGGGTCATATTCATCCAACAGCGGGTCGATACTCTCAGAGACCAACTGGCAATCATCGAGACCTATACCTGTAGGCTTATCAATAAAAATTCTTAAAAACCAGCGCCCCCCTTCCCGGGTATATTGTATATCCACCAGCTCAATACCCAACTCAACCAGCTTGGGGGTAATGATTTGTTCTACATTGCCTACTATATTATTGCCCATTGCAATATCCTCCCCAATATTAAATTGACGCAGTTTCCCTTAGTATAATACGAAAGAGTGGGCAATACCCACTCCTTTAATAACAGGAATAAATAGTCTTTAGTGGTCGCTATCAATCACTGACCACAATACTGGTCATCCGGGGTAATCTGCATTTTACCTCCCCCACACCGCTATTAAGAGCGAGGAGAACCACCAAATCAACGAATAGGCACAAAAGCAAATTTATATTATCATAAAAGGGAGCGTTTGACAAGGTGAAGGCTACCATACATCATGCAGGTATCAAATTCCTTCTTCCCCCAGGGCTTTCAACTTGGCCTTTACCGCATCCACCACGTTGTTTAGGGGTACCATTTCCGTTTCACCATCCCGGCGCAAGGTAAGTTCCACTTGCCCGCCGGCCAGTCCCTTTGATCCCACGGTAATGCGCACGGGATAACCTACCAGATCCGCATCATTAAATTTAACTCCTGCCCGCTCCGGCCGGTCATCAATAATTGTTTCCACCCCTGCTTCATTGAGGTCACAATATATTGATTCAGCGACCTGCATAAGATTCTGGTCCTTATTACTCACCGGAACCACGATTACATGATAAGGTGCTATTTGTACGGGCCAGATTATACCCCGCTCATCGTAATTTTGTTCCACGGCAGCAGCCATCGTTCTGGTTACACCAATACCATAACAACCCATAACAAAAGGCTTTGCCTTTCCGTTTTCGTCTAAAAAAGTAGCCGAGAGAGCTTTACTGTATTTAATACCCAGCTTAAAAACCTGACCTACCTCAATTCCACGGGCCTCCAATAAATTTGCACCGCATTTGGGGCAGGGCTCACCGGCCTTTACCAGACGTATGTCCGTGGTCAAATGCGGTTTGATATCCCGTTCCGGATTTACATTAATAATGTGCATATCTCTTTCGTTGGCACCGCAGACAGCATTTACCAGTGCCATAACCTCATGGTCAGCCACCAGCTTAATCCCTTCCAGCCCTATGGGGCCGGCATAGCCCACCGGGGCACCGGTTACCCTTTGCACCGTCTGTTCATCAGCCAGATCCAGCCTGACACATTCCAGGGCATTATACAGCTTAATTTCATTTATTTCCCTGTCGCCCCTGACCATCGCCGCCACGTTTTCCTTTTCAGTGGTGTAAATAACAGTTTTGATAATTTTTTCCGGCGGCACATTCAAATATTTGGTCACTTCGTCGACGCTGCGACACCCCGGCGTATGTACCTTGGTGAGTTCACCGGGTGCACCGCCGCCTGAACCGGTTCTTTGCGATACTGCCTCCGCCCGTTCCTGGTTAGCCGCATAACCGCACTTTTCGTCAGCACAGTATAAAACAGTGGCTTCCCCTGATTCAGCAAGCACCATGAATTCATGGGTATCACTGCCTCCAATGGCACCGGAATCGGCAACCACCGGCCTGAAACGCAAACCACAGCGGCTGAAAACATTTGTATAGGCTTCGTACATCTTTTGATAACTAATATCCAGTCCCGCTTCATCTCGATCAAAGGAATACAAATCCTTCATAATAAATTCCCTGCCCCGCATTAAACCGAACCGGGGGCGGCGCTCGTCCCGGTACTTGTTTTGAATTTGATACAACAACAAGGGCAGTTGTTTATATGAGTTTATTTCACCCTTGACCAGCATGGTGATAATTTCTTCATGGGTCGGTCCCAGGCAAAAGTCACGGCCATGCCTGTCTTTTAGCCTGAACAACTCGGGACCATACACATCCCAGCGGCCGGATGCCTGCCATAATTCGGCGGGTTGTATTATGGGCATTAATATCTCCTGGCCACCCTGTTTGTCCATTTCCTCCCGGATTATACGCTCAATTTTGCTAATCACCCGCCAGGCCAGTGGCAACAATGTATATATACCGGCCGCCGCCTTACGCATAAAGCCGGCCCGCAGCAGTAACTGGTGACTGACCACCTCGGCTTCTGCGGGCACCTCCCTTAAGGTGGGCACCAGTAAATTAGAAACCCTCATCCCCGTTCCTCCCTTGAATAATAATATCGATTTCTTTCATCAGCTCTTCTACCAGCAAATTTTCCGGCACTTTCCTGATCACCCGTCCTTTGCGGAAAATAATACCTTCTCCTACGCCGCCGGCAATGCCCACATCGGCATGCCTGGCCTCCCCTGGACCGTTAACGGCACAGCCCATAACCGCCACTTTGATTGGCTGATCAATGGCAGCTAAACGCTGTTCCACCTCTCCGGCAATTTTAAATAGATCAATGCGAGTGCGGCCACAGGTGGGACACGATATCATCTCCGCCCCCCGGCGTCTAATGCCAAGAGCCTTTAATATTTCAAAGGCCACTCGCACCTCCTGCACCGGGTCACCCGTTAATGAAACCCTAACGGTATCACCGATACCCTCCCACAAAAGCGCCCCAATGCCTACCGCCGACTTGATACTTCCCGTAAACACAGTACCGGCTTCGGTAACCCCGATGTGAAACGGGTAATCAACCTTGTCGGCCAGCATACGATAAGCCTTTAGCATCACAGGCACGTCCGAGGCTTTCAAAGAAATTTTAATATCGTAAAAACCCAACTCTTCCAGCATGGATACGTGCCTGAGCGCGCTCTGTACCATCGCCTCGGGAGTCACCCCTTCCCGGAGCAAATCCTTTTCCAGTGAACCTGCGTTAACGCCAATGCGTATCGGTATACTCCTTTGCCTGGCCGCCCGTACCACCGCCGCCACTTTATCCCGGCCGCCGATATTACCGGGGTTGATGCGCAGTCCATCCACCCCGGCATCAATGGCCGCCAGGGCTAAACGGTAGTCAAAATGAATGTCCGCCACCAGGGGTACGTTCATATTCTGCATAATATCCGGCAATGCCAGCGCCGCCTGGCGGTCCGGCACCGCCACCCGGACAATCTCGCAACCCGCTCTGATCAACCGTTCGATTTGCCCCCTGGTGGCGGCAACATCACGTGTGTCGGTGTTAGTCATGGATTGCACAGAAACCGGCGCGTCACCACCCACAATAATACCGCCCAGGCGTACCGGCCTGGTTTTCCTACGCTGCATTTTTTATCCTCCAAGCTAATAGCTCTAAAAGTATCGCCATTTGAGCTTGTACATATGCTCAAAATGGAGCGCTTGCAAACAACATACATTATAACATTTACGAGTAAGTTTTTCCAAGCTACCGCCCCAAACCCCAAATAATTACCCCGGCAGCCATAGTTTACGCCGGGGTAACCATTTATTAATTTTCCGGAACAACTTACTGGAAGCCCTGAGGCCCTTGCATAAAAAGCTGCAAAATATCGTTATATGTAATCACCACAATCAACATTATCAGCAGACCAAACCCAACCATGTGTATAAAATTCTCCTTGGCGGGGTCCACAGGGCGTCCCCGCAGACCTTCCAGACCGAGAAACATTATGCGGCTGCCGTCCAATGCGGGAATGGGGAACAAATTGAATAAACCCAG
Organism: Desulfallas thermosapovorans DSM 6562; assembly: GCF_008124625.1. Classification (NCBI taxonomy): domain Bacteria; kingdom Bacillati; phylum Bacillota; class Clostridia; order Eubacteriales; family Desulfallaceae; genus Desulfallas; species Desulfallas thermosapovorans. The sequence goes on from NZ_VNHM01000001.1 coordinate 184,531, forward strand.
GTTAATACTTAAAAAGGCAGCCAGCTGCAGCAAATAATAAAAACCTGTGTCCACCGCCCGGTCAATTTCCCAAACCATCCGAACAGGTCCCCCCAGATCCGCGGGTGCCTGGCCGGTAATCATTTTACCAACGAACTCCAATATTATTACCGTCACCTGAAAAGTAAGCTCGACACCACTGGCAAATGCGGCCAGTGGATTCAATTTTTGTACCCGGGAGATACCGATAATAGCCCTCCCCTCTTCGCCCATAACCGGAGTAACCGTTAGCTCTATTCTTTGATTATCTCTTATGATCACCACATCAGTGGGTTGACCGGGCCGGTTACTTATACCGGTTATAATTTCTTCCCAGTTAGTCACCTTTTTACCGTCAATGGAATAAATCTGGTCACCGGATTTGATACCCGCCTGTTCAGCCGGTTGCCCGGGCAATACACTGGCCACCGTTGTGCCCTGCACAGGCATTCCCTGCAGCATGAATATAATTGCCATCAACACTGCGGCCAAAAAAAAGTTCATCAGCGGACCAGCTGTGATCACCGCCATGCGTTGTAGCACAGTTTTATCATTAAACCCCTTGCCTTCCTCCACGTCTTCTTCTTCGGGGTCCATCCCGGCCATACGCACAAACCCGCCCAACGGTAATAACCGTATGTTATAATCAGTGCCTCCACGATTCTGACCAAACAATTTGGGGCCAAAACCCAGGCTAAACTCATGCACTTTTATACCCACCGCTTTAGCTACGGCAAAATGCCCCAGCTCATGGAAAAATATCAATATAGCAAAAACAAAAACCGAAGCCCAAAAGGTTGCCATACACTTCATCCTTTATAAAAAATTTCACTTGGTACTAAATAAAAGTGAGTAGAAAAATGCCTCAACTTAAGAATTTCACCTGTATTATACACAAACTTGTATACCGTCAGGATTTAAAATTTATCTACAATAATTTCATCAGCCCTACCGCGCGCCCAAAGGTCCGCTTCAAGTATATCTTCCAGTGAGTTATATGTAACGGGGATATGCTCCTCCATTACAGCTGCTACCAATTCAGGGATAGACATAAAAGAAATCCTTCCAGTTAAAAAGGCATGTACCGCCACCTCGTTAGCAGCGTTAAGCACTGCCGGCATAGTTTTACCTATCCGCCCCGCCCGGTAAGCCAGGGCCAGGGAGGGGAACTTTTCCAAATCGGGCTCTTCGAAGGTTAAATCAGTGACCGGCCACTGCAGCTTAGGTACGTCCCCTGCAGGGCGCTGCGGGTAAAACAAAGCATATTGTATAGGTAACCGCATATCCGGAACACCCATTTGAGCCAAAACGGAACCATCATTAAATTCCACCATGGAATGGATAATGCTTTGGGGATGAATTACCACTTTTATATTATCATAATTAATGCCAAACAACCATCTTGCTTCTATAACCTCAAGCCCTTTGTTCATTAAAGTAGCGGAATCCACTGTGATTTTGGCACCCATCTCCCAGTTGGGGTGGTTAAGGGCCATAGCAGGGGTGATGCCGGCCATTTGCTCTGGATTGTAACGACGAAATGGCCCCCCCGAGGCAGTAAGTAAAATTCTGGCTACGTTATTACCATCTTCCCCGTGTAAACACTGCCAGATGGCCGAATGCTCGCTGTCTACCGGTCTGATGTTTACACGGTATTCATGAGCCAGACACATAACCAGCTCACCAGCGGCCACCAACGTTTCTTTATTGGCCAGGGCTATATTTTTACCGGCCCTAATGGCCGCCACAGTGGGCCCAAGCCCCACTGCACCGGAAATTGCTGTTAACACCGTATCAACGCCGGGACAGGTGGCCACCGCCAGCAACCCCTCCTGGCCGTAAAATATTTCAGTTTTTCTGTTGCCAACCTGTCGCTGCAACCACCGGGCATCCTCTTCCCCTTGCAACGAAACCAGACGGGGCCTGTATTTTTTCACCTGTTCCAATAATAGCTGTTTGTTTTTTCCGGCGGCCAGCGCCACAGGTTTAATATCATCAGGAAAATTATCCACCACTTGCAAGGCCCGGCGACCAATGGATCCGGTGCTGCCTAAAATCGCTAATTGCTTCATTATACTCTCCAATTAGTCATTTTTATTTATTAACGGAGTTCCCCGCCTTAAACGCTGCCATGATAGCAACAATCAAAATAGGACCTAGTATAAGGCCGATCACACCAATGGTTTTTAACCCTACGAACATAGCCACCAATACCGCCAAAGGGTGCAGTCCCAAATTGGAGGCTACAACCTTGGCTTCCAGCATGGCCCTGATAACCATTACCATCAAATATAACACTGTAAGCTCTATGCCCAGCACTGTATTACCGGTCACGAAGGCTAGAAAAGCCCAGGGAACGTATATTGTGCCCGGACCCAATACCGGTATCATATCCAAAAAACCGATCAGTAACCCCACGGTCAGAGCATACTTGACCCCTATTAAATAAAGACCGATGATACTGATAAATGCAGTGATGGAAACTAAAATAATTTGTGCTCGAACATATGCTTGAAAAGCCACGGCAATTTGCTTGCTAATTTCCATAATGCGCATCCCCCACGGCTGGGGAACTACTCCAAGCCAAAGCCTGGCTATTTTTTCCCTGTCTCTGCTGAAAAAAAAGGTAGCAATCAAGCTTACAAGTATGACCATAAAAGCGCCGGGGACACCACTGATAACAGCTAATAAAATAACCACCAGTTCTCCGGCCCAGTGCTCTACGGTACCAATGATGGCATTCAAAGATTCCTGAAAACTAGAGGTTACACTTTTTGGCAATGCACCGTAAAATAAAACGCCTTTTTTTATCCACAAATCGATAAAGTTTTGGGCTTCAACAGCCATCCGGGGTATAGTTGCGGATAGGTCGCTTAATTCCTTAATCAACCTCAAAAAAATCAGCGCAAGTACAGTACCGATGCCTCCAAAAAAAACCAGCATAGCCATTGGTACGGTAACCGCCCTTGGCACCCTGCCGTTATGCCCCAAAAAAATTACCAATGGCTCCATGAAAATACTAAAAATCACCGCCAATAGGAACGGAAGCAATATAACCAGTAAATAAGAAAGTAAGGAAAATGCTTCGGGCACAACATACTTGATAACCAGATAAACAGCCAGCAGTGTCACCGCACCCGCCAGCACGTACAATATTTTTATGATCGACCGCGGCAACTAATTCACCTCAGCTTATTAAAATAAAGCACACGTAATAATATACCAGGGGAGCCGTGAAGAGCATGCTGTCGAATCGATCCAGGATACCCCCGTGGCCGGGTATCAGCTTGCCGGCGTCTTTAACCCCGGCTTGACGTTTAATGGCGGATTCCACCAAATCGCCGGCTTGAGCCGCCATACCGGTGACCATGCCCAGTAACAATACCGGCCACAGTGGTTGCTCAAAGAACAAAGCCACTGCCCAGGCTGCTATAATACTGCCCAATATACCTCCCAAAGCCCCTTCCCTTGTCTTGCCCGGGCTAAGTTCGGGTGCCATGCGCCGGTTGCCCCACCGGCGGCCAACCAAATAAGCCATGGTGTCGTTGGACCAAGTACAAGCCAGCATTAATACCAACCACACGAAACCGTTTGGCAGCGTACTGAGTAAATAAAGAAAAATAAGCAAACCGGTATATACAGTGCTGAAAAAGGATACCATTGCATCAAAGGGGGTAAATCGTGGGTAAAATATTGTCATAATGATCAAGTAAAACACCAGTATCAGTATGAGTACTTCACCCGGAAAACCACCTTTATATTGATATGCGGCAATGACTAAAAATAGACAACCCGGGAAGATCATAATTGGGGGCACTTTCAAATCAAGCTTGGAAAATATTAAAATCATTTCCCGGGCGCCCAGTAACATCAATGCTGCGGTTACGGCCAACAATAAAATTTCACCATACCATACCGCAGCAATTAATATGGAACCTCCAATAATTGAACTTAACAACCTCTGTCTAAACAATTAATCACCAGCCCGGGATAAATTATTATCCGTGTCTTTCAAATAAAGCATTGTCGAAAATACAATCAGTTATGTAATGAGACCGCCAAAACGCCTCTCCCTTTTTTGAAAATCTAATAATGCCTGTAAAAATTCCCTCCTGCCAAAATCCGGCCACATAACATCTGTAAGCCAAAATTCTGTATAAGCCAGTTGCCACAAGAGAAAGTTACTAACCCGGCAATCGCCCGACGGCCTGATTAGCAGGTCCGGGTCGGGTTGGCCCTTAGTAAATAAATGATCGGCTATAACTTGTTCATTTATTTCCTCAACTTTTATTTCACCGCTATTAATTTTTTGTCCGATTTCCCGCACAGCTTTCAGTAGTTCGGACCTACCGCCGTAATTTAAGGCCACATTAAAAACCAGGCCGGTATTATTTTTGCTGCGCCGGATGGCCATATCCACCGCTTCCCGGGGCTTAGGGGGCAACTCGGACAATATACCCATTGGATTAATATGAACATTATTGGCACACAGCTCGTCAATTTCTTTGTACAGGTACTCCACCAACAAGTTCATTAATATGTTTACTTCCTCACGCGGCCTTTTCCAATTCTCGGTAGAAAAGGCATATACCGTCAAATACTTTAATTTAAGCTCCACGCTTAATTTTACAACTTCACGTAAAGCGTTGACGCCAGCCCTGTGTCCAAACGACCTGGGCGCTCCCCGCCTGGTAGCCCACCGCCCGTTGCCGTCCATGATAATGGCAACATGTACCGGCAACTTGGAAATGTCCAGCTGTTTCATCAATTCTTCTTCACTTAGTGTAGATTTATGACGTCCGCCCAACAGCCGTTTCAACATTCCGGGCTCCCCTTTCTTTATAAAACAACCCCCTCCGGATACGAGGGGGTTGTTCCATTATTCTTCAATAATGGCTCCGGTGGGGCATTCTTCAATGCAGGTTCCGCAATTTTCACATTTATCCGCGTCAATCTTATATATATCGCCTTCTATAATTGCTTCACTGGGGCAGGATTCCAAGCAAGTTCCACATGCCAAACATTCATCGGTAATTCTGTATGCCAATTCTTACACCTCCTTCCCTGGAACATCTCTGGCCACCGTCAGCAGAATACCGCCGCCGGCAAGCTCACGACCACGAAGTACTCTGTATCGCCCCGTCGATTCCCCACGGGGTGGCGAGGTGACTTCCACCTTGACTTGCCAACCCGCTAAACGGCATAATTCCAAAGCTGTATCCAGTTCCACAGTCAAGAGGTTATCTATTTGCAATTTAATCACCGTCGTTGTAAGAATAGCTAGATCGTCAGAATCTCCTTTTCCTTAGCGGCAAACAATGCATCAATTTCCTTTATGTATTTGTCCGTTAACTTTTGTACTTCATCTTGTAAACGCCGCAACTCATCTTCAGAGATATCCCCGTTCTTTTGCTGACTCTTTAATCCATCGTTAGCCTCCCGGCGTAAGTTACGTATGGCAACCCGGCCATCTTCAGCCTTCTTCTTGATGACCTTTACCAGCTCAGCTCTTCTCTCCTTGGTCAATTGCGGCACTGTCAACCTAATTACATTACCGTCACTGGCCGGGGTAATTCCTAAATCCGATTTTAATATTGCCTTTTCGATATCCGGCAGTGCATTTTTATCCCAAGGCTGAATAACCAGCAATCGCGCCTCCGGAATATTAATATTTGCCAGCTGATTTACAGGTGTAGGGGTACCGTAGTATTGCACCATAATCTTATCCAACAAAGCAGGAGTAGCCCTGCCAGCACGCAACGAGGCAAACTCTTTCTTTACTACTTCCACTGATTTCTGCATATTCTTTTCAATATCAGACAGAAGCGTCACTCAAATCACCTCCAACATACGTCCCAACATTTTCACCTAAAACAGCTCGTTTAATGTTACCCGGTTCATTAAGGCCGAAAACAAACAGTGGAATACGGTTATCCATGCACAAGGAGGTAGCTGTTGAATCCATTACCCCAAGCCCTTTGTTTAGCAGATCGATGTAGGTTAGCTGACCAAATTTTACAGCGTCTTTATTGCAAAGCGGATCGGAATCATAAACACCGTCAACCCGCTTGGCCATTAAAATTACCTCGGCCTCTATTTCCGCCGCCCTTAAAGCGGCGGTGGTATCTGTGGAGAAATAGGGGTTACCAGTGCCTGCGGCAAAAATAACCACCCGGCCCTTTTCCAGGTGCCTGATAGCCCGTCGCCGAATATACGGTTCAGCCACTTCGCGCATCTCAATGGCGGTTTGCACCCTGGTGTCAACGCCATGTTTAGCTAAGGCATCCTGCAAGGCCAGGGAGTTAATTACCGTAGCCAGCATACCCATATAATCGGCAGTGGCCCTGTCCATCCCTTTGGTGCTCCCGGCTACACCCCGCCATATATTGCCGCCGCCGATGACTGCCGCCACTTCAACACCCAACTGAACCACTTCTTTTATCTGTACCGCTATGGAATATACGACTTCGGGATCTATGCCATATCCCCTGGTTCCAGCCAATGCCTCACCGCTTAATTTTAATACAACCCTCTTATACCTGGGCGTATCCATTGGGGCAACACAACCTCCCGTCACTATAATTACTTCTTCTACATTAATATTTAAATTCCTTTTTATGCTATATTATTTTCCTGCCTGGGCCATTACTTCAGCAGCAAAATCATCTTTCCTCTTTTCCAGACCCTCACCAAGCTCGTAGCGCACGAACCGGCGCACAGAAATATTTTCACCTATTTTTGAAATTTTTTCAGTTACCAGATCTTTGATGGTTTTATCAGGATCTTTGATAAACGGTTGTTCCAACAGGCAAACCTCTTTATAAAATTTTTCAATCCTACCTTCAACCATCTTCTGAATAATTTTTTCCGGTTTTCCTTCATTGGCGGCCTGGGCAGCCAAAATCGCCTTTTCCTTGGCCACGATGTCCGCGGGCACTTCTTCCCGGGCAACGTATTGTGGACGTGCAGCAGCAACCTGCATGGCGATATCCCTAACCAGCGCTTTAAACTCATCGGTTTTGGCTACAAAATCCGTTTCACAGTTTACTTCCAGCAGCACGCCTATCTTACCGCCGGCATGAATATAGGACTCCACTAAACCCTCGGCTGTAATCCTGCCGGATTTCTTAGCTGCGGAAGCCAGTCCCTTTTCACGTAAAAAATCTATGGCCTTATCCATGTCGCCTTCGGTTGCTAAAAGTGCCTTTTTACAATCCATCATGCCAGCACCGGATTTTTCCCTCAGTTCTTTTACCATTGCCGCAGTTATTTCAGCCATATAATAAACCCCCTATTAAAAATGTTTTTTCTGTAATATACTATTATAACCAAAAATTCATGATAATAGAGAAAAAGGCAGGGGTTACCTTCCCAGGCTAATCCCCCGCCAACGAGTTATTCAGCAGTTTGTTCACCCTGGTTGCCTTCAATCACGGCATCAGCAATTTTTGCTGTTAAAAGCCTGACCGCCCTGATGGCATCATCATTACCGGGTATAATATAATCAACTTCATCGGGATCACAATTGGTATCCACAATAGCAACAATGGGGATGCCCAATTTGCGTCCCTCGGCAACAGCAATGCGTTCTTTACGTGGATCAATTACAAACAAAGCCTGGGGCAAACGACGCATATCCTTAATTCCGCCCAAAAACTTGGACAACCTTTCTTTCTCATGCAGCAATTCAGCAACTTCTTTTTTGGGCAGCTTATCCATTGTACCATCCTGTTCCATCTTCTCCAATGCATGTAACCTCTCGATACGCTTGCGGATGGTCTGGAAGTTAGTCAGCATGCCACCAAGCCAACGCTGGTTAACATAAAACATGCCACAGCGTTCTGCTTCTTCACGAACAGATTCCTGGGCTTGTTTTTTTGTACCGACAAATAACACGCTGCCGCCTTCCTGAACGGTTGACTTAATAAAATTATAGGCTTCCTCAACCTTTTTTACGGTTTTTTGCAAGTCAATAATGTAAATACCGTTACGATCCGTAAAAATGTAAGGAGCCATTTTAGGATTCCATCTGCGGGTCTGGTGTCCAAAATGAACACCTGCCTCAAGCAATTGCTTCATTGAAATTACGGCCACCGGTAAAACACCTCCTCCCCGCCGGTTTTTTTTCCTCCGCCGCCATCATCTTTCCCAGGGCCCCCATGGGGAACCACCTGCGCAAAATCCGGCAGCGTGTGTATTTAACACCAAGATGTATTCTAACACAAAGTTTACCCCATGACAAGGCTGCTTGTTAAATAGAACAAAAAAAGTCAGCCTTTTATTTGTAGCTGACTTCATGTTACCTAAATATTTTAATGTTCTTTAATCCGATCCAGTTCTTCTAATAGGCGGTCGTTTAAAACTTTAATAAAGGTACCTTTCATACCCAGGGATTTGGATTCAATAACACCGGCACTTTCAAATTTACGCAAAGCGTTTACAATCACGGATCTGGTTATACCAACCCGGTCCGCTATTTTACTTGCCACCAATAAACCTTCATCTCCGTCCAGTTGTTTGAATATGTGGTGCACCGCATCAAGTTCGGAGTAGGATAAGGTGCCGATGGCAATTTGGACCGCAGCGCGTTTTCTGGCCTCTTCTTCCATGCGATCCTGACGGGCCCGCAGAATTTCCATACCGACCACAGTGGCACCGAGCTCGGCCAAAATCAAATCCTCATCTGTAAAATTATTATCATACTTAGCCAGCACCAGCGTTCCCAACCTGGTCCCGGCACCTACGATAGGCACAACAGTGGTAATTTTACTATATTCACATTTCTTATCGTGATGGAAAGCACAAGCATTGACAGTTTGACATATGTTAGCATGTGTTTCATTAATACGCAACAGGTTTTCATTATAATCACGGGGAAAACCAGCCGGCGACTCAACAATATCGTCCATTACATCACAGACAAAACCTTTTAGGTAGCTGTAACCCAGTACCTTTCCCCGGCGATCCAAGATATAAATACTACACTCGATGTTTTCACTCAAGTTTGTTGAAATCTCTTTGAAATCAACCGGATAACCCGCGGATTTTTGTAAAACTTTATTAATCGAACGGGTTTTAGCTAGCAAGTCACGCAAGCTACATCGCCTCTTTCCTATATACTAATTCAATTGGTAAACTGTATTAACCGCCTATAAACATTGTAGCATGTTTTACTGCCTAAAGCGCATAGCTTTAGTAACAACAGGTTAAATGCATGCATGCATTTATCTATAATTTTTTACAATATATACCGGCTCAAATCTAAATCACTCACTATTCCGCTCAATTTTTCGGCAACATATTGTTCATCAATATTAAATAACCCGCTTTCAAGCTCGGGGGCCTCAAAAGAAATATCCTCCAGCAATTTCTCCATGATGGTATGCAGTCTTCTGGCACCGATATTCTCTGTTTGTTCATTAACAGTATAAGCGATTTCTGCAATTTTCACAAGGGAATTTGGTGAAAAAGTAATCTCTACCCCTTCCGTACGCAATAATTCTATGTATTGCCTGATTAAGGAATTTTGGGGTTCGACTAAAATATGCCAAAAATCTTCCTTGGTCAGGCTGGTTAATTCCACCCTGATGGGAAAGCGGCCCTGCAACTCGGGAATCAAATCGGACGGTTTGGACATGTGGAAAGCTCCGGCGGCAATGAATAATATGTGATCCGTTTTGACCGGCCCATATTTAGTCATGACGGTGGAACCCTCCACTATAGGTAGGATGTCCCTCTGCACACCACCCCGGGAGACATCAGGTCCGGCACCGCCCTCACGCATGGCAATTTTGTCGATTTCGTCCAAAAATATAATACCGTCGTTTTCTGCCAACTGTACGGCGGAGGAGATTACTTCGTCCATGTCAATAAGCTTTTGGGCCTCCTGCTGGGTTAGAACCTTGCGTGCTTCGGCAACGGTTAACCGGCGCAAGCGTTTTTTCTTGGGGAAAATGTTACCCAGCATGTCACTGATATTAACGCCCATTTCCTCCACACCCGAACCCGTAATAACTTCCATCACAGGTGGCCGGTTATCCTCTACTTCAATTTCCACATGCTCTTCTTCAAGTTCCCCCCTGGATAATTTTTCCCGCAAGGTTTCCCTTTCGAATTTAATCCGGCTGGCCATTTGCTGTTGGTACTGGTAATTCTTATCAGCCTGGTCCGGCTGGCGACCGGCACCGAACAACATTTCCAGGGGATTACGCACGGTTTTATCTTCCCTGGGCATGGGAGCCAGCAGCTCGACAATTCGCTCTTCGGCCATTATTTTAGCCTTTTCCTCCACCTGGGCCATTCTTTCGCTGCGCACCATGCGAATGGCCGTCTCCACTAAATCCCGCACCATCGACTCAACATCTCTTCCCACATAGCCCACTTCAGTAAACTTTGTGGCTTCCACCTTGATCAGTGGTGCTTTGACAAGTTTAGCCAGACGGCGGGCAATTTCAGTTTTACCCACACCCGTGGGACCGATCATCAATATATTTTTGGGCATCACTTCATCACGTAAGTCTTCAGGCAACTTGCTTCTCCGGTACCGGTTACGCAAAGCAACGGCCACCGCTTTTTTCGCTTGCTTTTGGCCAACAACGTATTTGTCCAGTTCAGCAACGATTTGCCTGGGCGTCAGCGAATTCATACTTTTAACCTCCATTTTTTAATGTCTCAACTATGATATGATCATTGGTATAAACACAGATTTCAGAAGCAATGGATAACGCCTCCCTGGCTATTTCGGCGGCATTCATGCCGGTATGTTTGACCAGCGCCCGGGCGGCCGCTATGGCGTACGAGCCGCCGGAACCAATAGCCACCACTCCATCATCAGGCTCAATAATTTCACCATTACCGCTGATGACCAAAATACATTCTTTATCAGCTACAATCAGCAGTGCCTCCAAACGGCGCAGGTATTTATCAGTGCGCCATTCTTTGGCCAGTTCCACCGCCGCCCTTTTCATATTACCTTGATATGATTCAAGTTTGCCCTCGAACTTTTCAAATAAAGTAATGGCATCAGCCACCGAACCGGCAAAACCGGCTAACACCTCCCCGCCATGCAAACGGCGCAATTTGCGGGCATTGTGTTTTAATATGGTGTTTTCACCCAGGGTCACCTGACCGTCGCCGGCCATGGCTACCTCATTGCCTTGTTTTACGGCCACTATGGTGGTGGCATGAAACATAATCTCAATTCTCCTTTAAGGTCAATTATACAGTCAAGATCTGGGATGGCATTGATCATAAACTCGTTTGATACGTTCCTTGCTTAAATGGGTATAAATTTGGGTGGTGGATAGCCGTGCATGCCCCAAAAGCTCCTGCACCGACCGCAAATCAGCACCACGATCCAGTAGATGGGTAGCGTATGAATGGCGAAAAGTATGCGGGCTGATTTTTGCCTGCAGCTGCAACTGTTGTACATATTGCTTAACCAGCCAGCGTACACCTCTATCTGTTAACCGGCCACCTTTGCTATTAACAAAAAGGGCCTCCTGCCGACCCTTTTTCCTTGCTATTAATAGCGGGCGCACCTGGTGCATATAATAACGCAACGCATCCAATGCAAAGCCGCCCAGTGGGGCCAAACGTTCCCGATCTCCTTTGGCGGTAATCTTTACTGTTCCCCTGCTCAGGTCCACATCACCGATATTAATACCCACCAGTTCACTCACCCGGATACCGGCACCGTATAAAGTTTCCAGGACAGCCCGGTCCCGTGCACCTAACAATTTTTGCCGCTGGGGACATTCCACCAACCGTGCCATATCGGCTTCCGCCAAAAAGAGAGGCAATTTCCTATCACGCTTGGGAATACTTATTCCAGAAAGGGGGTTATCTTCCAAAACTCCTTCCCGGCACAAGTATTTGAAAAAAGACCGCCAGGTGGATACCCGCCTGGCTATGGTGGCGCCTGATTTCCGGCGCGCACGCATATCCGCCAGGTAACTCCGAAATAATTCTTTGGTAATCTGGCCCGGGTGGATATTATAGTCTTCCCGGCCCATGAACCGGGCGAAAAAAGTAAGTCCATCATATAAATCATCATCATAACTCTTAACGGTATGGGGGGAAGCATTTTTTTCGGTTTGTAAATATACAAAAAAGCCATCCATATACCCGTACATTTTTAATCCTCACAGTACTTATGACAATGTAACAATTCTTCTTTGAATTGCTTCAAGTTTTCCAACGCCCGGGCGGCATACATAGCATAGCGTTTCTTTTTGTCCCGGATTTTCTCCTCCAGGGGCGGGAAAAGACCGAAAGTAATGTTCATAGGTTGGAAATGGCGGGCATCCGCCGATGTAATGTAACGCGCCAAAGCGCCGTGGGCTGTTTGGTGAGGCCAAACCAGTGGCTTTAGTCCCTTTAATAGCATAGCTGCATTGATACCGGCCACCAACCCCGAAGCTGCCGATTCCACATACCCTTCCACTCCCGTCAGTTGCCCGGCAAAAAACAAATCCTCCTTTAGTTTGCATTGGTAAGTGGGTTTTAATAGCACGGGGGAATTGATATATGTATTTCGATGCATAACTCCATAACGCACAAACTCGGCCTGCTCCAAACCTGGTATCATGCTGAATACCCGTTTTTGTTCGCTCCATTTGAGATGGGTCTGGAAGCCGACTATATTAAGCATTGTACCAGCCGCATTATCCCTGCGCAACTGTACCACGGCATAAGGTCTTTTACCCGTGCGCGGGTCGGTCAGTCCCACAGGTTTTAGCGGTCCGTAGCGCATAGTATCACGCCCCCTCCGGGCCAGCACTTCGATGGGCATGCAGCCTTCGAAATTAATTTCTTGCTCAAAATCTTTACGAGGCGCCCGCTCTGCGGCAGCCAAAGCCTGTTGGAAGTCTGTGTATTCATCTTCATTCATAGGGCAGTTCAAATAATCATCCTCACCCTTATCATAACGAGATGCCCAAAAAACTTTATCCATATTGATGGATTCCAGGCTGACAATAGGAGCTACGGCATCATGAAAATATAAATATTCGTGTCCCGTGAACTCTCTTATTTTGTCCGCCAACAGATCCGAGGTCAATGGACCCGAGGCAACCAAAACCACCCCATTGGTTATATCAGTACATTCTTCTCTACATACCGTAATTTGCGGGTGCCGCTCCAGCATACTGGTAACGTCCCGGGCAAAACTCTCCCGGTCCACAGCCAGTGCCCCCCCGGCCGGTACGCTGTTACGATCGGCACACCGCATAATAATGGAACCAACCCTGCGCATTTCCTCCTTTAACAAACCCACAGCGTTCTCCAGCGCCCGGGCTCTAAGGGAGTTACTGCAAACCAGTTCGGCAAAATAGCCGGTTTGATGCGCCGGTGTATTTTTTTCAGGCCGCATTTCATAAAGCCGTACGGGTACCCCCCTGCAGGCCGCCTGCCAGGCGGCCTCGGAACCGGCCAAGCCGGCTCCGATAACAATTAACGGTTTTTGCACTCCTGCCACCTCTGTAAGGCAAAATCCAAGTTTAGTAGGCACTTGCAGTATCATTCGATTCGTTTACGGTAACTTCATGGTTATCCATTTCATCATCGGCGGCTTCTAGCTTATTACCACATTCTTTATTAATACATTGATAGAGCCGGCCTTTTTTATTTTCCTTTAGCACCATCATACTGTTGCACAGGGAGCATTTACGTTTAGTTGGCTTATCCCAGACCACAAATTCGCACTCGGGATAATTACTGCACCCATAAAATTTTCTTCCCTTTTTGCTACGTCTTAAGACTAGCTCACCCTGGCAATTAGGGCAAGATATACCTGTGGGTTCCAATAACGGCTTGGCGTTTCTACATTCCGGGAACCCCGGACATGCTAAAAACTTACCGTAACGACCCATCTTGATCACCATATTCCTGCCACAAAACTCACATACTTCGTCAGTTACCTCGTCCTCCACCTGAATCTGCTCGATTTCCTGATCCGCAACTTCCAGAAGCTCCTTGAAGGGGATATAAAAGTCTTCTATAATGTTTACCCAATTAGCATCCCCTTCCTCAACATCGTCTAATTTTTGTTCCATTTCAGCAGTGAATTCCACATCGATAATATCATAAAAATATTTTTTCAATAGATCTACCACCACCAAACCAAGTTCGGTGGGGTAAAAATTTTTCTTTTCCCGTACAACATAACCTCTTTTGAGGATGGTATCCACAATGGGTGCGTAAGTACTGGGCCTGCCAATACCCTTTTCCTCCAAGGTCTTTATCAAGGTGGCATCAGTAAACCGGGGCGGCGGTTGAGTAAAGTGCTGTTTAGGCACCAACGCCCGCAATTTTAATTGTTCGCCTTCCTTAAGCTCCGGCAGTGTTTTAATTTCGCCGGCCTCTTCCTCATCATCGCGCCCTTCAATGTAAACCCGCATAAAGCCGTCAAATTTAACAATAGAGCCTGTGGCACGGAAAACATATTTCCCCGCCTGTACATCCACTCCGGTGGTTTCGATGATGGCCGGACTCATCTGGCTGGCCACAAATCTTTCCCAAATCAACTTGTACAATCTATACTGGTCACGGGTTAAAAATTGCTTAATGCCTTCCGGTTCCCGCTGCACCGAAGTCGGTCTTATAGCTTCGTGGGCATCCTGGGCCCTTCCCTTTGGTGCCGCGCGTCTTTTTTCACCCGGCACATACTGGGCACCGAAACGTTCGATAATAAAGGCATCCGCTTCCTGTTCCGCAGTTTCAGATATCCGGGTGGAATCGGTACGAATATAAGTAACCAAACCCACCGGGCCTTCCTTACCCAGATCCAATCCTTCATAAAGCTGCTGGGCCACCATCATGGTTTTTCGGGCGGTGAAGTTTAATTTGCGATAGGCTTCTTGCTGCATGCTGCTGGTGGTAAATGGTAAAGCGGGTTGTCTCTTTTTCTCCCTCCGTGAAATCTTTGCCACTTCAAAGGTTTCGTTTTGCAGATCATCTCTAATTTCATTGACCCGGGCTTCATTGGGAATATGGGCCTTTTGCCCGTCAATTTTATGTAATTTTACCTCCAGGCTGCCCGTTCTGCCTTTGACCAGCTTTGCAACCAGAGACCAGTATTCTTCCGGTTCAAAGGCCTGTATTTCCTCCTCGCGTTCACAAATCAGCCGCATGGCTACCGATTGCACACGACCGGCGCTTAAACCTTTTTTAACCTTGCGCCATAGCAGCGGGCTCAGATTATAACCCACCAACCTGTCCAGAATACGCCTGGCCTGCTGGGCATCCACCTTGCGCCGGTCAACGGGACGCGGGTGTTTTACTGCTTGTTGCACCGCCTGTTTGGTGATTTCATTAAAGGCGATCCGACATGGATCTCGTTCATCAATATTCAACACATGAGCCAAGTGCCAGGCAATAGCTTCCCCCTCCCGATCGGGGTCAGAGGCTAAAAGCACCTTATCAGCCTTTTTGGTGGCGGCCTTCAACTCTTTAATGATATCCCCTTTACCCCTGATGGTTATATACTTGGGTTTAAAACCCTCCTGTATATCAACCCCGAACTGACTTTTGGGCAAATCCCGCACATGTCCCATTGACGCCTTGACAGTATATTTTTTGCCGAGAAATTTGCTCAGGCTTTTCGCCTTAGCCGGTGATTCTACAATTACCAAAGTTTTTGCCACACGGTTCACCTCAAGTTTAGGTTCGATAACCGATCAATAAAATCCATACCGGGTACCGCTTTATAAAATCTATCCATTAGCACTGTTTTTTAGAACATTATTTACCTCATAAGGACATACTGCCTGCCGGGCAACTGCCTGACCAGTCCCTTTACTTCAAGGAACATTAATGCCGACATCACTTCCCCGGCGCCAAGGCCCGACTTTTGAACTATGTTTTCCAGGGAAACAGCTTCAAAGTTTAATAATTTAAGCAATAGTTTTTCATTATCGTTTAATTTTAAACCCCCGGCGGACTCCCCGGGCATTACCGGTTTCATTGTGGTCACAAGTCCCAGTTCTTCTATTATATCTCCGGCATCCAGCACCGGTGCCGCGCCCTGTTTAATAAGCTCATTGGGACCACGGCTCAGTTTGGATGTAATATTCCCCGGCACTGCCATTACATCCCGGCCCTGGTCCAGAGCCACATGGGCTGTTATTAAAGCACCGCTCCGCCGGGCGGCCTCCACCACCACCACCGCCTTGCTAAGACCGCTGATTATCCTGTTACGCACCGGAAAATGCCAGGCATCCGGCGGGGTACCCGGTGGAAATTCACTGATCACCGCGCCGTTTTGCATAATATTACCCATTAACCTGCCGTTTTCCCTGGGATAAACCACATCAACCCCGCAGCCCAGCACGGCTATGGTCTTACCACCAGCGTCCAGCGCACCACGGTGGGCAGCAGCATCTATTCCCCTGGCCATGCCGCTGACCACGGTCACACCGGCACCGGCCAATTCCCGGGCTAGATTTTCCGCAACACTGAGCCCGTAAGGAGTAGCTTTCCTAGCGCCAACCAAGGCCACGGTGGTATCATTCAAACAATCTGCTCGCCCGGATACAAATAATACCGGCGGAGGGTCATAAATATTTTTCAACTGCTCTGGATAACGATTGTCTGTATAAAAAAGCACGGACATTTTATTGTTATTCAGGTAGCTAGCCACTGTGAACAAATCACAATTTTTTCGGCGCTCCAGCATTTTTCCCGCCTTATTATGATGCGAGCCCGTCAACGAATCAAACTCACTGTCCGGGGCCAGCCATGCTGTTTTGGGGGTACCGAAATATTTCATGATTGCCCAAAACTTACGGGCCTGCCCGGCCAGAACAATATGCCAAGCAAGCCAGTATATTTTTTCATCCATACAAATCACCACCGGGCCATTTATTGAACTGAACGGGACATAAGGCCATACAGCAACATGTTCAATATCAAAGAGGATTTTCCTGCTTGTTCCAAAAAATTGTAATATCAATTATACTTTAAATAAGTTCTGAATTAATAGTATTGGCTCCGAGTATTTGTAATCGGTTATTCTTAATAAACAGATCAATTCTATTTTTTGAAGCCGGCAGCTTGGCGAATAAATCACCAATTTTTTCAACCCGGTCAATAATATTCATTATGTTGAAGCTATCTGGCCTGACTAAATTTCCCTCCACCTCTGTCCAGGTTAACGGGGCGGACACGGGAGCCCCCGCCAGCGGTCTGGGGCTGTAGGTAAAGGCCATTGTTTTACCCCGCCCGTTCTGCAGGTAATCAAGGTAGACTTTTCCCTTGCGCCTGGCAATACTTCTTTCTAAAGTAACTCCACCGGGGTAAGCTCTGACAATAATTTCCGCCAGTCTTTTCATAGCTTCGGTAACCTCGGCAAAGGTGTGTTTTGCAGCCAAAGGAATAAAGATATGCATTCCACTAGACCCCGAAGTTTTGGGAAATCCGGTGATGCCAAATTCCTCAAGCATATTCCTTACCAGCAAAGCCACTTTGAGCACCTCGTCAAATGCAACCCCCTCGCCGGGATCCAAATCAAATACCGCGAGATCCGGGTAATCGATGTCCTCCACCCGGCTTAGCCAGGCGTGAATTTCCAAACAACCCTGGTTAGCCAGCCAAATTAGGGTCGGAAGATCATTACATATAATATAATTGATAATTTTACCGGTATGCTTGACCGGATATGTTTCCACCCACCGGGGTGCGTAGGAGGGACATTCCTTTTGATAAAAATAATCGCCCTTGATACCATCGGGATATCTTTTCATCACCAGCGGCCGGTTATATATATATGGCAATATGTAGGGCGCCATATTCAGATAGTATTTTATTAAATGTGCCTTGGTAATACCGGCTTCCGGCCAAAAGAGCTTATCAAGATTGGTTAAGGTCAATACCTTGCCCTGGATTTCCACTATTTCCCGTTTTATACCGGACACCAGCCTCCACCTCTTTCCAACGCCTTGTAGATACACCACTAAAAAGTTTTCAATATTTATACCGCCCCTGTTTAGCCCTACCGCAAGACCGGCTCGCACTCCCCGGGAACTTTATCCGTTCGAAGCCCTTTATATACCGGATGACGCAAAAAACCTTCCCTGGTGAGGGTTAAATATTCCACCCGGCAGACCAGCAGGGGCTGTACCCATTGTACATCCCGCACCGGTGGGGGACTGTCTTTAATGGATGGACTGCTTGTAACAAGAACAGCCATTTTTTTTAATAAATGAACTTCTTCGCTGTGGCTTAACCCGCTGCCTACCATTCCCTGGTAAATAAAACCTGTTCCATCCCAGGCGGCCAACACCAGCGACCCCAGCAATCTACTACCTCGCCCCACCCGGTATCCACATATAACCAAATCAGCCTCCCTGGTATGGCGTAGTTTTTTCCAGTACACGGAACGGGTACCGGGTATGTATTTACTATCCTTCCGCTTAGCAACCGCCCCTTCCAGTCCCCGGGCAACACAGGCCCGGTAAAACACAACCCCTTCCCCAATCACGGGCTCGGAGATTAAAAAATTATCGCTGGCGGTTACAACATCCTGCAGACATTCCAAGCGCCGGCTTAAAGGAGACTGCATAATCGACTCACCCCGGTGATATAAAATGTCAAAAGCCATATAAATAGCCGGTAGATTGAGCGCCGCCCGGTGAACTCGCTGTTCATCAACCAGCTTGGCCCGGGATTGCAATGCATCAAACGAAGGTTTACCGTTCTTTAGTACTATAATCTCACCGTCCAGCACCAGGGGACCATGCTTTACCTTTTGGCACAGGTCACCCAAATCGGGAAAGGTGCCGGTTATATCCTTTAAGTTTCTAGAAAGCAGTGTGGTCTCACCGTTTAGGTAGGCCAGGCAGCGATACCCGTCCCATTTAATCTCATAATAGTAGTTTGGGTCATCAAAGGGTTGGGCGGGAACAGCCAGCATTGGTTTAACCAGAGGAAGTGCCTTCGCAGCCATGATGCTCATGAACCTTTTCCAACTACCTGGCGTTTTTTCCGGTTACCACGTTCTTCCTTGGCCATTTCAATACTGGCTTTTAACGCAGCCATCAGGTCAACAACATTTTCCGTTGCAGGGGCGGCCGGTTTTTCCAACACCGCTTCACCAGCAATCTTGGCCCGGATCATTTCATGCAGCTTTTCGCGATAAGTACTGGTGTATTTGACGGGTTCGAAGTCTGTGGACAGATTATCAATCAAGTTTACTGCCATCTTAACTTCATTTTCATGCAGGTTCACCTGGCCGCCGATATTCTCTACTTGCTCAACAGCACGCACTTCGTCGGCATAAAACATGGTTTCCATAACCAACGCCTGTCCAGTGGGACGAATTACAGCCAGTGATTCCCTGTTTCTTATGGTTATTAGCGCAATAGCCGCCCGGGATGTCTGCTGCATAGCCTGTCTCAACAATTCGTAGACCTTTTTACCACCCTCCCCCGGACCTAAATAATAAGAGCGATCAAAATATACAGGGTCAATTTGTTGTAAATCTACAAAATCAATAATATCCACACTACGGTTCTTATCTCCTGATAAGCCGGCCAGCTCATCTTCCGTAACGGTTATGTATTGACCCTTTTCATACTCATAGCCACGCACTATTTCATCTGTTTTTACTTCCGCGGCACAATGAGGGCAATAGCGTACATAACGCAGCGGGGTATGACACGGGGCATGTAAATAGTTAAACTTGACATCTTTTTTTTCGGTGGCAGCATACATTTTCACGGGAACGTATATTAATCCAAAGGTAATGGCACCTTTCCAAAGGGCCCGCATTCTTTCACCTTCCCTGGCAAATAAAGCATGCATGTAGTTAAATCGTAATTTTATTATTGTTTGACACCAAAAAAAATAACCCCGCATTTAGGGGGTAAATAGTTCCTGTTAATATTAACTTTACAATGTCATAACTTAGTGTGCGCAGGTTATAATATCTTGCTCAAAAATTCCCTGGTACGGGGGTGTTCGGGATTAGAGAAAATTTTTTGCGGGTCGGCATCTTCCAGGATCCTGCCGTCATCCATGAAAACAACTCGATCGGCCACTTCCCGGGCAAAACCCATTTCATGTGTGACGACAATCATGGTCATCCCGTCCCGGGCCAAATCCTTAATCACCTCCAGCACTTCTCCCACCAGTTCAGGATCCAGGGCGCTGGTGGGTTCATCAAACAGCATTACCCGGGGTTGCATAGCCAGCGCCCTGGCAATGGCCACCCGCTGCTGCTGACCGCCGGAAAGCTGTACAGGGTAAGCATCGGCTTTATCCGCCAAACCCACCTTGGCCAACAGTTCCAAAGCCCGGGATTTTGCTTCAGCCACCGGTGTCTTGGATACTGTAATGGGTCCTTCCATTATATTTTGCAACGCCGTCTGGTGCGGAAACAAATTAAAGCGCTGAAAAACCATCCCCATACGACTTCGCAAACGATAAATATTCTTTCTGCTGTCATCCACCAAACGGCCATTGGGCAACTTCTTTTTACCAATGGGCTGTCCTTCCATGGTGATATACCCGTCATCAATGGTCTCCAGGTAATTGAGACAGCGTAAGAAGGTGCTTTTGCCGGAACCGCTGGGACCAATAATGACCACCACCTCACCCCTGGCGACGGTAAGGCTGACATCTTTTAACACATGCAGTTTTCCAAAATATTTATTAATGTGTTCCGCTACGATCACAAGTATATCACCTTCCGTTAGTCGCCGTCGGATATGGCCAGTCGTTTTTCCAAGCGACTGATGATATAGATAAAAAATGTCGTCATGATTAAATAAATAATACCTACGGTTAAATATATTTCCATGGAGCGAAAATATGTTGTATTAAGCAGTATACCCGTGCGCATCAGTTCCACCATGGTAATGACCGACACCAGCGAGGTATCCTTCATCAGGGCAATAAATTCATTGCCCATGGGGGGCAGCAGGCGCCGGTAAGCTTGGGGTAAAATTACCCGCCGCATAGCCTGGGCGGTGGACATGCCCAGAGACAAGGCCGCTTCCATCTGGCCTTTGTCTATAGATTGAATGCCCGCTCTTATAATTTCAGCTATATACGCCCCGCCACAAATGCTAAGTCCCAGTACCGCCGCGGCCTTCGGGCTTAATTGGATGTCAAAATACTGTGCCAGGCCATAATATAGTATAAATAATTGCACCAACAGCGGTATGCCGCGAATTACCCAGGTATAAAAACCGCCAATCACCGCAAGTATTTTAAAACGGGAAACTTTCATCAAAGCAACAAATAAACCGATTATGGTGCCAAAAAAAATGGCCAGTACAGTAAGCTCGATGGTCATTAACGCGCCTTTAAAAAGTAGCGGCGCTATAGCCAGTAAAAATTCCACGTCAATTGGCCCGATGCGCAATATTAAACACCCCGTTATCAGCTATCTTAACGATTGATAGGGCGCGATGAATCGCGCCCTGTCATATTATTTCGGCATGGCAATCATGTCCTTGCCATCAAACCACTTTTTCGAGATCTCGGACAATGTGCCATCTTCCATCATTTCAATGAGCGTATTATCCAGTACCTCTTTCAAATCCTTATCTTCCTTCCGCAGACCAATGGCGTACATATCCTCTACCAGGGGCTCCTCTACGATTTTGTAAGTATCCGGCTTTTGATTGATATAATCCTCAGCCGTGGTCACATCAACCACCACCACGTCAACCCTTCCAAGGGACAGATCCTGGAAAGCCTCAGGATACTGGTTGTACTGCTTGAGGTTGCCCTCTGTAATAATACCCTCTTCCACCAATTTTTTGCAGGCTTCATAACCGGAACTACCGGCCTGGGTGCCTATTATTTTGCCCTGTAAATCATCTTTGGTGTTGATGTCGGTGTTTTCCTTCAGCACCGCCATGCCGATGCTGGCATTAACATACGGTATGGAAAAATCGATAACTTTTTTACGCTCATCGGTAATACTCATGCCGTTAATAACCACATCAAATTTCTTTGCGTTCAGTGCGCCTGTAACTCCGCTCCAATCGGTGGGAATCCACTCTAGAGTAATACCAAGGCGTTTTTCAAATTCTTTGCCCATGTCAATATCAAATCCTACCAGGTTACCCTGTTCATCCCGGAAGCCCATGGGTCTAAAGGTATCATCCAATCCAACGGTCATAACGCCCTTTTCCTGGATCAATTCCCAACTGGTCTTTTCGGTGTCATTTGCAGCTTGTCCACCCGAGTTGTCCGCCGGCTCGCCGCCGCAACCCGCCACCACCAGCACCAGTCCCAGCACCAGAACCAGCAGCCATAGATACTTGATTCTACGCAATTGTGTTCATCTCCTTCGACAAAATATAATCTTCCACAATAGTTTAACCAACTAAAGAATTGAAGTCAATACTCTAACAATGTTGGAAAATATTAAAAGTGTACTTTAGTATAGGAAGTAATATTAAAAGGATTGTTTAAAAGAATTTATTAAAACTTTAAAAAGTTAATTCTTTGACTGTTATTCACGCTAAAAAACTGCAATACCGGACAGAGTTCAAAATAAGCTGTCCGACAAATTCGTGCGAGATTTATAATCTCTGCGTTGGCCTGTTATTGTGGTGTTATTGCAGGTACCAGGTGTTGAAAGGTTGAAAGATTTAATCTTTCAACCTTTCAACACCTGCCATCAAAGCCTATTTTTCCCAAACAAACTCTAAACTATCTTAAATGAATTTTTTACTTGTTTTCTCACCGTTATAGGTAAACACAACCCTTTTACCATCCACCACTGTTTCAAGGTGCACCGCCCGCCCCCAAACCTTATATACATGGGGCAGTGTTCTTTCCAGGTAGTAAATATCCAAATCCGTTCCCTCATGTACATGCTTCAGGTAGATTTCCCCTCTCTTGCCGAAATCACCATCTTCCACCACAATATACGGAAAACCGCAATTGTAAAGGTTTGCTACCAATCCATCCCGCACGCTTTCCCATTCTTTATCAGTTACCTTCCAATCATAGCCTACCTTTTTATATAAATACAAGTCATATTCTTCAACTATGTCCCTAGTCAAATAATTGCGTATAAAGGATATATCATTTTCTGTTTCCCGAACCTCGAAGATTTTTTGTTTACCCTCACCGCCCGGGCGGTCGTACCGTTCTTTTTCTTCAGCGGTGGGATTATCCCACCTTTTCTCAATATCTTCAAATATTTTTAGGCCCAAAAAATAAGGGTTAATATGGTACTTAGACGGTTGAATGACCCCAGCGTGGGTCTTGGCAAACTCCAACGCTTCATCCTCGTTTAAATCCATTTCCCGCATAATGCGCATATGCCAGTATGTGGCCCAACCCTCATTCATAATTTTAGTCTGCATCTGAGGCCAAAAATACAACATTTCTTCCCTTACAATGGATATAATATCCCTTTGCCATTCCTGTAAATCTCGCCCGTAATTCATCATAAAAAACAGTAGGTCCTTTTCAGGATGTTCAGGTATTTTTATTGCCTCTTCACCGGTTTCCTCGTATTTACCTTTGCATTCACGTTTATCCAGGTCCCACAGATCATCATAAGGGGTGGTCCGCCCGGAATCATTTTGCCCGCGGCCATCCTGGCGACATCCATCCTGGCAGCATTTACCCCCTGTACAGGAGTGTCCCTGACATGATTGTTCACTGGTTCTACGCCCGCTATGTTTGCCCCCGCCCGGGTTGATGTGGCGCTCGGGGTCTACATTTTGCTGCAATGAAATTACAGCATCCAAAAAACTTTCCACCTTATCCCGACCATATTTAAACTCATAGCTCCTGATACGATCAGCAGCCACGGACATACTTTCCACCATCTTTCTGGATGTCCGGCTAAAATAATAATTATTTTTAAAAAAATCACAGTGCGCCAGAACATGGGCAATAACCATTTTATTCTGTACCAGCGAATTACCCTCCAGCAAAAAAGCATAGCAGGGATCAGTGTTGATAACCATTTCATAAATACGGCTGAGGTTATAATCATATTGGGTTTTCATTTTGTGGTATGCCTTGCCGAATGTCCAGTGGGAAAAACGGGTGGGCATACCGTACGAGCCAAAGGAATAGATAATATCCGCCGGGCATATTTCAAAGTACATGTTGTAAAAATCAAGGTTAAACTTTTTCGCAATGGTGGTTATTTCCTCAATAGACTTCTCCAGTACCTTAATCTCTTCCTGTGGATGCAAAACCAACACCTCCCCCTACTGCACTTTGTTTTCCGGGTGGGGATTGAAAAAAGTTTTCAAAGCAGGATAAACATCGCCTTTACCCTTGATACCAATGCTGGTGAACTTAGGATCCACTATTTTTTTAAAGGCCGTGCGCAGCGTACTGGTATGGTAATACGGCCCTTCAATTTCTCCGTAACCGACCAGATTACACATTTCTACCAGCTCTTTGACATATTTGACGCATTTTTCATTATCGGAGGTCAAGTTATCTCCATCTGAAAAATGAAAGGCATAAATATTATAATCCTGGGGATTATACCGGCTATTTATTATTTCCAAGGCTAATTTATATACCGACGAGCAGCGGGTGCCCCCGCTGGCCCCCTTGGTGAAAAACTCCTCCTCTGTGGTTTCTTTGGCTTCCACATGGTGCGCCAAAAAGACTATTTGCACATTTTGATATTTAGTGCGCAAGAATCGTACCATCCAAAAGAAAAAACTACGGGCGATATATTTCTCATATGGCCCCATAGAACCCGAAGTGTCCATCATGGCCAGAACTACCGCATTACTTTCATATTTATGTGTGATATCCCAGGTTTTATAGCGTAAATCCTCTTTGGTTATCTTACCAAAACCCGGCTTGCCCTGTCTCGCATTTCGTTTAAGGGCCTCTAAAATGGTCCTTTTGCGGTCTATATTGCTGGATATGCCCTTTTTTCGAATATCTTTAAATTCAAAGGCTTCGGAGGCCAGCTCGGGTTTTTTCTTTTGCTGTAAATTAGGTAAACCCAGGTCTTCAAAAATTAACTGGGCTAATTCATCAATGGTGATTTCCGCTTCATAATAATCTACACCCGGTTCTTCTCCGGCACCTTTACCCTTGCCGGGTCCGGCAAAATGCTTCTGGTCGCTGCCCAACACATCCCCTTTTTTGGTATTACCCTGGCCTTGACCGCCATGTTTTTGTTTACCGGTATCAAAGCGAAAGTGGTATTCGTCCAGGGACCGGATGGGCACTTTAACTACCTTGCGGCCATCCGATAAAATAATACTTTCCTCACTAACCACATCCGCCAGATTTTTTTTGATGGCTTCTCTGACCTTTTCCCGGTGGCGTTCCCGGTCAATTTCACCCTTGCGGTGCAGCGACCAGTCTTCCCGGGAAACTGTATATTCACCTGACATTTTTAAACACCACCTACCTGTTTAGCAAGCTGCCTACGTATTTTAACAATTCATTGGCACATATGCTGCAGTACCCGTATTCGTCAATTAATTTGGCACTAACTTCGTTTATACGTCTAAGCTGCTCCGCATCGGGTGTCTTGGTGGAGGTAGTTATTTTTACCACATCCTTTAAATCGGCAAACAATTTTTTCTCCACAGCTTCCCTTAATCTTTCATGGGATTTGTAATCGAAACGCTTGCCTTTACGGGCATAACTAGACAGCCTGATTAAAATTTCTTCGCGGAAACTTTTTTTGGCACTTTCCGAAACGCCAATTTGTTCTTCTATAGAACGCATTAATTTCTCATCAGGATCAATTTCTTCGTCAGTGATGGGATCCTTTATTTTCACACCGTTACAATACGCCTCCACGTTATCCAAATAATTGTCAAACAACACCCGGGCCGATTCTTCATAAGAATAAACAAATGCTTTTTGAACCTCTTTTTTAGCCAGTTCATCATATTCCTTGCGGGCCACCGATATAAAGTTTAATAAACGTTCCTTTTCCTCCTTGGAAATAGAAGGATGCTGGTCAAGTCCATCCTTTAATGCCCGCAGTACATCCAGCGGGTTGATACAGCGGGTGGAGGTGCGAATTAATGCCGAGCTGAGACGGTTGATTACATAACGCGGGTCCACTCCGCTCATACCTTCATCGGTATGTTCATTTTGCAATTCAGTTAAATCCTTTTGTTTGAAACCCTCCACATCTTCACCGTCATACAGCTTCATTTTTTTAACCAAATCCATGCCCTGCTTTTTGCTTTCCTTTAACCGGCTGAGCACCGAGAAAATACTGGCCACCTTTAATGCGTGGGGCGCAATGTGAATATCCTTAAGATCACTTTGTTTTATCAATTTGTCATAAATTTTGACCTCTTCACTGACTTTTAAGTTATAGGGTATCTTCATCACTATAATTCTGGACTGTAGCGCCTCATTTTTCTTATTACTGATAAAGGCCTTATACTCGTTTTCGTTGGTATGTGCTACAATCATTTCATCGGCATAAATTAGAGCAAAGCGCCCCGCCTTGAAATTGCCCTCCTGGGAAAGGCTGAGCAAATTCCAGAGAAATTTCTCGTCACACTTCAACATTTCTTGAAACTCCATGATCCCCCGGTTGGCTATATTCAATTCCCCGTCAAACCGGTAGGCCCGGGGGTCGGATTCGGAACCATATTCACCGATGGTGCTGAAGTCAATGCTGCCCGTGAGATCAGCGATATCCTGGGATTTGGGGTCGGATGGAGTGAATGTGCCTATACCCACACGGTGGTCTTCAGAAAGTATAATCCTTTCCACTAATACGTTTTCTATATTACCGCCGTATTCTGTTTCCAACATCATCCGGCAAGAGGGACATAACTCCCCTTCAATATAAATCCCATACTCTTTTTCAAAATCAGCCCGTAATTCTCTGGGTATAAGGTGTAGCGGTTCCTCGTGCATGGGGCAGTTTTTGATGGCGTAAACTGCACCGCAGTCTGTCTTGCTGTACTGTTCCAAACCCCTTTTCAACATGGCCACCAAAGTGGATTTACCGCCGCTCACCGGTCCCATTAACAGTAAAATACGTTTACGCACATCAAGGCGCCGGGCTGCAGGATGAAAATACTCCTCCACCAGTTTTTCCAACGTGTTATCAAGCCCGAAAATTTCCTGGCTGAAAAACTTGTAACGTTTACCGCCATATTCCAACTCTTCAACTCCAGCGTCGCGTATCATGTGGTATATTCTGGCATGTGCCAGTTGGCATACCGCGGGATTTTCTTTAACAACCTCCAGATAATCGTAAAATGTACCTTCCCATTTATACTGTTTTTCCAAAGAGCGGAATTCTTCCAATCTCTTAACAAAATTCACCTTTTCACACTCCCCTACTGCTAATATTAATTATTGGACCGGGCCCTCAACTATCATATGGTTATGCAACCAACTACTCCACATCAAACAAACAAGTACTATATTTATATGCAGGAATGTTAAAATGAGTATCCGGCTGAAGTGTCATAAAGGCCCACTGCTGCCTGAAATCGACAACTGGCAGTATTTTTTACTGTTATTCGGATGTTTATATTTTTTTTGGCAGCAACTTTCAAATTGCTAGTACAAAAAGAATGTAAAAAAACAGGGGAGGAAAAAGGCATTGCACAATACCTCTTTCCTCCCCATAAAAAAACCGGTAGGTTTGTTTTACAAGTATTCCAAACCTGTACCGGGTTCTTCCAAATAAACAATATACAAGCTTTCAATTGGCAAGCTTAACCACGATAAAGTTTTTTTCCGGTTCCCATAACTCCTGCAGTTCTTGTTCGTTAACAAACCGGTAAAATACTTCCTTTCCTTCTGTCCAGGTCGCCAAGTAGGTCATGCCCTCACCTCCAGGGCCGCATATTGTATACAAAATTCTTATTAACATTATTTTAACAAAACGCAAGCCTGCCGGCAACCTTTTATTCCTAACCTAATAATCTTTTTACCATTGCCTCATTGGCCATGTTTTCTATACTGTCATCTAACTTGGCCAGTGTAAAATCTTTTCCTTTCCTTTCCAGGGCCAGAGAAATTAAATGGTCAGTCAACATCGGGTTTTTGGGCAACAGGGGGCCGTGCAAATAAGAACAGAAAACGTTTTTGTAACGGGCTCCTTCCAAACCGTCCCGCCCGTTATTGCCCTGGCCATATAAAACCCTACCCAAAGGTCTAAGGCCGTTTAAATAAGTTTTACCGCCGTGGTTTTCAAAACCCACCAGTTTGGTTTTCTTGCCCGCCAGTTCAGCCTCCAGTACTACATTACCGATCAGTCTGTTATCACCGGCCTCAGTATAAAAGTCTAGCATACCCAACCCGGAAATTTCCCGGCCTTCGGGTGTACGATAATAACGTCCCAATAACTGGTAGCCACCGCAAATGGCCAGCACCACCAAACCGTTGTCCACAGCCTCGCGCAAAGCACCGACACGGGTTTTCAGGTCTGCAGCCATTAATGCCTGCTCCCGGTCCGAGCCACCACCGATGAATAAAAAGTCGTAATCGGCAAAGTTCAACGGTTCACCCAGGTTAACCTCCTTCACCTGTACCGGTATTCCCCGCCAGGCGCAGCGGCGAACAAAAGCCAGAACATTGCCGCGGTCGCCGTATAAATTAAGCAAATCAGGATACAGATGGCACACGGTCAGCATGGCTACTCACCCTTTCGGCCCTTTGACCCAAAATTTTCTCCACCGGCCACAGTGCTGTATAAGTGACCAGCATGCCCACCGCCGCACCTTCTTCGTGCAAAGCCATATCCACGGCCCGCCGGTAATCTTTTTCCACTGTCATCAGCGCAGGCGGCACACCGGCGTATTTCAAACGCAAAGCCATCTCCTCAGCCCGCTGGCCGGAACAAATAAACCGGTTAAACTGCTCCAAATGCTTTACCAGCACTTCAAAATCAACATCCCAGAGCCAGGATATATCCCGGCCGTCGGCATCATTATCGTTAATGGCGATCATAACATCCTGCCTTACCCTCTGGGATAACAAACCTGTTAGAGCCTGGTTGAACCCGGTGGGGTTTTTAACCAGGGTCAAGGTGACCGGCTTTTGGTCATAATAAAATAACTCCATACGACCTGTGGCCGGAGTATATTTTGCCAAGCTGTCGAGAGCTTTTTCCGGTGCCACCCCCAGTGACAAAGCCGTGGTAAAGGCACCCAGCCCGTTATAGATATTGTAGATACCTTGAACCGGTAGGGATACCGGCCATATGCCCTTGTTTGACCCGTTACCACGGACGATGGCCCTGGTTCCGGTTGTATCGATGTTGACGTTTATCGCTTCCATGTCTGGCAGCGGCCGGGCAAATCCGCATTGCGGGCACCTAAAGTCGCCTAACTGGCTGTATAAATAAACGCTATAAACAAGCGTGTCACCGCAAAATGGACAGAATTTGGCCTCCCGGCTGTAAGCTGCCGCACCGGCCAATACGGCATCGGGGCGCACCCCGTAGAACAAAGCAGATTTACCCGTCTCCCGGGCCAGGCGGGCCACCAGTGGATCGTCCGCATTTAAAACCAATACAGTACCCCCGGGTAGTTTCTTTAAGGCGTCTTGTACTTTGCAAATAGTAGTATCCAGTTCCCCATAGCGATCCAACTGGTCCCGAAAGAAATTAGTAACAATCACCCGGTCAGGCTTAATCCACCGCGTCACCACCGGGAAAGAAGCCTCGTCAACTTCCAGAACGGCATAATCGCAATTCAAACGGGCCGTCAGAGTACCGGACTTAATAAATGCAGCTGCCACTCCGGTTATTAAGTTAGCCCCTTCACGATTGGATACTACCCGCAGTCCGGCGTGTTCCAGGATATCGGCCAGCATATTACTGGTGGTGGTTTTTCCGTTGGTACCGGTGGTCATAATTACACCCCTGCGGGGCTGGCCCCGGTAATGCTTCAATAAACCGGGATAAATACGCAATGCCAGCATGCCGGGGAGGGACGAACCGCGCCCCCGTCCTGTCAGCCGGCTCAAGTACATAGCCAGTTTAGCCGCCGCCAAAGCCAAAATTAACCGTACAATCATACTTTACCTCATAAATAAATATTTGTATTTGTGTTAACTACACATTACTGTAGTAATTTACCCCCTGTTTCGGAGAACAGTTGATCTGGCCCTTTTCCACCAGTAAATCCAGGTGAGCCACCACTTCCGACAGTCCCAGGAATATATCCCACCCCTTCAGATCCGGATACATGGCCCTGCTTATTTGAAAAGCATTTAGTTCCCCCGCCTGCAGCTTATCTTTAATGCGCGTAAATTGAGACTGGTGGTGCCTGCGTCCCACGTTAATGACACTGTTGTAATCATTAAAGGTACCGCCGTGGCCGGGAAACACCATAGTTACATTCAGCTTTTCCAGCTCATCCAGCCCGGATAAGTATTGCCTCAATGACGGCAAACGCCTGCCCGGTTTTTCCCGGTCCGGCTCCATCAGCGGGTTGGGCGTAATATGAGGTAGCAAAAAGTCCCCCGAGAAAAAAAACTTTTGGTCTGGATCATACAAGCACAGATGCCCGGGGCTATGTCCGGGGAAATGCATAATTTTGAGCTCGCCCCTGTCAAAGGTTATACTTTCCCCCCCGCTCATTTGCCTGGTACGCAAACCCCGGACCGAGGGATGAGGCAGCTTGTCCTTTATATCCTCTACTTCCCGCAGTACGTCGGCCGGAACACCGGTTTCCACTACAAAGGGTAGCCATTCCTTATAATAATCCGGTTTTAAAATTAACTTGTCTTCCTCCAAATGATGAATTAAAACATCCGCGTCGGCGGCACCGGCAATTTGTGCCATCAAGCCGCAATGATCGGGATGGGCATGGGTAATCACAATTCTTTTAATATCCTCAATCCGGCAGTCCAAAGATGCCAGCATCTCGCGTAAAAACTTACCGGCCTGCGGCGTATCGGGGCCGGGATCAATTATAGTTACCGGATCATTTTTAATTAAATACGCATTTACCGGCCCCACTGGATAAGGCGTGGGAATAACCAGTTGATATACAGGCAGCAATATTTTCGCACCTCCAATTTTAAAGTATATCACTCGTTCCAATGCAAAACAATAAACCACGCCATACGGCGTGGCATTTAAGCCCGGCAACACCGGGACGGTTAAATCCCTCACCCGCCACCGTTATACCCGGTACTGACCAATTTGCCATCTTCCACAATCACCGGCACCTTACCGGCGCCATACTTCTCTTTAACCATTTGTTTCGCCCCGGCATCCAAACTGGTATTTATCTCTTTGAATTTTATCCCCCTGGCCCTGTAGTCCTCCATTGCTTTTTGGCAATAGGGACAACCTGTCTTGGTGTAAATTACCACATCACCCATTTGCCAATTACCTCCTAACCCCGGGTATCACCAGCGTTGCAATACCATAATGGTCACCCGTAGCCTTGTCCACCTGGAACAACCAGTGACCCATGGCATCAAACACAAACTGCACTTTTCCTTGCTCATCAGCAGTTAAATTATGTGCAAATCCGGTCCCCTCATAAAAATGATAAGTTGCCTGCAACCTGGCACCGGCCAGCGGAACCCCGTCATCCAGCACAGTCAAGTTAATGGTATCGCCTGGGTGAAACTCAGTGTAATTCTCGGGAATGATTTCCAGGCCACGGTTAAGGACCGCTCCGTGCCCGTGCACGTGATGCCCCACAGGCACCAGCACCCGCGCCCAAAGCTTGGCGTTAGCGACTTCTTCACTTTCCACCTGTACAGTATAAATACCTTCGTGGTCGCAGTTAAAAACAAGTACAGGCGGTGAGCCATCCCGGGCAGGGGTTATTTGGGCCGGTATCTCGGCACCACCGGGATCCATCACATATCCTTTCCAAAGGGCGGAGTCACCGGCACCATCCCTTTTCATAGCCCGGCCCCGTAATATTTTAACCTCAATATTATCTCCGTGATGGAAATGCAGGTGGGTTGGTTCCAGCCAAAGGGCCTGCCGAACCGCTGGTTTTTCTGTCATCTGTTTTACCACCTTCCTTATTTATCTTGTTAGAAAAAAAACCATGAATACCGTCTTTTCAAAGACCGGATACCTTCATGGCATAGTTGGGTATTTAGATATACCGTACGCACAGTATATAACAGTATATAAACAAAGCCTTATTGGCAAAATCCGAACCTTGATGGGCCTTTGGAAAATTATACTTAATACTGGTGAAAAAATCAACCTGTTGATTCTATGGCAGAATTAATTCCCTTTGTTCTTTTTATCATTATCTTCCCGGTCCGTTTTATTCCATTCATCCCGTTCAACCTTTTTTTGTCTAGCATGATCTTTTTTAGTTTGGTAATCATTCCGTTTGGTAGAATTTGTTTTTCCGGAATAACCAGTAATATCCCGCGGGCTGGAATTCTTTCCGCGGGCCTTATCTTGATTACTTTTATTATCATTAATTTTCCCTCGATTATTCTTAACTGCATCGTCCTTCCCGGGGGACCAAGATACTGGCCGGTTTAAATTATTATATCCATCGTATTGATTATTTTTACCTTGCAGATTTTTTTTGATTGTTTGACCGGGGTTATCACGCTTATCATGCTTATCGGTCTTATCACCGGACTTACCGGGCTTACCGGGTTTATCTCCAGACTGACCGGGCTTATTAATTTTATCTCTCTTGCCAGCTTCATCCATATCACCGGATCCAAAAGCAGAGCCGGCCCGGGATTGTTTTGTGATCAAATCGCCAACCCGAATGTTTTTATTCGCTTCCAGTACACGAATGTTTCCTTCCTTCAATTCCTGGTTGGTTATTTGCACACCTTTTTTTTGCGCTTCCTGCTGTAACAGGTAACGACCAGGGCTAACGCCGTGCTCACGGGCTTTTTTCATAGTGTCCAAATCAGTATCAGCCATGATTATTTCGGCCTTAATACCGGACTTGTTTATGGAGTTGCTGATGGAATTATATATGTAATCATGGACATCTTTTGTGTCTTTTTGCTCTTTAACGTCCTTGACTTTATCACTATTTTTATTTGCTGCTTTCCCTTTGGTTTTAGTGACCGTGGCCAGCACAAGATTTTCTTTTTCCGGGTTCAAGTATTGATATTCAATACAGCCGGCTATGATCTTCTGCACTCCATCGGCCAGCGGGTCATGCATAACATTTACCCGTTGTAACAGTTCTTTGCCATCATCATCCACGCCCCGGGCGGAAACAATTATATTATCACCGTTAATCCCCAGTTCCACGCTGGGGTTAATATCCAAGGCCACATAAGCCACTGCTCGAGGTAGCATGGAATTAAAGGCCAACCAGGCCAACGCCACCACTAAAAAAGAAGCCACCGCCCAATAGGAAGCCTTAAACCGGTAAAAAACCGGTCGGGATATTGATATTTCCTGCCCCACCTCAGCACCTTTACGAGGCTTGGACACCTCGAGAAACTGACCGTCACCGGTTAACACAATACAGCTTCTTTTTTTAACTTCCATCACCAATCCCCGGTTCGGTCCCATCAATCAACACTCCCCTTGCGGTAACCTAACATATGAATTCAAATAAATAAACTCTTCACGGTAATATAATAATGTGGCTATTCCTATTATATATTTACGCCCCCGTTCCAGTACCTTGCGGCTTATCCCTGTACCCATCTCCAATTCCCGCAGGGGCAACCTTTTGCTGGCCCGCAAAGTTTCATATAAGGAGCCATGCTCAACAATATAGTAAGCCGCCCGAATTAATGTTTGCCTGGTGTCCCGGTGCTTGGGCGAGGATTTTACAAGATCTTTAAATGTGATACCCAGATTGCTTATTTTTTCATTATAATTGTTAATTTCCTCTATCCTTTCTCTTTGGGCAGTTTGTTCAATATACTGCTCCCAGGAAGCATCATTTTCCGCCTGGTTGGCGGCACCTTCGAGGGGAGTATTGGACATATGCAGATCCACCCGGTTCCATCTTGATTCTTTGCGCAAATAGTCGGTCACCCGACTCCTGATCACCATGCGGGCAAAGGCGGTAAAAGGTACTCCCATTTTTTCTTTAAATCGCTCTATGGCTTCATTAAAAGCTATCAGGCCGATGCTCAGCTCGTCATCATGGTCCCAGCTCAAACTGCGACCGCACAGGCGACCCACCACCCCGGCGATAAAGGGCTTTGCTTCCGCAATCAACTTTTCCCTGGATGATTCGTCACCTTCCCTGATTTTTTGCAGACATACTTCCACTTCATCCCCAAATAGCACACTGCCACACTCCCTCTGGTGCTACTCCATCGCTCCTTCCCATAGTAAATCTTTCTTTACTATACGGAAATCACCACAGTTTTTTACGGGGTAACCCGGGTCAATCATGCTTATTCCGACAATTTTCACATACTACACAGGTACAGTGGTTATCTCCCCTTTTAAATTTTGTGCTGGCCTTGCAAACAGCACAGTCCCCCGCCTCGGGCTCACAAGGCTCAACATGAATGATTACCTCCACCTCAGGCAAGCGCCGACGCAAATCCCGTTCAATATTGTCACACAAAGCATGGGTAGTGCTGATTTTTTTCCCCCGGGGCACAATTAAATTAAAATCCATGTAGCGCTGTGGCCCGGCTTTGCGGGTACGTAAATTTCGGTAATCAACAAATCGATCAGCATAAGAATGTAGAATTTCCTTAATCGCCTGTTCTTCACCGTCTGGCAGTCGAACGTCCAGCATATTACCCAGTGATTCCTTCAACAAGTCATAAGCAGCTTTTATGATTAATAGCGCTACGCCTATGGCAATAAGGGGGTCTACTATATACCAACCGGTAAATTTAATAATCACAATGCCAGCCAGAACGCCAAGGGACGTTAGAACATCAGTGCGCAAGTGCCAGGCGTCAGCGGCCAGAGCCGGGGAGTCAGTCTTTTTGGCCACTTTCATCAGCTTTGTAGAAACAAATAAGTTCACAGCAGCTGATAGAACCATCACCATTGCCCCCAACCCCAGCGATTTAACTTCAGTGACTTCATATAATTTGGGTATGGCTTCTTTAATAATCAGGCCCGCAGCCAGCAATATCAAAATCGCTTCAATTATGGCCGCCAGGTTTTCAAATTTACCATGCCCGTACCTGTGCCGGTCGTCAGCCGGTTTATTGGATTCCCGCACTGATACGAATGCAATTAAAGCTGCAACTAAATCTAAACCCGAATGGATAGCCTCGGAAATAATACTGATGGAATGCATGGAAAATCCAACGCCTAATTTGCCGGCTGTCAATATGGAATTGGATATAATGGAAAGGCGAGCTACCTTTAATTTCTCTTTTGTATACATATTATCCTTCCCCTCTATGGACATCCCGGCACCCCCGCTTTATGCACCCGCAAAAAATAATACCCGGGGCCCCTCATCTTAAGAGCCAAGATGAAGTCCCGCGGGTATATCCGCTGCCTTAAGGCCCGGTCTGTAAAAATCTTCACAGCCTGACTTTATGGTTATCTTAATATATCATATGCAAAGCTTCAATTCAATGATCATGGGAAAAAGTTGAAATTATTCTTTATAGTCCAGGCCGACATCAATTGTTTCCACGGGGGCGCTTTCATCATCCATATCCCGGGTACTTTCATAGAAATTACCGTCACTGCCCACCACATAGGGTATGTGATCGATCAGGTCCGTATCATCAATTGGCTCCCCGCTCGGCTCACCGCTACCATAGTAAGCACCGGCTCCGGAAAGCGGAGAATGCTCCTGCCACCTGGCCACATCTTGCCAGGCATCCTCGCCGTCGTACTCATTTACATCCGTGGTATCGTTAAAAGTACGGGCAAAGGGCGGCTCCAACACATCCTCTTCCACCGGACGAATATTTTTCCTATATGCAGGTTCCTCCATCCGGGACCGGCAATGAACGCACTGGGTAGTATAGGGAACCGCCCGCAGGCGTTCCAGCGGTATTTCTTTTCCACATACTTCACAAATACCATAGGTGCCATTTTCCATTCTTTGCCTGGCGTGATCAATGGCCTGTACTTTAATCATGGCATCCTCGCGCAGAGCAAAGTCTTTACTGCGCTCAAAAACTTCGGTGCCCACGTCAGCCGGGTGTTGATCATAGGTGGACAACTCTTCCACCGAGTCGGATAATGAAACGCCAAGCCCCCCGTCATCAATATGGTTTATGGTTTGCATTAAATTGTTTTTTTCCTGTTCCAATTGTCGCTTGAAATCATTTAATAATCCCTGTTCCATCGTGTACCCCCTGTTATTTTCTGCCTAGCTGCAGTTGCACTATTCTAACCAAATCGGCAATGAAATCACCAATGACGGGCAGGTTTAAAGACACCAACCTTTGCAAAATTAAAACTATTATCGCCCCCAGAATAGCAAATCCGATGGCAATACCCAGGCCCCGGGCAATGCCGCTGATGAAATTAATGTACATAAGTTTATAGGGTTTTCCCAGCAGGTCCACATACTCGGCCAGCTTCATCTTTTCCATGTTTATAGCCAGTTCCCTGACCTTGTTTTCCAGAGCCAGCAAAACCTTATTCTGCCGGCTTGTTTCCCAGTGACCGGTTTCCCCCGGACCCAAAAAATATTTACGTGATTTAATTCTTTGTTTATCCATAGACAGCGACCCTCCAAATCTTGTTTTAATTTGCCCCGGCCAAAACAAAAAAATTAATGGTAGCGCTTGACAAACACTCATACCGCCAACACACACCAGCAATAGAAATAAAAAAACGCCTTGGAAAAATTTATAACCGTTCCAGGCGTTTTCTCATTTAATATTCAATTTACCTCATTATCCAAATAGCATAAATTGCCGATAACCATGGAGTGCTTACTTGGCTGAATAAGCTTCGCGGTGTTTATTATCCTTTTTTTCCATCAGTTTTAAATCAACCCACAGCGGGCTGGCGGTAAGCATGGACGAATAGAAGCCGCTGGTTACACCGATGATCAGGGCTAAAACAAAATTCTTAATGGTGGTGCCGCCCAGTAAATACAAAGCCAACAACACGAATAACACCGCCAGCACGGTATTGATGGAACGGGCCATGGTTTGCCATAAGCTGACATTAACCAAATCCTCCAGAGCCTCTCCCTTTTTGCGCGTCCGCAGATTTTCCCTGACCCGGTCAAATATAACGATGGTGTTATTAATGGAATAACCGACGATGGTTAATACCGCCGCCACAAAGGCGCTGTCAATTTCAATTTGCAATATGGAGAATATACCCATGACAACCAGTACATCATGGAGCAGCCCGGTAACCGCCGCCACGCCCTGCTTAAACTCAAAGCGGAAAGTCATATATACAATCATAAGCGCCGCTGCAATCAGCAAAGCCCAAATGGCATTCATGGTTAATTCCCTGCCGATCACCGGCCCCACCCGTTCATTGCGCAACAGGTTGACCTCGCCCACCTTTTGCTCCAGGGTGGAAATTAATGTTGCGCTTTCTTCCTCGGTGAGCTCCCGTGTTCTGATCATATAATCGCTGGTGCCGCTTTTTTGGATGTTACGGGCGGCCGCATACCCCAACTCTTCCACCACTGTGCGCACCTGTTCAATCTTGACGTCCCGATCCAGCCGAACCTCCACAAGATTGCCGCCGGTGAAGTCTATACCCAGGTTAAAACCCCTGGTTACCATGGAAAACAGGCCCGGCAATATAACCAGCAGTGAAATGATATACCAAATTTTTCTGTTTTTCATAAAGTTAAACATGTGCTCCGCCCCCTTAAGCGCCATAATAGCGCGGATCTTTAACCGCATTGGTGGCCGCGGTCAGGTGCAGAAACCACCTGGTCAAGGTGATGGCTGTAAACATGCTGACCAGAATACCTATGCTGAGCGTCACGGCAAACCCGCGAATTACACTGGTACCGAAAAAATACAGCACAGCAGCACCAATCAGCGTGGTGACGTTGGCGTCGAACACGGCCACAAACCCCCGTTTAAAACCGGCGTCAATGGCGGAACGAATACTCTTACCGGTACGCAATTCCTCTTTGACCCGCTCGAATATAATTACGTTGGCGTCCACGGCAATGCCCAGGGACAGCAGAAAACCGGCGATACCGGGCAACGTCATGGTGGCATGGATGCCGATAAAAATGGCCAGTACAATCAGCGCGTAAAAAGCCAACGCCAAATCGGCAATCAGCCCGGGGATACGGTAATAAACCACCATAAACACCAATATGGCCACCAGGCCGACAATGCCGGCATTAATGGACCTGTCCAGGGAATCCTGGCCCAATTGCGGCCCCACGGTTCGTTTTTCCATTACCTCAAGCTGCACGGGCAACGCGCCGGAACGCAACAGTATGGCAATGGTATGGGCCTCATCCAGGTTTTCATAACCCGTGATTCTGGCCTGGCCGTTGGTGATGGGTTCCTGCACCACCGGGTTTTGCAATAACTGGCCGTCCAGGTAAATACCGATGGGTTTGCCCACATTAGCTGTGGTGGCCTGGGCAAACTTTTTGGTGCCTTCCGGTGTAAAGGTAAGATCCACCTCCACCTGTCCGGTGTTGGGGTCCCGGGCCTCCATAGCGTCCTTTAAGTCGGCGCCCGTTATAATGGTCTGGCCCAGCTCATTTTTAAACTCCAGGTAAGCAGGCTGGATCAAATCAATAACGGCCTGCTCGGGATCATCTATACCCGCCAACTCTACAATAATTCGCCGCTCGCCCTGGCGCTGGACAACGGGTTCGGCCACCCCGGTTTCATTAATCCTTCTTTCCAGCACGGCCTGGGCTCTTTTCATGGTTTCATCGTTTACTTTGTTTTCAGGCGTATCCCTGGCCTCCAGCACCACATGCACACCGCCCTGCAAATCCAGGCCAAGGATAATTTCTTTACCCCAGGGCAGCCACGCTATATCTTTGAAGACCGGCAGCGGCACCGCCGCTGTTATGCCCAGGGCTGCAATGACCAGTATAATGGCGGCCATGGTCAATAGCTTACTCCATCTCATTTTACCTCTCCCCTTTCGTTCAATTACAGTAACTTGGCTCCGTTGACCACCAACTCAAAAACACAGTTTAAAAATAACGCCGCCCTTCTGCACAATATCATTCTGGTCAGAAAAATTTCAAAATACTCCATTACAGGTGTTATTTCAATATTAATGGTCAACTCCATAGTAATAGTTCGTTTCTTCTCGTCCACCCAAACCAGGGAATTTTCCACGGCATAGTTAACCCGGTCATGAATGTCAAAGGTAGCGAATTCCCGGTTGCGCACCCGGGAGCGGTGCACGTCCGACTTATCCGCCAGTATCAACGCCGCCGCCACGGTATTAACGGGCTGGCCGTACTGCTCCTCGTGGTTGGCAATGGCCGATATAACGGTGGCCACTTCATCGGGATCCATGCCCATTTGCAGCAATATGGGCGCGCAAATGGTAGCACCCGATATACCATGATCGTTACGGCTGACCACATTACCTATGTCATGCAAATAACCGGCAATGGCCGCCAGTTCAGCCTCCCGCTTACCATAACCCAGCTTGTCCAGTATATTTTTGGCTATGCTTGATACCAGGTTGATGTGCCGGTAGCTGTGTTCCGTATAACCCATGGCTCCCAAAAATTCGTTACCTTTGCGGATAAAACTGTCCAACACGGGATTATTTTTAACATCATCGATGGTAACCAAATACAAATGCCTCCCTATGCCGCCAAAAATAATCAATAAAAAGAGTAGACCGGGTCTACTCCCAATTTTAATCTTTCTTCAGATCAACACTTTCACTGCTGCTTGAAAGGACTTGTGCCACAGCGTTTCTCAATATTTCAATGCGCACGTTTTCGGCTATTTTTATAATGAAGGTGTCTTCTTTAACCTTGATCACAGTTCCATAAATGCCACCCACTGTGACAATACGATCATTTACTTTGATATTGGCCACCATTTGCATATGCTTTTTTTGGCGCTGCTGTTGGGGCCTGATCATTAAAAACCATAGCAATGCAAATAAACCGACAATATATAAAATACCGATGGTGGTTTCATTCACTTTGTTACCCCCCCTTTCCCCATATAAATCAAAACATATACTAATTCTTTATTATTATTCATTTCCCTTTTTTTAATTTCATGTTGTAATTTAATGTAAAACAGTTTATCTAATCCATTTTAAACCGTTTTAGAAAATCATCCTTGTAAGCAACAAAGTAATCTCCGGCTATGGCAGCCCGGATATCTTCCATCAGCCGCAACACAAAGCGCAAATTATGTAAAGTGGTTAACCTTATACCCAGCACCTCATTGGCTTTGATCAAGTGCCTTATATACGCCCGTGAAAAATTGCGGCAGGCATAACAATCGCACTCGGGATCCAGCGGCTCAAAATCCCGGGCATACTCGGCATTGCGCACCACCAGTTTACCATCCCGGGTAAAAACCGTACCATTGCGGGCAATCCGGGTGGGCAGTACACAGTCAAACATATCCACACCCCGGTGAACTCCTTCCAGCAGGCAATCCGGTGAACCCACCCCCATTAAATACCGGGGTTTTTCCCGGGGCATGGCGGGCACCAGGTAGTCCAGCACCTCATACATCAGCGGTTTCGGTTCCCCCACGCTCAACCCGCCGATACCGTAACCGGGAAAATCCAATGCAGCAAGCTCAGCTGCGCTTTGTAAACGCAAATCGCGGTACATGCCCCCTTGAATAATGCCGAACAGCGCCTGGTCATCCCGGTCATGGCGCAAGCGGCAACGCTCGGCCCATCGGGTGGTACGTTCCATGGCTGCCCGCGTTTGTTCATAGCTGCTGGGGTAGGGGGCACACTCGTCAAAGGCCATGGCCACATCCGCACCAAGGGCCATTTGGATCTCCATGGATTTCTCCGGGGTAAAGGAATGTTCCGAGCCATCAATATGACTGCGGAAGTTTACGCCCTGATCGGTGACTTTACGTAACGGTCCCAGGCTAAATACCTGAAAACCACCGCTGTCCGTTAAAATGGGACCGTCCCAGCGCATAAATTTATGCAATCCACCGGCCTTGGCCACCAAATCATGGCCCGGCCGTAAATACAGGTGATAGGTGTTGCTCAGTACCAATGCCCCGCCACAAGCACGTACTTCATCGGGGGTCATGGTTTTTACAGTGGCCTGGGTGCCCACCGGCATAAAAATAGGCGTCTGCACCGTACCGTGGGGAGTAGCGAGTAAACCCAACCTGGCCCTTGACTGTTGATCCTCTTTGGTAATCGTAAAACTGATAGCCATATAATACTCCTTAGCCCAATCATATGATAAGCATAGCATCGCCAAAGCTGAAAAACCGGTAGCGCAACTGCACCGCCCGGGCATAGGCGTCCAGCAATCTCTCCCGCCCCACCAGTGCACTTACCATCATGAGCAACGTGCTGCGGGGTAAATGAAAATTTGTTACCAATCCATCCACCGCTTGAAAATGATAGCCGGGATAAATAAATATTTCGGTCCACCCCGCCCCCGGTTTGACTGCACCTTTTTCCCGGGCGGCAGTTTCCAGGCACCGGGTGGTGGTGGTGCCCACCGCAATTACCCGGCCGCCCCGGGCTCTGGCTTCATTAATCACCCGGGCGGTTTCTACGGACACAGAATAATACTCGGCATGCATTCTGTGCCTGGCTACCTCGTCCACTTTAACCGGCCTAAAGGTGCCCAGTCCCACATGCAGCAGCACGGGTACAATGGATGTACCCTGATCTCTGATCCTCTGCAGCAGCTCAGGTGTAAAATGCAGGCCGGCGGTGGGTGCGGCGGCTGAGCCGGGCTCACGGGCATAGACCGTCTGATAACGCTTAGGGTCGGCAGGCTGCTTCCTGATATACGGCGGCAGGGGCATAACCCCCAATTTGTCCAGCAGCTGCTCGAATACGCCCTGATATTGAAACTTGATCAGGCGGCAGCCCTCACCCACCACAGCTTCCACGGTACCGGTGAGTTCAGCGTCAAATATAATATTGGTGCCGGGAGGAACACGCCTCCCGGGACGTACCAGTGTCTCCCATGTGTGCTCATCCCGGCGGGTCAACAGCAGCACTTCTATGGTTGTTCCCGTACCTTCTTTTTTACCCCAAAGTCGTGCCGGAATTACCCTGGTATCATTGATCACCAGCACATCCTGCGGTTTAATATACTCAACAATATCCTTAAACAGCCTGTGCTCCGGCTCCCCACCGTTTTTACGCAGCACCATGAGCCTGGATTCATCCCGCACAGGGGCAGGCTCCTGGGCTATTAATTCATCGGGCAAATAATATTCAAAATCGGTTACCTTCATGTATTACCTCTTTTTAATTTACGCCCCGTAATTTTCTACCAATTTAACATTTGTATAATAGTATTGCAAAATATCCTGGAAACTATAACCTTGAGACGCCCAACCAGCTGCACCGTATTGCGACATACCGAGTCCGTGCCCCAGGCCGTTGCCGGTAAAGGTTACCCTGCTGATTATATCACCGGCACCCGTTTCCTTTTGCATAGTAAATAGTGCACTGTTCAAACCCAGCACGCTGCGCACCCGGTCGGCATTGGCAACAGTATACACCTGCAGCCCGCCACCAGCATCCAAACCCTCAATTAACAGCTTTTTAACCCTTTGCCCGGAAGCCGTATATTCCACTGCCCTTAAATCCGTTATAGCACTAAGCTCTGTAAATTCATTGATATATTTCTTCAATTGCCGGTTGACCAGCGCAACCAGTTCATCACCCGAATAACTAAGTGACCAGTCATAATGTTTAATATTGTAATCCAGGGGATCATCCTGACCCCTGATATAACTTAAAGAATCAAACCAGACATCTTCGCTGTTTTCTGTACAACCGCCGCTGGAAGCATGGAAAAATGCCGCCACCGGCCGGCCGCGATGAACCAGCACCATGCCACTGGTGGCATCAACAGCTAGGTTAGTGGCCGGGTTTTCCCCGTCATATCCCAGGTATACCTGGTTGGACTGGTTGTCCAGCACATCAAAGCCATAACTGGTGTAACTGCCCAGCTGGGTAATTAAATAACTGCGTGCCGCCACCGCTTGAGCTTTAAGCGCTTCCGCGGGGAAGGACACGGGCATTTCCCCCGGCAGCACACCATACAGGTACTGTTCAATGGGCAACTCATTGATTACGGTCAGGCCGCTTTCAGACGGCCTGATTTCTATATTGCCCCGGTAATGTTTTAATTGCCCGCCCTTTTCTACAGCAGCAATATTCAATCCACCCCGGGAAAGTTGTTTGGCCTGACCGCTTGCGTCAAGGGCATACAGGCCTGCCTTGCCGTCATACAGGTTTGCTGCGCTAGCACCGTAACCCTGTACAACCAGGCCCGCCAGGGAATCCTTATATATTAAAGTACCATCACCGGATAATACAGCTCTTGTGGCGGCATCCAGGCTTTCGGCTTTAATGGGGCCGTTGTATAGTCCCACATGTTCCCCATTCCTGAGCACCCGGCACAGGCCACCGGCATACTCCACCGTCCAGCGTCCTTCCCCATCCCCTGCAATTACCTGACCGGTATGAATATTGACCAACTTGTAATCACCTTGCAGCACAAAGGATACCTGCGGCATATTTTGCGCCAGTCCAACCCGCACGGTATGGGGAACCACCTGCACATCCCCCCGGGCCGTACCCCCGGGCCAAAACACAACCAGCAGCAATATCGCCATCCCCACCAACAAACCCGGGCGACAGTGTTTAATAACAACACCTGAAGTCATAAAAAAAGAACCTCCCCCGCAAAACCATATCGTGGAAAGTTCGACAAAAAGTAAATTATTCCTGCCGGCAAACATACATCAGCAGGCATATTTTAAGAGCCTGCTTGAATAGCCCGTGCCAGTCCTATTTATACTGCATTAGCCGGCTTTTGCGGTGCGCGCGTAGGTACCGGGTGTTAATAGGACAAATCTATAGTAAACCGCTACCTTCTGAATAACAGGTTTACCAGTAGCGTTAAGACAATACTGACA
This sequence comes from Desulfallas thermosapovorans DSM 6562, assembly GCF_008124625.1. Taxonomy (NCBI): domain Bacteria; kingdom Bacillati; phylum Bacillota; class Clostridia; order Eubacteriales; family Desulfallaceae; genus Desulfallas; species Desulfallas thermosapovorans. Next base: position 228,439 of record NZ_VNHM01000001.1, read on the forward strand.
ATGATCATGGTAACCACGGGAAAATAAAAGGTAAAATTACCTCTTTGTACAAATATATCGCCGGGCAGCCGGCCTAAACCGGGAATTTTGCCCGCCAGCAGTAAAAGACCACCTGTTATCACCATAAATATGCCTATCATTATTATAATTTTACCCATACCTGCCAGGGAATTCATCAGCTTTTCCCCCCTGAACCTTTTTTACTTCTATACTGTTTGTCATAACGTTCCCTTTCGCTGTAAATGCAGCCGCAATACTGCTGCCTGTACATGTTAAGGGAGCGGGACAACTCCGTGGCCTCCCGGAACCCCGACCTGAAATCATGATAATAAAAAGGTACCCCTGCTTCCTCACCCACTGCCCGGCCAATTTCGGCAATTAAATCATGTTTTTGAAAAGGGCTGACCAGTAAAGTGGTGCTGAAAGCATCAAACTTGCCATGCCGTGCTACCTGGGCCGTCTGACGCAGGCGCATGATATAACAGTACCGGCAGCGCACGCTTTCCCTGTGCACCACCTCCCTTAAATAACCTTCCAAATCGTAGTCGTCGTTTACAATTACCTGCAAATTGTTGCTCCGGGCATAATCCAGCAGGGTTTCTTTCCTTCTCTGCCACTCGGTATAGGGATGGATGTTGGGATTACAGAAATAACCATACACCTCATGATTTTCGGACCTTAATTGTTTCAGCGGGTATATAGTACAGGGACCGCAACAGGTATGCAATAAAATTTTCATTACTTTCTCCTTCCCGTTTACCACAATGTGGGCTGTTTTGCTCCGGGCATTTCCAGGCCAAGGTGTTGATAAGCAGCAGGCGTGGCCACCCTACCGCGCGGGGTGCGGGCTAACAGCCCCAACTGTAGCAGGTATGGTTCATACACGTCCTCTATAGTCCCGGCTTCCTCACCTGTAGCCGCCGCAATGGTTTCCACCCCCACGGGTCCGCCGGCAAATTTGGTTATGACAGCGGATAATACGCGACGGTCGGCCTGGTCCAACCCCAGGGGGTCCACCTCAAAAAATTCCAGCGCTTCGGTAGCCACCCCCCGGTTAATAATCCCGTCCGCTTTGACCTGGGCATAATCACGCACCCTTTTCAGTAAACGATTGGCTATGCGGGGAGTGCCCCGGGAACGGCGGGCGATTTCTCCCGCACCCTCTTCATCAATAACCACGCCTAAAATTTTGGCCGCCCTGGTGATTATGGTAACCAAATCAGCAGGGTGATAATAATCCAGCCTGCTGATGACACCAAACCGGTCTCGCAGGGGGGAAGTCATCAAACCTGCCCTGGTGGTGGCGCCGATCAGAGTAAAACGTGGTAAATCAATTCTTATGGAACGGGCCCCGGGCCCCTTGCCAATAATAATATCCAGAGAGAAGTCCTCCATGGCCGGATACAATATCTCCTCAACCGTGCGGCTAAGGCGGTGCACTTCGTCGATAAATAGGACATCGCCTTGCTGCAGGTTGGTTAAAATAGCCGCCAAATCTCCGGCCCTTTCAATGGCCGGTCCTGAAGTTGTGCGAATGTTGACCCCCAGTTCATTGGAAATAATATTGGCCAGTGTAGTTTTACCCAAACCGGGCGGCCCGAACAGAAGCACATGATCCAGCGTTTCTCCCCGCTGCAGTGCAGCCTGAATAAATATGCCAATAGTTTCCTTCACTTTATCCTGCCCGATATATTCACTCAGCTTGCGAGGCCGCAAGCTAACTTCGGTATCTGTATCTTCTTCCCTCAGGGCAGCAGTTATTATTCTTTCTCGATTCAAATTCTCCATTACACACCCCGGCCGTTAAATGTATTTTTTCGCTGAACACAGCTAGACCCTCATAAGTAATGCCATACAAACCGGTTTATTTGGATTTATCCAAAAAACGCAGGGACAGCTTGATTAGCTCCGCCACACCAGGATTGTTACCCACCGCCAGATTCATTGCCCGGTGCACGGCAGCCCTGGCCTCGCCCGCCCCGTAGCCCAGTGCCATAAGACCGGCCAGGGCATCACCGGCTGCACCGGTCACCGCTGTTTCACCGGGCTGCGGTGGAACTGCAGCGTCTTTAACAGCTAACTTTTTAAATTTATCCTTTAACTCCAGCACAATGCGCTGGGCAATTTTTTTGCCCACCCCCGGCACTTTAGTGAGAGCGGTTAAATCACCCAGCGTCACAGCCCGGGCCAACCCCTGGGGCGTTAGATGAGATAAAACCGCCAGAGCGGCCCGTGGTCCCACGCCGTTAACTCCCAGCAATAAAAGAAAAACATTTATTTCGTCTGCGCTAAAAAAACCATAGAGCTGCATGTCATCTTCCCGGACAATCATATGCGTGTGCAAAAAAACTTCCTTATCCACTTGCCCCGCCAAACTGGCAGCGCAGGCAGCTGTTACATTAACCTTGTAACCAACTCCATGCACATCGAGTACCACTGTCTCATTTTCCACGCCGGCCACCGCGCCTCTTAAAAAAGCTATCATACCAGTGTCGCCCACCTAACTTTTTAATTAACTGAAGTATTCTTGCCTACCCTATCAATTTAAACACTGAGTTTTATTTTATAGTTAGACCACCACTGTTGTTATTAATATGACAGACCGCCACGGCCAGGGCGTCCGCCACATCATCCGGGCGGGGAATAACCGGCAAATTCAGTATAATTTTTATCATATATTGCACCTGTTGTTTATCAGCCCGGCCACGACCCACCACAGACTGTTTCACCTGTAAAGGCGTGTACTCGTAAACCGCAAGATTTGCTTGAGCCGCGGCCAGTATAATCACACCCCGGGCCTGCCCCACGGACATGGCGGTGCGCACGTTGCGATTAAAAAATAATTCTTCCACGGCTAAACACTGGGGACGATATTGAACTATCAAGTCTGTCAGCTCATTATACAATTTATATAATCTCATATGCGGCTGCATATCCGCCGCACTGCGTATAGCACCATATGTCACCGGCATAAAGCTGTTACCGGCATAGTCCACAATACCATAGCCTGTTATAGCAATTCCGGGGTCCACTCCCAAAACACGCAACGAATCACTCCACATCCTAAAAGTTAGTAAAATTATTCAATTCATCACCCAACATAGTAACATAATGACAGCACAACCACAACATGTGTTCCATGAATAGAAACATTCTCGCCCTAAAACAATAACCTGGCTTAACCCCTGTATTCGTCAAAGTTTTCCAGTAATACATTCAATGATTGTTCGTCGGTAAATTCCAAGGTATTTTGTAAATCAAGCTTTTCATCAGGGCTCAAAACCTCAAATGCATCGGCCCGGTGCAACTTTTCCAAAAATGGCTCCGGCAATAGATTAACATCTATGCTTGTCTCCAAACGCAATAGTATATCGTCGTAGCCCAGCGGTCCCTGATAAACAGCCAGATAACCTTCGTGGATACCCAGGTGTCTGTATTCATTGTGCATACCGCATAACCCGTCTATTTGTCTTGTAATGACCAGTTCATCACTGTGCACAGTAATAGCCCAACCATCCTGCCGGGGATACTTCATTTGCAGCCGCTTCTCATCCAGACCAATCAGATCTTCGGTAGCCGGTCCCCGGTAATATACCTCCACATCTCCACAAGCATTATACTTGTTCTCCCGGCGCAAGGAGGTGGTGGGTTTTACCAGCGGCTCTACTCTGTCCGCGGTTAATACAGGCTTCATAGCCGGATTGGCAACGGTGTTTAAAGTAAAATAAACAGCTATGGCAACAAAAACTACAATCATGACTGCCACAATCATACCCAGCAGTTTTTTTATCATGGCAATACCCCTTCGTTAAGTATTCAGACATTTATAGTTCTTCTACACTTTCCGATCAAACTGTTGCAACTTAACTTAATAAAAGGATTATTGCCAAAATCATGCATAAAAATAACATAGGTTGCCTTTATAGCAACCTATTCCTCGTCTAAAATATCAAAATTTGCGTAGACTTCCTGTACATCGTCATGATCCTCCAGCATCTCCATCAGTTTAAGCATTTGTTCCTGCTGGCTACCGGTAAGCACCACCGTATTTTGGGGTATTCTGGTTACTTCGGAATGGCTTATGACCACCCCTTCCACCTCCAGTGTCTCAGCTACCTGGTTCAATGCATCGGGTTCAGTAATTACCTCCAGGCTGTCATCTTCCTCCTTGACGTCCAAAGCACCGGCGTCAAGAGCGGTCAGCAAAAATTCATCTGTATCCACTTTAAGGTTGGCCTTTTCAATGATCAGTACCCCGCGAGTATCAAACATCCAGGAAACACAACCGGTTTCACCCAGATTACCACCATACTTGGAAAACAGGTGCCTTATTTCACCGGCGGTGCGGTTACGGTTGTCCGTCATGATATCCAGCATCACGGCCACTCCCCCGGGACCGTATCCTTCATAAGTTAATTCCTCGTAATTGGCACCACTCAGTTCACCGGTGCCGCGCTTTATGGCTCGTTGTATGTTTTCGTTGGGTATATTTACTTCCTTGGCTTTGGCAATGGCGTTTTTCAATCGCAAATTAGCTTCCGGGTCACCGCCGCCCTGCCTGGCCGCAGCAATTATTTCTTTAGCCAGTTTAGTAAAAATCTTGCCTCGCTGCGAATCAACTTTGGCTTTTTTTCTTTTTATAGTTGACCATTTAGAGTGCCCTGACATCCAATTCATCTCCTCTTGATACTTATTGCAAAAAATATCTTTAAAGCTGAGGCATGGCCGGCAGCTGTTTTTTATGCAAACTTTTCATGGCCAGTTCGTCCACTTTTTTTCGCACCCGGTCGTCAGCCTGTCCAGTTAAAATATATCTATCCAGCTCTTCATAGGTGATACCCATTTCTTTTTCATCACTTTGTCCCTCCCACAAACCCGCGGAGGGCGGCTTATTAATGATAGGGGCGGGAATTTCAAGCAGTCTGGCCAGCTCAACAACCTGTTTCTTAACCAGATTGGCTATAGGCAGCAAATCTACTCCGCCGTCACCGTATTTGGTAAAATAGCCCACAGTAAGTTCACTGCGGTTACCGGTGCCCACCACCAGGCTCTGCCTTCTGGCTGCGTGATAATAAAGGGTGGTCATTCTAAGCCGCGGCTTGATATTGGCAATCGCCAAATCCTTATTATCCGGGTTAAAATCTTCACCGGTCAACAGTTTCACCATTTCAGCAAAGGGTTTGTCCAAAATCACTGTTTTATATTCGATACCTATTGACTCAGCCAGCAACTGCGCATGCCGGGCGTCCTCGGGGTTACTATAACAGGGCATAATCACTCCAAGAGTATTTTGGGGACAAACATTTCGGCACAATGCCGCAACAACAGCTGAATCAATACCGCCGCTCAACCCCACAACAAAACCCTTGGCTCCTCTATCGCTAACCTGTTCCAGCAACCAACCCTCAATTTTTTTGGCCAGGTTTTCAATTTGCATCATTTGCCCCCCATTCAAAGCATTACACACACGTTATTATTTTATCACATTTTTTTAAAGTAGAACAAATCTGCACACAGCTTTACCTTTTTATTTTACTATGCAAAAATTCCAACGCCTCCTGCCGGGTAGTAACTTTTCCTTCCATTTGTGCATCCCATAAATCATTTTTCAATCTGCCGACCAGAGGACATGGTTTCAGACCGAATATGCTGCAAATTTCCTTTCCATCCAGTAATGTTTTATGGTTAAATACCTGATCTTTTTTCTCCTTATATTGACGAAGTAAATGCAAAATATATTTTTTATATTCTTCAGCCAATGCAAGCTTTCCCGTGGCTCTGCGGCTGCTGGTCACATCAGCCAAGCTTAGCAGCAGACAAGCCGGAGTGTCTTGGCCCAAATGGCGAAAAAAACGGAATACTGATTTAGAAGACGGGGGATTGTTTTTGTAAAGAAACAGCGGTTGCATGTGCCATTCCACCAGGCGTCGGAATAGCTGTATTTCCCGCTTGCTCATCTTTAAACGGTGCCCGATATTCTCCGCCATCGGCCCGCCGGCCTGGTGATGGCCGTAAAAAGTTATGCGCCCGTCTTCCCGCATGCCGCTGGTTTTAAGTTTACCCACATCATGAAACAAACAGGCCAACTTAATAACGGGAAGTCGCTTTTCCCCGCGCCAATAATTTTCCCCAACCCGCAGAGATTCGTCCCGGGTCAAGCGTTCAAATTCCACCAGCGTTTTAAAACAATGATCCCAGACATTATCAGTGTGATAATAGTTTTGTTCCATACGCCGCATAAGTTCTATTTCCGGAAAAATTTGTTCCAATGCCTTTATTCGCTGCGCCAGTACATCAATAATGTCCGAAGCATTGGGCAAATCCAATATCAGGCGAAATTCTTCCCACACCCGCTCCCCCGGTGCGGTTGATAAGGGTCTTTGCAAATTTTGCATCAACTCCATGGTACCCGGCGCGATATTAAAACCTAACTGTGCTTGCAGCCTTACAGCCCGTAAAACCCTTATGGGATCCTTATTAAAAGACGCAGTTGAGCAAGCCCTGATAACCCCCTCGCGCAAATCCGACAGACCGCCCAGGGGATCAATCACCAGACCGGACCAATCTCCCTGCAGGTAATCCTTCACCGGAAGGGCCATAGCGTTTATGGTAAAATCACGCCTTCTTAAATCCAACGGCAATTCTTCGCTACCAAGGCCGGTAATATCCACATGATACATATTGGAGAGCAAAACAACCCGGACTAGATCATGTTCCTTATTTAACACCACAGTACGGATACCGTTCACTCCTACTAACTTACAAACTAAATCCCGGGCCCGCCCGTATACCACCAGGTCAATATCCCTGGGGGCACGTCCTAACAGAAGGTCTCTTACACTACCGCCAACCAGGAAGCAATAACCCTTGGAAACAACATTAACCATGTTAAGAACCTCGTTTACCTGCATCCTCAAAACACCTTGATTTCTTTTATAAAGTATCTTGATTATACCAGTTAACCTGAAAATAAAATTTTCTTCCTTTTGATGGTATGGCAATGCATGTGGATGTTAGTTTTACCCTTTAGTTACCTCCAACCAGTATGATTAGATCTACAGTGACCTCCCTTAAATTCATCTCCCGGGCTTTTTGCAATCGCTCTTCCGTTGTTCCCCAGGATAAGGGCGTCATCCGGATGAGCGGTTCAATACCAGTGTGTTCTAAAGCATACTTGTAATGTACCCGTTTTATTTCCTTGAGCTTGAAATTAGTTTTAAAAAGCTCCAGGGTATCGTCGTTGGAATAATTCTGTTTATCGGTATGTTGATAAAAAACGGCCCTTAGTTCTTGCAGGTGGCATCGCTCGGGAATTACCTTGATAATTATGCTATCATCTGTAATCATTCTGCGAAACTCCATATAATTAGCAGGCGACAGGATATTGAGGATAATATTAAACTTCCGGTCGGCAAAGGGGGCTCTGGCCAAATCTCCCACACACCATATATTGTTTTTATAATCCTTGGAGGCTATAATGATACCATCTTTTGATATATCCAGCCCCACCCCCAAAAAATCCCTTTGAAATCTGCGGGTAATTTTCTCTTGTAAACCAGCCAAACGAGAACCTTCGCCACACCCTGCATCCAATACCGTTAATAGTGCACCGGCAGTTTCACTGTTATCCATTATTATCTCAATAATTTTTTCATCCAAAGGTGCAAAAAAGCCACTTTTACTAACTATCCGTCTGGATTTAAACATCATTTTATCGTATTTAGTATGCTGGGGATGGGTCAGCATATTTATATATCCATGCTTGGATAAGTCAAAGCAATGATTATTGGCGCAGATCAAACTTTTTAAATGCAATAATTGCATCGAACCGGAACATAGCGGGCACCTAAAAAGGTTCGTATTTTGCGCCAGCAGACCTGTTTTTGCTGTTTTCCTCTTATTTTCGGACATATGACCACCCCGTTATAATACACAAAGTTAGAATTTATTTTTCAACCCTGCCGTATTATAACACAATCGATAGTAGAAATTAAAAACCTTAACAACTTGATGAAAAGGTTATCACAACAGACTCATTAAACCAAATAAGTAATGTAAAAGCGCCTCAAACCAAGGCGCTTTCAATTTAAATACTTTTTTATTGTTATTTAAATTTTTATACCCGCAAAATTTATTTAATCCAAGCCGGTATAGTATTAAAGCTTATACCCCAAACCACCGGCAGATAATAGAGGGTAAGGGCTGTAATTGCTATAACCCCGAAAATGTTCAAAGCAAAACCCGCCCTGGCCATCTGGGGGATAGTAACGTAACCGGTTCCGAATACCACCGCATTGGGCGGCGTAGCCACCGGCAGCATAAAGGCGTAAGAGCAAGCAATGGCTGCCGTAATCATCAAGGCATAGGGGTGAATACCCATGGCTATACCCATGGAGGCCATCACCGGCATTAACATAGTGGCGGTTGCCGTGTTGGAGGTTACTTCGGTGAGGAAAATGGCCATGGTGGTAACCGCCAGCACAATCACCAGCATGGAGGCACCTTCCAAACCGGTCAGCCTGGTGGCAATCCACTCGGCCAGACCGCTGCTTTTAAAGCCCCCGGCCAGGGAAATACCGCCACCAAAGAGCAGCAAGATCCCCCAGGGAATTTTCAAAGCGCTTTCCCAATCAAGTATGAACTGTCCCTTAGCCAGGTTCACCGGCAGTAAAAACAGCAACACGGCCCCCAGAATACTGATAGTAGCATCATTTATCATGGGAATAAAATCTTTCAGTACGAATGAACTGGAGATCCATAAAAGAGCCACCAGAATAAATACTGAGGCCACCTGAGTTTCGGCTCTGCTTATGGGACCGAGTTTTTTAATTTCGTCATTAATAACTTTCATCCCACCCGGCAGTTCCTTAATCCTTACCGGGTAAGCCACAGTGGTCAAATACCACCAGGCGAAAATCAGGGTAACAGCGGCCAGGGGAATACCATAAGCCAGCCAGGAAGCAAAGGATATATCCTGGCCCCACATCTCCTTGGCTACACCTACAAAAATCCCATTGGGCGGGGTGCCGATAATGGTGGCCACACCGCCTATGGACGCCGCGTAAGCAATCCCCAGCATCAGGGCTGTACCAAAATTAAAACGTCCCAGCGAAGTATCAATATCCGAACCCTGTTGTTTTAATAAAAGTGCGACTTGAACAATCACCGCCAGTCCAATGGGCATCATCATCATTGCGGTGGCTGTGTTGGAAATCCACATGGAAAGAAAGGCTGTGGCAACCATAAAACCCAGAATAATGGTTTTGGGACCGGTACCGACCAGTTTTATAATATTTAATGCAATACGGCGGTGCAAGTTCCAACGCTCCATAGCCGCGGCAATGAAAAATCCTCCCATAAAGAGAAACACCGTGCTATCACCATAGGATGCCGTGGTAGATTTAACATCCTGGACACCTAATAAAGGGAAAAGCACTATGGGTAAAAGTGAGGTGGCCGGGATGGGAATGGCCTCGGTAATCCACCAGATGGCAATCCAGACCACAGCGGCCAGCACCAACTTGGCTACCGGCGGCATATCCGCAGGGGTCGGCATTATTAACACCAGCAAAAATAAGACGGGACCAAGGATAAGGCCGATTTTTTGGGCCAGGTTATAGCCGCCCCCTCTTGAACCATTGTCTGAACCGCCACCGGAATTACCGCGGCCCAGGGAATCCGTGCCTCCGGGGAGCACCTGCTCTGCAATTTTGCGCTCCTTTTCAGATAAATTACCGTTATCAGCCATAGCAGCCATATCAAAACGGATAAGCCTTTTGGTTTGCCTGCTGAGCTGCCACATATATTGCCAGAGGTTTTCCAAACCGGAAATTAAACTACTCATAGAACCAGTAACTCCTTTTGATTAATTAATTGTACAGAATCGGACCGGTATGACTTAAACTTGTCCATTACCGGAGTATAAAGCTCTGCAGAGATTAATACCGCTTAGCCGGCGTCATATTTCGTATCTTTTTAATTAATTACCTATTCTAAAAATTAAGATTATTGCGCGCAAATTTATGTTAGCATATTTGTCGAAAAAAAACAATTCTTAATTATATAAACAAATATAAGGTAATTAGTGGAACCCGGGGAAATTATAAGTTACTGATTGCTAAATATCTTTATCGCTTTCCTTGACCGCAAGCCCCAATAATATTAAAAAAACTATACTGGTTATGTTATCCACCATTTTTACGTAATGTTCCTCATCAACGGGTGAAATTGCCGGCGATTGTTTAACATAATTAACCAGCAATGCCTCCAGTGGTCCGGCGATAATAATAGCCAGGGCTATATAGAGGGGGACTATTTTCCCTTTTTTTAAGTAATTACACAAGGCAGTTACTACTACAGTGGATCCCAGTAAATAATTTAATACTGTACAGGCCCTCAACATATCCATATCCCTGCGCTCCCACCTTACAAATTGGGTTATGAATTATCATATTCTTTTACGCATGAATATGTTAGAACATTTACAAAGCATGGAAATCTCCAAATCCAATATGCAATCCGTAAACTATCAAAAATTTGCGGATAATAAAACTTATCAAAAGCTAACACAGCAAGTTTCCGGGACAGCAATGACAAAAGGGAATACCAGTGAAGGCAAAATCGAATTGATGATATAAAAAGCCGTTGATGAAATTTTAGCCTTATTGTCCGGGTTTTTGCTTTATAATACTGTTATAATAACAGTGAATTAGACAATCAATTCATTGGGGTGAAACAGTTGGGAAAAGCGTATTTCAAACAAAGCTGCGGTCTCATTGCCATTAACATTGTGGCCGCCTGCGGGGTATTTACTCCGGACCAGTTTGCCGGTCTGGGTAAAGCAGCTCAGGACTGTGATGTTTTTCGGCTTAAGCTCACCACCAGACAAACAGTGGTTGCTGTTTTAGATGAACAAAGGGTATCCCAATTGGAACAACGAGTTAACGACCTGGGGCTCCATGTATCCCCATACGGTGGGGCCGTAAGAGCAGTAAAAGCTTGTGCCGGCAACGCAGCCCTCTGTCCCAGGGCGCTGGGGGATGCCCTGGACCTGGGCATTGCCATCCAGGAAAAATATCTCGGACAGGATGTCCCAAAGGACGTAAAGATTGCCGTGGCAGGTTGCCCCCGGGGCTGTACCGACCCGCTGTGCGCCGATTTTGGCGTTGTTGCCCGGGGTGCTGATGCCTTCGATGTTTTTCTGGGCGGGCGCGGCGGCGGCAGTAAACCCGTGCACGGTCAATTGCTGGCGGGCAAAGTATGTAAGGAAGAAGTGTTTAAACTGCTTGACCATGTATTGGAACGGTACAGGGCAATGGGTCTATCCAAAGAACGGCTGGCCAGAACCATCGCCCGGCTGGGGCCGGAACCCTTCCACCCCCCTGCGGGCTTATTGTCAGGTAGTAAAGAGCAAGGCTCGGCGGACCGGGAGTTTCTGTCTTTTCTTGAAGGGAAGGGGGAACAGTAGTGGTTGATATCAGAACTTCAGACTTGGTGGATATTGACGCCATGATCAGCCCGCTGCAAAAAATATGCGCTGACTGCGACCTTTACCAGACTGATCAGTGCAGACCCGCAGCGTGTATGGTGGGGTTTGCCCTGCGGTCTCTGCAGTTTGCCAAACAAAAGGGTATATTGGATATCCCCGGAGCGTTAAATCATATTCCCGGGACTGACCTGAAGCATTACTTTGTGGAGAATATCATACCGGCGCTGGCCGAAACCTGCCGGCAATGCCGGGAATGCCAGGACAATCACTCACCGGATTGTGTCATCGCATTAACCCGTACTTGTCTTGAAAACACCATACTGGAAGAAAATATCCCCTATCCCGGCAGTATTTTTATGTATCTGACCCTGTTAAAAAAACAAGATCCGGACGTAGCGAAAATGTTAGCCGGAGAACTGCAAAAGGGCAATTAAACCTTTTCATAAGGAGGAATTTATTATGTATGTGGAAAGCGCCCAGAACATTAAGAAAATAAGTGTCAACGCCCCGGGGGCATTGAACGTCATCAAGCAATCACTGGTGGGTCCGGCTCAAGGCTGGGAAGGATGGGTGATGCGCCTGTTCACAGTTGCCCCTGGCGGACAAACCCCCCGTCACTCCCATTCCTGGCCGCACATCAACTATATTGTATCCGGTGAGGGGACTGTTTACCTAAACGGCCGGGAGCAAAACGTGCAACCAGGTTATTCGGCCTACGTCCCCGGTGGTGCCGAACACCAATTTATTAACCGCGGGCAGCAGGATTTTGTTTTTATTTGCATTGTACCGGAAGAGGGAGACGTTTAATAAATCAACCGGGCAAGCCGGTAGTTAAGGCCACTGCAATGATTTAGTCTTCCGGTGGGTAGCGATAGTGGCCAATTATTTCCCACCTGGTCAGGCAATCCTCTTCCCGGGATATACCGGCATTGTGAATAACCAGCGGTAACCCCTGTTTATTTTTGCGGTCGCTGATGATACCACAGTGCTCCAGCCCGTTGGGAAAACGCCAGTAAACCACGTCGCCCCACTGCCAGGTCGGTAAATATTCTTCTTCCGCCGAAAGCGGTAGCGAACGCCCGAATCTATTAAAAAAGGCCATCTGGTTGGGTACCCGGCGATGATCAATGTTGGTATCCGGTCCCTGCAGACCCCAGTTTTGCGGATACAGTTCAAAATGCTGCTGCATGTCTTCGTGTATAAGTTGCTGTAAATCAATTCCCCCTTTACGGAAAGCCCGTACCACCACATCGGTGCAGGCCCCAACAGCAGGTGGAACATCACCGCCCGGGTAGGTTATATTTCGATAGCTGGCGTCGTAGGTCACTCCCCTGGCCACTTCCTCCCGGGCACCGATGACCACCCAATCATAAACATTTCGTTGTTCAGGCGGTATTTTTTCCACCGGTGAAGGAACCGTCAGCTCAGTTAACGACATACCCGCATTCCCCTGCCCGTCGAACTCTGTACCACCACAACCGGCGGCCAAAACAACAAGCAACATTAACACCAGGCTCACCCCGGCGGGAATAGCAACCTTTGTTATTACCGCCACACTAATCGCCCGGAAAAATAAATGTCTTTGTTTTTTGCCCCTGATAATCATCCCGACCTCCTGATTTTTATTATATCTTCCGTATTAAAGGTAGGGTTATTTGTTGCAAAAACCAACCATAAACCCTAAAATTAGTAAAATAACCTTCCTGCAGCCATTTCTACACCTATTTATTACGTTTCATTGTACCAAATTGAATTACGGATATGTTATAATTTTGGAAGGTTACTACAGGAGGTGAATTGTTTTATCAATTAATAAAACGGGGAGGGATAGATTATTGTTTAGGAAAACGATGCGCCGGGCAACAATTTTAGCACTGGTACTGGTATTCGCATTATGTTTTTCCGCTTATGCTGCTGACAGTTCCGATTTATTAAATGTATTGCCGGGGGAACCGGGTGATACTTTAACCAGGTCTGAATTCGGTGCCATGCTGGTTAAAGCCGCCAACTTACAACCCGCAGAAAAGTCAGTTCCGTTGCCCGGCGATGTAAAAGCCGAAGCCTGGTATGCGAGCAGCATGCAAACTCTTTTATCCACGGGTATATTAAGGGGTTTTGGCGATGGTACAGTTAAACCCGACCAACCCATATCCCAGGCCGAGGCTGTAGCCATGGTAGCCAGGACACTGGGGCTGCCCCAGGAAGTACCGGCCAGGGAAGCAAACCAACTACCTATTACCGGCAACCACTGGGCATTTAATAATTATAGCTGGATGGTCAGCGAAGGCTTGTTGACCCGGGTGGACGCCCAAAAAGTTTTAACCCCTGAGGAAGGTGCCGATTTGCTCACCCATGTCTTCGGCACAGCTGAAAAGTGCAAGGAAATCACTGATAAAATGGAAGCTGCCAATCAGAGCATCACCAGCACGCGCATGTCCGGAGAAATGGATATGCAAATGAATATGCGACAGGTTGGAGATAACCGGGACATGCCATCCAGCGTTAGCACCACCGTATACATGGATGCTGAACTGGTTATGGACCAGGGCCTGCATATGGTTATGGAAACCTTCATATCTGCAGGCGAAAACCTGCCCGCTGAGTCCATAACCATGGAACAGTATATCACCCGTGACGGCATGTTCATGAGCATGCAGGATCCAGAAACCAAGGAGATTACCTGGACAAGAATACCCGATACAGCATTTCCCAATATCATGGAATTACTTAAACAGCAAACCAATCCGCTACCGGAAGAGCTCAAGAACATGTTCCACTACCGGTATTTAGGTGAAGAAAAACTGGCCGGCCAGGAAGTATATAAACTGGCTTATTACGGCGAAATCAAAGACCTGGCCAAAATGATTGCCGCCCTTGGCCAACTGGGCGGCGGCCAATTACAACAAACCCTGGATCAAGCCCAGGGCATGTTGCAATCAATTTCTTACGCGGGAACCATGTACGTGAACAAAGAAACCTATTTACCCGTAAGCGCCAGCAATTATTCCATCGTCACCTATGCCGGTGAGTTTCAAGGACAGCCTGTGCCCATCGACACCATGCAGGTTTGTTATGAATTCAGCTACAGTGATTACAACGCCCCAATGGACATAGTGGTGCCCCAGGAAGCCCTCAATGCCGAGGAATTTCCTTTAACTGCGCCTGAAATTGAAAGCACTGAAACTGTACAACCGGCTGCTGAGCAATAATTAAAACCTGAACAAAGTGCCAGCATTAGATTAATGATTATGCGTAATTCGCACCAGGTGCAGTCCATTAAATGCCCTTTCATTGAAGCCCTTTACCCATCCAGCAGGGAAAGGGCTTCAATTTTATGGAACACTGATGATTTAAACATGTTGGAGGTGACCAAAATATTAACCATGCCACCCAACCACGGGATTGGGAAACAATAGCAACACCGGGATGAATTCCGAAAGGCCAAACCGGCCTTCCGGAATATCCCTGAAGGTGACATCCCCCGCTACCTTTGCAACTTTACACACCCGTGGCAATTAGTTTATTTCATCGAGAATATTTTTAATTGCGGCAATCCGGTCCGCCGCCCCGGTTACCGGGCGGCCCACCACCAGGTGACTGGCGCCCGCCTTTATAGCCTCTCCCGGTGTCATAACCCGGCGCTGGTCGCCCAGCTGTGCCCCGGCGGGACGTATGCCGGGGGTAATAATTTTAAATTCGGGGCCGCAGGCATCCCGCACCAGCGTTATTTCCCGGGGCGAGCAAACCACCCCGTCCAACCCCGATTTTTGGGCCAGTAAAGCCCAGGCCCGCACCCGGTCTGCAATTTCCCCCGAAAAGCCAATTTCCTGCTGGTAAGTTTCCCGGTCAATACTGGTGAGCACCGTCACCGCCACCACCAGCGGAGCCGGCATACCCAGCCGGTGGGCCTCCTCCCGGGCCGCTGCGCCTGCGGCCTGCAGCATGGCACTACCCCCCGCAGCGTGCACATTGATTATGGAGGCCCCGGAACGCACCAGCACCCGGGCTGCCCGGCCCACGGTGTTGGGTATATCGTGCAGCTTCAGGTCCAGAAAAACCTTTGCCCCCGCAGCCACTATTTCCTGGACAATACCAATTCCAGCAGCGTAAAATAACTCCATACCCACTTTAAAAAACCCCACATGCCCGGCCAGTTCACTCACCAGTTCAAGAGCCTTGGCCCGGCTGTCCACATCCAGGGCCACGATTAATTGATCCTTTGACAAACCCATTTCACTCCTCGCTGGTCATACATAAACCCGTTGTATACCCAAAGCCTTGCAAAGTAGCTATAGTAACACCCAACGCCCCGTCGCAACGCAGCTTAAAACTCTCCGGTGTAATACAACACCCGGGATGCCTTCAATTACCCCGGTCTTCAGCAAGACCCGCCATCGCGCTGGGCTAAACCTACCAGCTCATTTATATCTGTAAAGCCGTGATTCTGCATATATTGTTCAATCCCCTCCACCACATCCAGTGTAGCCCGGGGGTTGACAAAATTGCCGGTGCCCACCGCCACCGCTGTGGCCCCGGCCAGAATAAACTCCAGGGCATCTCGGGCGGTCATAATGCCCCCCATGCCCAGTATGGGCAGGGCCACCGCCCGGTACACCTGCCAAACCGCCCGCACCGCCACCGGTCGCACGGCGGGGCCGCTAAGCCCGCCGGTGACATTGCCCAGCACGGGCCTGCGCCTGTCCACATCAATGGCCATACCCAGCAGGGTATTAATCATGGACAAAGCGTCGGCACCAGCTTCAGCCACCGCCTCAGCCATGGCCACCATATCCGTCACGTTGGGGGACAATTTAATAATTACAGGCAAACCCGTGGACCCCTTGACGGCCCGGGTCACCTCGGCCGCCGTGCGGGGATCGCTGCCAAACTGGATGCCTCCTTTTTTCACATTGGGGCAGGAAATATTTACCTCCAACCCCGCCACCCCGGGCACGCCGTCCAGCCGGCGAGCCACCCGGGCGTAATCCTCCAACGTATCCCCGGCAATGTTCACTATCACCGGCACCCCAAGCCCGGCCAGGCGGGGCATGATTTCTTCGGCCACCTGTTCCACACCCGGGTTCTGGAGACCGATGGCATTGAGCATCCCCGAAGGGGTTTCCACAATGCGCGGCGGCGGGTTGCCCAACCGGGGTTTAAGGGTGGTACCCTTGACGGTGATCGCCCCCAGCCGCTGCAGGTCAACATAGTCCTGGTATTCCAGGCCAAATCCAAACGTGCCGGAAGCCGTGGTTACAGGGTTTTTCATGGCTATACCGCCCAGATTTACCGCAGTGTTCATTACCAGACCACCTCCCCCGCGGGAAAGACCGGGCCATCAACACAGGCATGCCGGTATGTTTCCTTCCCGCCGGCATCCCTTACCCGGCAAACACAGGCCAGGCAGGCCCCCACACCACAAGCCATCCGCTCCTCCACCGACACCTCGCCGGGCACTCCGTAATCACGCAACATGACACACAGCGCCTTGAGCATGGGCGATGGACCGCAGGCATAAACATAACCCGGTTTCGGCTTCAATTCTTCCTCCAGCAAAGCGGTAACTAAACCCCGGTACCCTGCGGAACCATCGTCGGTGGCCACCCGTACAGCATAACCCAATTCACGGGCAGCCTCCGTTATGAGCAACTGCCGGGCATTTCGCGCCCCTAACAACACTTTAACCCGCCGGGCCAGGCCGGCCCGGGCCAGCTCCTGCAATAAAAAATATAGCGGCGCAGCCCCAATGCCGCCGCCCACCACGATCAAATTTGCGCTCTCCGGCAGCGCTGCGGGCGGGTGGACAGTAAAACCACGACCCAAAGGTCCCATGGCATCAATAACACCGTCCCTGCGACCGGCCAGCCAGGCCGTGCCTTTACCCACCACCTGAAACATTATCTTAACTCGGCCGGACTGCCGGTCCACGGCGTGAATACTGATGGGACGCCGTAGCAGCGGGTCACTGCTCTCCCCGCAGCGAATGTGTAAAAACTGGCCGGGTTGGGCTGCCCGGGCCAAGTGCGGGGCCGTAAATTCCATTACCCGCACGCCGGGCACATGTTCCCAATGGCCGGTTATCTCCAACTGCATTAACCGGGACATAAATAGTCACCCCCTGTACTAGATACCCGTGCTATAAATTGTACCGCAGAAAATAATGTTAATACGGGACAACGTACTCCTGCAGGGGCACCAGCGGGAAGTCGGAGCCTTCCTTGATGTCCCCCAGCACTTCCAGGATGGCCCGGGCGGTGTCCAGGGAGGTCAGGCAAGGAACGGCCAGTTCCACGGCGGCCCGCCGGATGACAAAGCCGTCCCGCTCCGGGGCTTTGCCCTTGGTCAGGGTATTGATCACCAGGTGAATATCCCCCCGGCGCAGCAGGTCAGCAATATGGGGAGAGCCTTCCCGCACCTTGTTCACCCTGGTCACCGCCACCCCGTGTTCTTCCAGGTAACGGGCCGTGCCTGTGGTGGCGTATATTTTGTGACCCAGGCTATTAAAGCCCTTGATAATGGGCAGCATCTCTTCCTTATCTTTATCAGCCACGGTCACCAGTATATTGCCCTGCCGCTGGAACTCCACTCCCGAAGCCAACAAAGCTTTATACAGGGCCACCGGGTAGCTGGCATCCACCCCCAGCACCTCACCGGTGGATTTCATTTCGGGACCCAGTGATATATCCACCTGCAACAGCTTGGCAAAACTGAACACGGGTGCCTTGACCCCCACCAGCCTGCCCTCCGGGTAAAGGCCGCCCTGGTAACCCAGCTCTTTAAGTTTGCGGCCCATGATGATTTTGGTGGCCAGGTTAATCATGGGAATACCTGTAATCTTGCTCATATAGGGCACCGTGCGGCTGGCCCGGGGATTGACTTCCAGCACGTAAATTTGACCGTTATAAAGCACGTACTGAATATTGATCATGCCCCGCACATCCAATTCCAAAGCCAGCCTGGTGGTATAATCCACGATTTGTTCCCGGGCCGCCCGGTCCAGGTGATCGCCCGGGTAAACGGCAATGCTGTCCCCCGAATGCACCCCGGCTCGCTCCACGTGTTTCATGATACCGGGAATAAGCACCGTTTCCCCGTCGGCAATGGCGTCCACTTCAATTTCCTCGCCCAGGAAATATTTATCCACCAGCACCGGGTGTTCCGGGGTTACTTTAACCGCCGTGGCCATATAATTCCTCAAATCATCCATATTATAAACAATTTCCATGGCCCGCCCGCCCAGCACATAGGAGGGGCGCACCAGCACCGGGAAACCAATACCGGCGGCAATTTTTTCGGCGTCGGTCACCGAAAAGGCGGTACCACCCGCAGGCCGGGGAATATTCAAATGGCTTAGCAGGGCGTCGAAACGCCGGCGGTCTTCGGCCCGGTCGATGCTATCCAGGGAAGAACCAAGGATATTAAAGCCGGCCTTTTGCACATGGGCAGC
This sequence comes from Desulfallas thermosapovorans DSM 6562, assembly GCF_008124625.1. Lineage (NCBI taxonomy): Bacteria > Bacillati > Bacillota > Clostridia > Eubacteriales > Desulfallaceae > Desulfallas > Desulfallas thermosapovorans. The sequence goes on from NZ_VNHM01000001.1 coordinate 247,374, forward strand.
CAAGTTAATGGGGGTCTGCCCGCCAAACTGCACAATTACCCCCACGGGTTGTTCCTTCTCCAGTATATTTATTACATCCTCGGGAAGCAGCGGCTCAAAGTACAGCCGGTCTGCGGTATCAAAATCGGTGCTGACGGTTTCCGGGTTATTATTGACAATAATGGCCTCGTAACCCATTTCCTTCAGCGCCCACACCGAGTGTACCGAGCAATAGTCAAATTCAATACCCTGGCCGATACGAATGGGACCGCCGCCCAGCACCACCACTTTGGGATTATTTGTGGGCTCAGCTTCATCCTCGGTATCGTAACAGGAATAGTAATATGGTGTAACGGCCTCAAATTCAGCGGCGCAGGTATCCACCATTTTGTAAACCGGTAGTATACCGTGCCCTTCACGCAACGCCCGCACCTCACCCGTCTTAATACCCGCTGCCTGGGCCAGGTAAGCATCGGCCATACCCATTTCCTTGGCCCTCCTGAGCAGCTCCGCAGTTAAAGCCGCCCGGCCACCGCGACGCAGCTGATCCTCCAACTGCACCACGTTATCTATCTTTTGGATAAAGAAACGGTCTATTTTAGTCAGGTTATGGATGCGTTCCAAAAGCATGCCCCGGCGCAGCGCCTCGGCCAGCACAAAGAACCGCTCGTCATTGGGCTGCTCCAGCTTTTGCTCGATTTCATCCTGGGACAGGTCCGCAAATCCGGGGTAAATAAGGCCGGGCACACCAATTTCCAGGGAGCGAATCGCCTTTAACAGCGCCCCCTCCAGGGAACGGTCAATGGACATTACTTCACCGGTGGCCTTCATCTGGGTCCCCAGGGACCGGTCGGCCAGAGCAAACTTGTCAAAGGGCCAGCGGGGGAATTTGACCACCGTGTAATCTATAGCAGGCTCAAAACAGGCATAGGTTTTACCCGTCACCGCATTTTTAATCTCATCCAGGTTAAGACCGATGGCAATTTTACTGGCCACCTTGGCGATGGGATAACCCGTGGCCTTGGAGGCCAGGGCTGAAGAGCGGGACACCCGGGGATTAACTTCAATAACGTAATAACTGTAACTGTTGGGGTCCAGGGCGTACTGAACGTTGCACCCGCCTTCCACCCCCAGGGCGCGGATAATTTTCAAAGCAGCGCTGCGCAGCATCTGGTACTCCCGGTCGCTTAGGGTTTGGGCCGGGGCCACCACCACGCTGTCCCCTGTATGCACCCCCATGGGATCAATGTTTTCCATACTGCAAATGGTGATACAGTTATCGGCACTGTCCCGCATTACTTCAAACTCGATTTCTTTCCAGCCCACCAGGCTGCGTTCAATGAGGGCCTGGTGGATAATACTGGCCTTTAGGCCCTTGGTGCAGGTACTGATCAGCTCATCCATATTGTAGACCATGCCGCCGCCGGTGCCGCCCAGGGTATAAGCCGGGCGAACCACCAGGGGAAAGCCGATTTCCCTGGCAAAGTCCACCGCTTCTTCCACCGAGGAGACGATGACACTTTCGGGCACGGGCTCGTTGATTCTTTCCATGGTGGATTTAAACTGTTCCCGGTCCTCGGCCCGTTTGATGGCATCCAGCGGGGTACCCAGCAGTTGCACATTATATTTTTCCAGCACTCCCATATCAGATAACTGCAGCGCCATGTTCAGTCCCACCTGGCCGCCCAGGGAGGGTAAAAAACCATCGGGCCTTTCCTTCTCAATAACCCGGGTGACAAATTCGGGGGTAATGGGTTCAATATAAATCCGGTCGGCCATGTTGCTGTCCGTCATAATGGTGGCCGGGTTACTGTTGATCAGTACCACTTCCAGCCCTTCCTCCCGCAATGACCGGCAGGCCTGGGTGCCCGCATAGTCGAATTCAGCGGCCTGGCCGATGATGATAGGACCCGAGCCCACCACCAAAACCTTTTTAATCCCTTGCTTAATAGGCATGTTACCGTCCCTCCCCGCGCATCATATCCATAAACTGGTCAAATATATAATCCGATTCCTGCGGCCCCGGTGATGCCTCGGGGTGATACTGCACCGCAAACAAAGGCAGGTGTTTATGCCGGATACCTTCCACCGTGTGGTCATTTAAATTGATATGGGTAACATCAACATCCAACCCGGCCAGCGAATCCTCAGCCACGGAAAAACCGTGGTTGTGGGAGGTAATGTAAACCCGCCCGGTACGCAGATCCTTTACCGGGTGGTTGGCACCACGGTGACCGAACTTCATTTTATAGGTTTTAGCGCCCAGGGCCAGTGCCATGACCTGGTGACCCAGGCAAATACCGAACAGAGGGTACTTGCCCATGATAGCCCTGGTGGTGGCGATGGTTCCCGGCACGTCCTCGGGGTCACCGGGGCCGTTGGATATGAGCACCCCATCGGGGGCAAGCTGGGCAATTTGCCCGGGAGTAATATCCGGCGGCACCACCATCACAGTGCAATCCCGTTCTTTAAGCTTGCGAATGATATTTTGTTTTGATCCCAAGTCAATGAGCAATACCCTGGGACCGCCCCCGGCAATGGTATAAGACTCCTTGACAGCCACACCGGCCACTAGTTTTTGACCGCTTAAAGTTGGGCAGGTTTTGGCCCTCTCCACCAATAGAGCCGGGTCCACCGTCCCCGTGGCAATAACGCCCCGCATGGTTCCATAACTGCGCAGGTGTCGGGTGAGTGCCCTGGTATCCACCCCGCTGATGCCCGGCACCCCCTCCCGGGCCAGAAAGTCACCGATACGGTAACCGGCCCGCCAGTTGCTGGGATGGTCACAGGCTTCTTTAACCACGAAACCCCGAATAAAGGAGTTTCCGGCCTCGAAGTCCTCACGGTTAATACCGTAATTACCGATCAGCGGGTAAGTCATCACCACTATTTGGCCGCAATAGGAGGGATCAGTAAGTATCTCCTGGTAACCGGTCATGCCGGTGTTAAACACAACCTCCCCCCATTGCTCCCCTGTGGCACCAAAAGACCGGCCTGTAAAGACTGTCCCATCTTCAAGGGCTAAATAAGCTTTCAAATGTATACACCTCCGCAGTTTATTCAATTGTATCCGTTTATGAAATGTGTTCCGCCCCGCCATATAAAATGGCGGGCTTTATGATCATATAGTGGTATAAATACAGGCGCCCGATCGTATGGTAATTACCGGCAGCCCCTGCAGGGTTCGGCCGGCAAAGGGAGTGTTTTTACCTTTGCTGGCAAACTGCTCGGGATCAACCTGTCTGGTTAGCAAGGGGTCTATAACCGTTATATCCGCAACGCTACCTTCAGCCAGTGTGCCCCGGTCAATCCCCAGTATGCGGGCCGGATGCAGCGCCAGTTTCGCCACCGCCTGCAAAGGAGTAAGTATACCGGTGTGCACCAACTCGGTCCAGACCAGCCCCACCGCGGTTTCCAGCCCCACCAGGCCAAAGGGTGCCAGGTCGAATTCCACGTTCTTTTCATCATAGGTATGGGGTGCATGATCGGTGGCGATTACATCCAGGGTACCGTCAGCCAGCCCTTCCCGCACCGCCTGGACATCCGCCTCACCGCGCAGTGGCGGGTTAACCTTGGCCGCGGTATTATAATGGGTCACCGCCTGGTCGGTTAAAGTAAAGTGGTGCGGTGTAACCTCGGCAGTAACGGGGCAACCCCTCTTTTTGGCTTCCCTGATCAGCGCCACGGAACCCGCGGTACTGACATGGGCTATATGCAGCGGGCAGCCTGTTTCTGAAGCCAGGATGATATCCCGGGCCACCATAACTTCCTCGGCGGAGGCGGGAATTCCCTTTAGCCCCAGTATGGTGGATTGGTATCCTTCGTGCATTACCCCGCCCGCGGCCAGGGTTTGTTCCTCACAGTGGGAAATAACCGGAACACCCAACATCTTGCAGTACTGCATAGCCCGTCGCATCAGCCCGGCATCGGACACCGGCCGGCCATCGTCGGAAAAGGCCACCGCCCCGGCATCCCGCATATCAGCCAGTTCGGCCAGTTCCCCGCCCCGGCTGCCCCTGGTAATGGCACCTATGGGATAAACGTTAACCTGACCTTCCTCCGCTGCCCGCTTGTTGATAAATTCGATGATGAAACGGTTATCGGCAACCGGGTCGGTGTTAGGCATGCAGGCCACACCGGTAAAACCGCCCCGGGCCGCCGCCGCGGTGCCGGTGGCAATCGTTTCCTTGGCTTCATAGCCCGGTTCCCGCAGGTGCACGTGCATATCTATCAAACCCGGCACCACCAGCTTGCCGGTGGCGTCAATGATTTGTGTATCCTCATCCTCCGCAAACCGGGCGCAAATGATACCGTCCCGCACATATATATCGGCCGGCTCGTCTTTGCCCACAGCGGGATCAATTACCCGTCCGCCCTTAATGATCAGCTTCATGGTGAGCACCTCCCCCGGTTAACAGGTACAACAGAGCCATCCGAACCGCTACGCCGTTGGTTACCTGTTCTTCTATTAACGCCACAGTACTGTCGGCAATATCATGGCCTATTTCCACCCCGCGGTTCATGGGCCCGGGGTGCATAACCAGCGCACCGGGTGCGGCCAGGGCCAGGCGCTCCCGGTTTAAACCGTACAGCCGGGCATATTCCCGCAAGCCCGGAAACAGGCCTTGCCGCTGCCTTTCCTTTTGAATGCGCAGCATGATGATTACATCCGCGCCCGCCAGGGCCTCCTCGGGCCGGTAAAACACCCGGGCACCGGTTTGCTCCAGCTCCGGAGGCAGCAATGTAGGCGGGCCGCAAACCCGCACCTCGGCCCCCAGTTTGGTAAACCCCCAAATGTCGGAGCGTGCCACCCTGCTGTGCAGTATGTCTCCCACGATAACCACCGTGAGGCCGTCGATTTTTCCCCGGCGTTCCCGTACCGTAAAAAGGTCCAGCAGCGCCTGGGAAGGATGCTCATGGGCCCCATCCCCCGCGTTAATCACCGCCGCCTTAACGGTTTTGGCCAGCAGGTGCGGCGCCCCGGCCATGGGATGGCGCAGCACCACCACATCGGCACCCAGTGATTGGATAGTCCGGGCGGTATCGTATAAACTTTCACCCTTGGCCACACTGCTGGAGGAACTGGATATATTGATGCTGTCCGCACTCAGGTATTTAGCCGCCAGTTCAAAGGAGCTACGGGTACGAGTGCTGTTTTCGTAGAAAAGGTTCACCACGGTGCGACCCCGCAGCGTGGGTACTTTTTTAATGGGCCTGGTGATTATTTCCTTCATAGGCTTTGCGGTATCCAGTAAGAAACTGATTTCACCAGCGCTAAGGTCTTTTAATGCCAACAAATCCTTGTGTTTATACAATCCAAAATAACCCCCTCCCCAATAAATAAGCCTCCCCGGGTTTATCAAAAACCCGGCGGAGGCCGGCTGAGCTACGACACAGGGATATACCGTGCCAAATGTCATATGGACGGCACAAAATCCCCAAACGAGCTGAAAGCTCTCCCTTGCCAGCCTCTCGGGACCGCTTAAAAGGAGCCAAAGCTATTTATGTTTTTTCCATAATCACCACTTCGTCCATGCCATCGGTTTCCGACAGGCGTACCTCCACAAGTTCCCGGCGGGCCGTGGGAACGTTTTTCCCCACATAATCGGCCCTGATGGGTAATTCACGATGGCCCCGGTCAATCAGTGCCGCCAGTTGAATACTCCTGGGCCGCCCCAAATCGATAACAGCGTCCAGGGCGGCCCGAATGGTGCGCCCGGTATATAAAACGTCGTCCACCAGCACCACTTTTTTGCCTTCTATAGAAAAGTTAACCTCGGTTTGCCTAACCACAGGCTGGTGGTTTAGAGAAGACAAATCATCCCGGTACAGGGTAATATCAAGAATGCCCACCGGCACTTGACTGCCTTCAATCTGCTTGATTTTACCGGCCAATCTCCGGGCCAGGGGTACACCCCGTCGCCTGATACCAATCAGTACCAAATTATCCGTACCCTTGTTGCGCTCAATAATTTCATGGGCGATACGGGTCAGGGCACGCCTGATACCATCCTGGTCAATGATCCGGGCCTTTTCCCTTAATGCCGGCAAGAGAACACCCCCCGTCAAATAACAGCATTAAAAAACCTGTCTACCCGGTAAGAGGCATAGACAGGCACACTGACCCTGTTTATACTATGTATCCTTACCGGTCTCACGGGACCGATTTTAAAGGTGGTTTTTCATCTACACAATACTATCAAAAACAACCGGGGACGTCAACGCATTATACAAATCCCCCGTTCAAATTTTCACCCGGTAAAAAACCATTTATACAACATCTTAAAAATGCTGTTCGAAAAGTCTATGCAAGATCCCCCATAATCTCTACGGTAGCTGTCATTTGCAGTGCTCATACGCCAAAGCCTGCTTTTCCAACAGACTCTTAAAGTTTATTAATACCTAAAAAGATTAATGCTACTCCCAGCATTATGGTGGCCATACCCGCCAAAGACACTTTGCCGGCCAAACCCACCAATCCCAGGGTGGTAACGATAATTAAAATGGTGGGTCCCACCATGGCCAGCACGGCATTAATTTTAAATGCCGTTTCCACCTTATTGAAGTGCAGCATCAACATGGCCGCTGTAAATTCAATGGTCGCGGATAAAAAGCGCACCGCCGCCATGGAAATGACTATCTTGTCAAAAATAAGAAACATTACCTTCCACCCCCGTTTTATACTATTTTTTCTTATGCGGGAGTGGGTGTTAAAATGCATAGCACTTGTCTCTTAGAGTTAAAATATCCGTGTCTTTAGAAAGGATGTGGAGCGTCATGGGGGCGCAAGCCGGAGCAGCCGCACTGGCCGCCATTGCGGCCGTGCCTTTTATTATGGTACTGGGCAATTCCATGCTTATACCGGTATTGCCACAATTACAGGCAGCGCTGAATCTTAGCGAGATAAAAGTCAGCATGGTCATCACCGCTTTTTCCATACCCGGCCTGCTCATACCGCTGGCCGGATTTTTATCCGACCGCATCGGCCGTAAAAAAGTAATTATCCCTGGCCTGATACTATATGGGCTGGGCGGAATCATCGCCGGGCTGGCCGCCATGTTTCTACACGAAAGGGCTTATACATGGATTATCAGCGGGCGGATAATTCAGGGCATCGGTGCTGCGGGCACCACTCCCATTGCCATGGCCTTCACCGGTGATTTGTTTTCCGGCCCTAAACGCAGCAAGGCCCTGGGGGTGGTGGAAGCAGCCAACGGCTTCGGCAAAGTACTGAGCCCCGTGCTGGGGGCCGCCATTGGCTTGATTGTCTGGTACGCCACTTTTTTATTTTTCCCGGCCATCATCATACCCATCGTGCTGGGCATCTGGTTTTTAACCAGGGAACCGGAAGAAAACCGGGCCACCCAGAGTATAGCCCAGTACGGCAAGTCTATAAAAAAGGTATTTAAAAATAAATCGGTGCTGCTGGCCACCATTTTTTTGAGCGGTATGGTTGCCCTGCTTATACTATTCGGCATACTGTTTTTCCTCAGTGATTACCTGGAGGAAACCGTGGGTTTGACCGGTCTCGTCAAAGGCGCGGCTCTGGCGGTACCTGTGCTGTTTATGTCGGTTACTTCTTTTGTCACCGGCCTGCTGATCAAAAAAAAGGTGCGGCTGATGAAATGGCTGGTGGTAACCGGGCTCGGCCTGGTGGCTGTTTCCCTGGCCGCCCTGAACATATACGAAAATATTTATCTTTTCTTTGCCGGCATTTCCATGGCCGGTTTAGGTACGGGACTGCTGTTGCCATGTTTGAATACCATCATCACCAGCACCACCGATACCCAGGAAAGGGGTCTTGTCACTTCGGTATATGGCAGCGTGCGCTTTTTAGGGGTGGCCGCGGGGCCGCCTCTGTTTGGCTACCTGATGGATATCAGCAACGCTTACATGTACTGGGGCGGCACCATACTGGCCGGGGTAACAGCGCTGGCGGCATTATTCTTTATCAGAGTCAAGGACTTGACAGCGGCGGGCGATTCGGGAGCGGGACAACAGCCGCAACAGGCCAATGGCCAGGCGGTACAGGCCGTAAGAACCGAGTTTGTATTTGCCCCTGCTCGCAAACCCCTGCCCGGAGGTAAAAAGGACAAAGGGAAAGAGGACATGCCCGGGGAATAACGTTACCCGGCCCACGGTTACTGCAACAATTATTCTTATCCTTAATAAAATGAGGGGAACAGGCTTATGCCCGGTGTTCCCTTTTTTATTTTCGCGGTTAGGACGGGAGCAATGCATAGCATGGCATATGCAGTAACTAATACACCGGCAAATGAATAGTATAGGTAAAACATGGTTTTATTGTATGGATAAGGATAATGGGTTGGGCACGCCTGTGATAATGCAAAAACTTTAAACAAGCACCATGGGAAAGGGGGTTTTAGTATCTGATTATTGGCACGCTCAATTAACAACTGGCTTCAATGGGGGTGCGGTAACAAATGCAGTGGAAAAAGTTAAATAAGATTACCTCAGCGCTGGCACTATTAGCCATATTAACGCTATTTGCAGGGATTTATGCAGCCTTTGCCGGAGTAACCTTCCGGACGGCAGTCAACCACCCGGTGGGCAGCAACCCCAACGGCATCACCGCGGCGGATTTTGACAATGATGGCAGAATAGATCTGGCCACGACAAACTTGTTGGACCATAACGTGTCGGTTTTGCTGGGTAACGGAGATGGCAGTTTCGACGCGGCTACCGACTTCCCGGTGGGGAATTCCCCCCGCGGTATAACTGCAGCGGACTTTAACCACGACGGCAACATAGATCTGGCGGTAATAAACACTTTAAACGATAATGTTTCTGTTCTGCTGGGGGACGGTAACGGTAATTTCGGCCCGGCCACGAACTTTCCCGCCGGTAATCTGCCCATAGGCATTACCGCAGCGGACTGTGATAACGACAACAACGTGGACCTGGCGGTAACAAGCCTCAGTGATAACGTTTCCATTCTTTTGGGTAACGGTGACGGCACCTTCGGGACAGCCACCGATTTTCCGGTGGGGCACTCTCCTTTCAGTATCACTGCGGCGGACTTTAACCATGACGGTAATGTGGATCTGGCCACGGCCAATAATCTTGATAGCAGTGTATCAGTACTGCTGGGCAATGGCACCGGCAATTTCGCCCCGGCCACCGGCTCACCATTCACGGTTGGGAACGGTCCCTTTGGTATTACAGCTGCAGATTTTAATCACGACAGCAATGTGGATTTGGCGGTGACAAATATTAACGAACAAAACGCATCGGTATTGCTGGGCAACGGAACCGGCAATTTCACTTCAGCTCCCGGCTCTCCCTTTCTGGTGGGCGATGGACCCATAGGGATAGCCACAGCAGATTTCAACAATGACAATAACGTAGACCTGGCCGTGGCAAACTCCGGCGACTCGGATGTCTCAATCCTGTGGGGTGACGGGAAGGGCAGTTTCAAAGCAATCACTGATTTCCCGGTGGGGGAGTTTCCTTTTGGCATCACCACAGCAGATTTTACAGGTGACAACAAGCCGGGACTGGCCACGGCAAATGCCAACTCGAACAATGTCTCTGTTTTACTGCAGGAAGTATACGGTCACAAATAATAGTTAACCGGTGCCTTTGCATGGTTGGTGTTTAATTGATAAAACTGTATATCCCGGGTTTTCGGCGGTACGCACAGTAATGGTACCCACCGTAATACCCGGGACTTTTTTGTTCATAAAAAAAACCCGCCAGGATCATTGCCTGGCCGGCAGATACCAAACATTTTATTAATGATGACTTTATGTATCGAAACCTCTTTTTCGGTATCGTAGGCGCCACGCTGATACATGTTGCAGCTGTCAAGCAAAGTTTAACCAATGACCGCATTAGGAAATTTTTCATAGAACTTTTGAATTCCGAGATTAGCATACAGGACAATTTTATCAAATATGGCAAGATGAAAGGATATTTAAACACCGTCCCCACGTATAAATTAAAAGAAGATTAGCCAGCAGGAAAATATGCTCATTATGACTTTACGCTTAAGCACTGATTACGGCTGGTCCTAATCGCAACAAAATTTTATATATCGTGGCTGATGGAAAAGTCCATGACCGGCTTTTACAGCGCTTGCACGGGTGCAAGGTGTTTGAAGCCTTAATGGCTGTAATGCAAAAAAGGCGGAAAAGGCGGGCAAGTAACCCCACCCGCCCGCGCATTATTCATTAATTAAATATAAAAGTTTGTCGTCTATACCATAAAACAAAGGGACCACTAAAATTTTGGGATAGCGCTGGCGCAATCTTCGGGCTTCGCTAATAACAAAATCGATTTCATTATCAATTTCAAACATGGGTGCGTAATTCATGAAGTGCTCTTCTGCCCGCTCCTTATCCCAGCCGGCCCAGTCCACCAACCCCTGCACAAATTTATCTTTTTTGGCCATCAAGTTAACCATACCGCATTTATCATGGCCAATTAAAGCAATGGCTTTGACGCCCCCAACAGCCACGGCGTATGATATTTTAAATTCAATATGACGCAGGTTGCCCCCGCCGGTACGGAGAATATAAGCAAAGTTATCGGGTATACGCAATTGCTTGCGATTATCCATGCACATGCCGATTACTACTTCCGCATGTTCATAATTATCCAGGGGGGCATTCAGGTTGTGATACTGCAATAAAAGATCGATGGGTGTGTTGCGATATTTGGGGAAAATATCGTCAACGGAACGAATTGGCACCAAGTTATCCATACTAAGACCTCCCATATAGTTTTATATTCTAGCACAGTCACTCCATTAGATTTGTACCATAATTCACTTAGCAGAAAAAAATAATAGCTAAATATGTATCACAAAACAAGTGATCATTATTTTAGCTATTCGATAACCATATGGTTTATTCCTGCAAGGAAAGTGAATTATTTCTTTAAGTGACAAAAGTAAAGAAAAATTTTTACCTCAAATTTTCAGCATTCAAACCAGGCCCGGGCATATTTCGTAGTGATGGGATAATGGTAATATTCGCCCGACAAACATTTTATAATTGCTATTATGGCGAAGACAGTATATACAATTCCCAATATCGCCAGGGGAACGACCAGCAAAAATCCGATAAGTAAAAGGCACAGTATCCCCACCCCCACCCCTAAAAGCAGGGATATAATATGCATGGTCAGCGACTCCCGGGCGTGATGGTTAACAAAATCATCATCCTTCTTTAATAAATAGACAATCAGCGGCACCACTATAGGCAGGCCAAAGAATATGGAACCGTGACACACCGCACCTAAAAGTTTGCTTTCCGGTAAAACCATTCGTTTTACCTCCCTCCACCGGGCTTTCTGTTCACCAATTGGGGCAAATCAGGCACCAACTTTCAGTACAATCTGTACTATTTTCTCATTAACTTCCTCGATTATCAACCCAAACCTGCTCCGGCACCTCTTATAAAATACAATAGGAGAAGCCGCTATGGCTTCCCCTTTAAGTTCGAGTTACTAATGCAATTAGTCGTCTTCCTCCACCACTTCAAATACCCAATCGTTAACACCAATGCCCGGGAATTTATTACCGGACAGGTCTTCTATAATGCCTGACGAAATAGTTATGCCGTATTCTCCCACCGGCAGTTTTTTATCAAATTCAATAACCAGTTGGTCTTCATCAATATTAACATCATCAGGAGTTAGTAAAGCATTGGTGGTTGTATTAAATACTATTGCCGTATTTTTACTGGATTTCTCGTTTACCCATTGCACCGGTTCATCAAATTTTACCGTTATTTTTTTGATACCGTACTCAACCTTTGCACCATCTTTAGGATTTAATTTCTCTGGTTTCGGGGCGTCTTCATCTTCATCTTCACCTTCAAATGTTGCAAATCGCCAGTCCCTGGAGTTAATACCGGCAAATTTATTGCCTTCTTTATCCTTGATGATATTTGCCGGGATATATACTGCATAACGACAGTTTTCTTCCAACCCTACCTTCAGTTCGATGATTAAATCCCTACCGTCAATTTCAACATCCCCAATATTAATGCTCCGGTCCTTAGTGATATTTTCCACCCCTATTTTATCCTTAATATCCTTTAGGGATTTAACGGGGTAGATTTTTTCATCAAAGGTAACCACCAGTTCATCAATACCGGCTTTAACATCACCGGCACCATCTTTGGGATTGAGTTTGACAACTTCCGGGGCAGCCTCGTCTTTGTTCTCATCGTCATTATCCGCGGCACCTTCTGAGCCCGCACTTACCACAATGGCTTTACGGGCTGAGTTGAGCACCAGTGAAACCGCGTAACCCCTTTCAATATCCTCTAGTTCCACTGCTTCGCCATCAACAAATATGGCAGCATCATCAGCCACCTGCACCAGTATTGTCAACCGGTCATCACTGCCGGGGACTATGGATATAAAGGCCGGGTCCGATGGCATTACATCATCCACGGTACCTTTAATAAATTCAAATCTGGGGTTCAACGAAAACATATTTTGACACCGGAACAACATAGCCGCGATTTCCGCTCTTTGCACCGGGTTTTGGGGCTTAAAGACATTACCGGGGTAACCTCTCATAATACCGGCCCGGGCCATCTGGGCCACATAATTTTTAGCATAACCCGGTATTTTACCGGCATCGATGAATTGTACGGTCCCACCTGACAAGTTACCCAACATATCACTGTTTGAAAGCGCCCTGGCCAGCCACACGGCCACCTCATATCTCTGGGCCGCTTCGTTACCATTAAAATTCTTTAATTCTTCCCGGGTTATAATACCCTTGTCCAAAGCCAGGGCAACCATGCCACTGGCCCAGCTTTTCGGCACCAACTTCAAACTTTTGCCGGTGGGTGATTCATCCTCGTAGCCCATGGCACGCATCAACATGACCAGTGCCTCGTTTTTGGAGACTTCTTTCTGGGGATAAAACTTCCCATCCGGGAATCCCACAATGATGCCTTGCCTTTGCATGGCCGTTACAGGTTCGGCCGCCCAGTGACCATAGACATCGCCCATCATGGTAAAGGATATTTTTTTCAATTGTCCCGGAGGTATTTTGCCGTTACCTTTACCGTTGCCGTTGTTTTTGGCCAGAGCATCCGTTGGCGATATCATGGCGAAGGCAAATACAGCCACCGCAAGCATGCCTCCAATAAAGCATTTCCACCTGTTAATCCGCAATAAAAACCACTCCCCGCATTATTTTTGGATGGATTTAACCACCTGTCTTGATATACGTAACTGCACCGTTATTTGGCAGGTCAACCAGGTAACCAATCCGCAGGCCAGTGAATATTTTCTAATCAAGTGCACAAAAATCTCTTTCCCGGCTAGAAAAATTAAAAGGGGGTGGGCAACTGCATGCGTTCTCCCGGCGTATGCGAAATAACCGGGAAAGGGGTTGGTAATTTGTCTGAATACGCGTATTCCAGTAAATGGCGGGAGGTTATTTCCTTCCCGCTTGGTGAACGATTGAACAAACCCAGAAACAAAGGACTAACCATGGTAATCGATAAAGGTATGGGCATAGGGGAAACCAGGGACCTTTTAAAAATCAATTACCAGCACATTGATTTCATCAAGCTGGGTTTCGGAACACCGGCCCTCTATGCCGAAGGGGCTTTGGAAGAAAAAATACAACTGGTGCGTTCATACAATATTGATATTTATCCGGGAGGCACATTTTTAGAAGTGGCATTATTACAAAACAAGGTCAGGGAGTTTCTCGACACCTGCAATTTTTTTGGCTTCACGGCCATTGAGGTGAGTGACGGAACCATACCCTTGAGCCAGGAGGTGAGAGAAGAAACAATAACATTAGCTGCCGAAAAGGGATTTAGAGTATTAACCGAAGTGGGCAAAAAAAACAACGGCGCCGAAATACCGGTGGAAACACTGGCCCGCATGGCCCTTAAAGATTTGCAAAACGGTGCTTACAAGGTTATTCTGGAAGGCCGGGAATGTGGTCTTAATGTAGGGCTCTATGATGCCAATGGTAAAATGGCAGATGATGATTTGCAGGTACTTCTGGATTATATCGGCGATCCGTCTTTAATTATCTGGGAAGCACCCCTAAAAATTCAACAGCAAGATCTGATTACCCGGTTTGGTTCGGATGTAAACCTGGGCAATATCCCACCCCAGGAGGTGCTGGCGGTGGAGGCACTGCGGGTGGGACTGCGGGCAGATACCCTGCAGCTGGTGCTAGCCGATCTGGATGAACCAAAATAAAAGGCTAATTACGGTTTTTTACTTGTTCGCTCCGGTGCCGGGTGTTGTAAGGTAAACACCCGGCACCGGCAAATAGTTTTAAAACCGTCAATAATGTGGAAATGTAATGCTACCATCAAGCAACCACTTAGTTAAACCAGGTAATACAGTGAAAGGCGGCGGCATATATTTACTAAAAATTGTCATGGCGAGGCGAGATCATGAATGGAGTACCACTGCTGGTGGCGCTGCTCCTGGTGGGCATTATTGCCCGCTCCAATTTAATTGCCACCGCTGCCTGCGTATTACTGATAATTAAATTTTCCAATTTGCATTTTATATTTTCGTTGCTTGAAAAAAGAGGCCTAGAAATAGGCTTGTTATTTTTATTACTGGCTATTTTGGTACCCGTGGCCAGCGGTAAAGTAACGGAAAAAGAATTAATCGGCACCTTTACTTCCCTGCCGGGCATACTGGCCATCCTTGGGGGGGCACTGGCCACCCATTTAAACGGTGAGGGGTTACGGCTGCTGCAAATCGACCCCGAATTGATTTTCGGGCTGCTGATCGGCTCAATATTCGGCATTGTATTTTTAAACGGCGTTCCCGTGGGGCCATTGATGGCAGCCGGGTTGACCGCACTGTTTCTGGAAACAATTCGTTTATTTAAATAGCAAAAAACAACTTTAAACAGTTTTTTCGTCAAACCCCAATTTTTTTAATATAGTGGTTAGCTCCGCCGGCAAAGGGGCACGAAATTCCATGTATTCACCGTTGCGGGGATGGATAAACCCCAACAGGTAAGCATGCAGAAACTGACCCTCCAAATTAAAATGGGGCTTACCCGGTCCATATCTGGTATCTCCCACCAGCGGGTGCCCAATGTAAGCCATATGTACCCTGATCTGGTGGGTACGTCCCGTTTCCAGGCGTAATTTTAATAATGTATAATTACCTGCCCGGCCCAGTACCCGGTAATGGGTCACCGCTTTTTTGGCATTGCGACTGGTTACGGCCATTTTCTGCCGGTCCCGCGGGTCCCGGCCAATGGGTGCATCCACCACCCCCCGGTCACTGGACAGCACACCGTGAGCCAGGGCCAGGTAACCCCGCCGGACAGTATGCTCCTTTAACTGGCCCGCCAGGTGCTCATGGGCCAGGTCATTTTTAGCCACCATCAACAAACCCGAGGTATCCTTGTCAATGCGGTGCACAATGCCGGGCCTGAGCACACCGTTGATACCGGAAAGGTCCCGGCAGTGATAAAGCAGGGCATTAACCAGCGTACCCGTGTAATTTCCCTCCGCCGGGTGCACCACCATGCCCCTGGGCTTATTCACCACTATGACATCCATATCCTCATAATAAATTTCAAGGGCTATGGGCTCGGGCTGTACAGTAAGTTCCACGGGCGGCGGCAGGTTAACAACAACGGTATCCCCTTCCTTTAACCTGTAATTGGCCCGGGCCGCTGCCCTGTTCACTGTGACGGCACCATCGCCGATAAGCTTTTGCACAAAGGACCGGCTCAGCTTACCCTCCCTGGAGGTCACAAAAACATCCAAACGCACCCCGGCCTCCCCGGCCTCCACCCGGTAAATTTCAGTTTTCGGCATTGGCGTCCACCCTTTGCTGTTCCCCTTTATCATTGCGCCAAATATCTATAATTAGAAGCACGGCACCTATAACTATTGCCGTGTCCGCCAGGTTAAAGACCGGCCAAACCCGAAAATCCAAAAAATCAATCACTCGACCCAGGCGCACCCGGTCAATCAAGTTACCCAGCGCGCCCCCCGCAACCAGGCCCGAAGCCAGGCGCACCAGAATCCTTTCCCGGGGTAAAAAGCGATAACCCACCAGCACCCCCACCACCACCAGCAACGAGACAACAATAAACAGGGTTGTTTTTTCGGCCAGTATACCAAAGGCAGCACCGGGGTTTAAAATATAGGTGATATAAAAAACCGGCGGCAAAACCGGAATGGACTCTCCCAGCAGCATAGACGATGTGATGATATACTTGGAAAACTGGTCCAGGAGGAGTGTAACCAGCACAATAACAAAAAAACGCAAACTTATAAACCTCCCCAAATATAACGCTATATGATATAATACCACATGTTTGGATATCGGAAACATGTCTGTTAAATTACTGTCAAACCATCATTAGGGTTAAATAGCAGCCCAGCCATTTATACAGGAGTCGGGGGACTATGTACTGGATTCCCGCCATCCTTTGGATGGCCCTGATATTTTATTTATCCGGGCGGACAGGCAGTGAACTACACTCCTTGTTTCCCTTTATCGACAATCTTAACCCGGGCCATATAGTAGCCTACTTTGTGCTGGGACCTTTATATTACCTGGCCTTACACAGGTACCACCATGCCCGTCCCTTTGTAAAAGCCTTTCTGCTGTGCCTGTTATATGGTATCACCGATGAAATACACCAGCATTTTATTCCCACCCGCTATCCCGACCTCTATGACATAGCCCGGGACCTTTTGGGGGCGGGACTGGGGCTGGCTGTGGTTTATCTTGTTCAAAGGAAGGGCACCACGAGCCAATCCGGCACGTCAAGAAAATAAACGCAGCAGAATTAATGGCGGCAAACCACGTTGTCTAAATATTTTTAATCTTAAAATATTTAGAAAAGAAGGACTTTTTCAAAATTAAGAAGAAAATTATGTTATACAATAGGAGTAAATCATTTTGGTATTGTTAAAGTTTTCAGAATAGCTAATCAACTGCTAATGTTCGAGCTTGATTAAAACAAGGAGGTCAAAAACATGCAAGATGTCGTAATAGTAGCAGGCACCAGGACACCAATCGGCGACTTTGGCGGTTCGCTGCGCACCGTAACGGCAGGCGGGCTGGCCGTTGCTGTAATTAAAGAAGTAATCAAACGTGCCGGCGTAAACCCGGCGGACATCGACGACGTTATCCTGGGCTGCTGTGTACAAAGCAGTGAAGAACCAAACATTGGACGCACCGCAGCTTTAATGGCCGGACTGCCGGACACGGTGACCGGCATGACTATCCAGAGACAGTGCGCCTCGGCCATGCAGGCGATTATTTCCGGTTACCAGCAGATAGTCACCGGCGATTCGGATATCGTCCTGGCCGGCGGCACTGAAAGCATGAGCACCGCACCATACGTATTAAAAAAAGCCCGCTGGGGCATGCGCCTGCAGCATGGTGAATTTACCGATGCGCTGTGGGAGACCCTCACCGATCCCATCCATAAAATAATGATGGGGGAAACAGCCGAGCGGCTGGCAGACAAGTATGGTATTACCAGGGAAGAACAGGATATAATTGCTTACCGCAGCCATAAAAACGCCATTAATGCCATCGAGAAGGGTTACTTTGCCAAAGAAATTGTACCGGTACCCGTCCCACAGCGTAAAGGTGACCCGGTGTTGGTGGATCGTGACGAGCACCCCAGGGCGGACATCAGCATGGAAAGCCTGGCCAAGCTGCGCCCGGCCTTTCGTAAAAACGGCACCGTAACGGCGGGCAACGCCTCGGGCTTAAATGATGCCGCCGCGGCAGTGATCATCATGTCGGCGGATAAGGCCCGGGAGCTGGGCATAAAACCGCTGGCCCGCATTGTCAGCCACGCCCGGGCCGGGGTGGAACCCGATTTGATGGGTTACGGCCCTGTGCCGGCCATAAAAAAGGCCCTGAAGCGGGCCGGGCTAAGCCTGGCCGACATTGATTTAATTGAATTGAACGAAGCATTTGCCGCCCAGTATTTAGCCTGTGAAAAATTGCTGGATCTGAACCGGGAAATCACCAACGTTAACGGCAGCGGCATCAGCCTGGGTCACCCGGTGGGCTGCACCGGCACCCGCATCGTGGTTACATTACTCAATGAAATGGAACGGCGCAATGCCCGTTACGGCATGGCTTCACTTTGCGTGGGCGGCGGTATGGGAATAGCCATTATTTTGGAAAGGGAGGTCTAAATCGATGACTATTAACGTAATCG
Source organism: Desulfallas thermosapovorans DSM 6562 (assembly GCF_008124625.1). NCBI lineage: Bacteria > Bacillati > Bacillota > Clostridia > Eubacteriales > Desulfallaceae > Desulfallas > Desulfallas thermosapovorans. The sequence goes on from NZ_VNHM01000001.1 coordinate 265,537, forward strand.
GGGTTGTGGGAGCAGGCACAATGGGTAACGGTATCGCCCAGGTGGCCGCCAAAGCAGGTTACCGGGTGATTATGCGTGACATTACCGGTGAATTGGTCAACCGGGGTATGGCAGTGATCGAAAAGAACCTGGCCCGGGAAGTAAAAAAGCAAAAATTAACCGAGGCGGATGCCGCCGCCGCGCTGGAACGTATCAAGGGCACCACTTCCCTTGCCGACTTGGCGGTCTGTGATTTTATTATTGAGGCCATTATCGAAAAAATGGAACTGAAAAAAGAGCTTTACAGGGAATTGGATCAAATCTGCAAGCCCGAAGCTTATTTCGCCTCCAACACTTCGGGCTTGAGCGTAACCGAAATGGCCGCGGTTACCAGAAGACCCAACAAATTTATCGGTATGCACTTTTTCAACCCCGTGCCCGTAATGAAGCTGGTTGAATTGATCCGGGCCGCCGAGACAGATGATGACACAGTGCAAGTAACCCGGGAACTGGTGGAAAAGATGGACAAAGAAAGCATTATGGTTAACGAGGCACCATTATTTGCCGTAAACCGCATACTGGTACCCATGCTCAACGAGGCCATGTTTGTGCTGATGGAAGGGGTCGCTTCGGCGGAAGACATCGATAAAGGCATGAAACTGGGTGCCAACCACCCCATCGGACCTCTGGCCCTTTCAGATTTAATCGGACTGGATACGCTGCTCATGGTATGTGACACCCTCTATACCGAAACGGGCGATTCCAAGTATCGCCCCTGCCCGCTGCTTAGAAAACTGGTACGTGCAGGACACCTGGGCCGGAAAACCGGACGCGGTTTTTACAATTATAACTAATTACACAGCTAATTAAAAACTGCTGGAAAAGGGGAGGGAATAAGTAATGGAATGTAATCAAACAACGGGCGATGTTTCCCCGGTGATCAACAGATTTATGTTTCGCCAGGTGGAAAACCTATTGTATGAACACCCTGCGGTGGACGAAGTGGCGGTAATATACGCGCCCGGCCAGGATGGCAAAGAATGCCTGGTTGCATTTATTGTGCCCCGGGCTGATAATGTTACCGAAACCGAAATATTGGCTTTTATGCAACAAAGCAACCAGTTGGCAGCCGAAAATCTACCCCGGCTTGTTAAGTTTATCCCAAGGATCCCCAAGTCACCCAGCGGAAAAGTGTTAAAAATGAAGCTATTGGAAGAAGCTGAAATAGCAACATAAAAAACCCGGCGAAAAACCCGCGTAGTTTTTACGCGGGTTTTTTATGCCCCGGGCCCGGGACGGGTACAATAACGAAAAAAGGAGGTATTTGCTTTATGGATACTGCGTGCGTATTATGCAACGGCCTGGAGAAGCTATTACCCCGTTGTCCCTGCGGCCATACTATGGTTGATGCCGGTCCCGTGACGGATTACAAGGGACCGTACAGCCCGTACTTCAACATGAGCTTTGAGGATGAATGCTGCCGGCACCTGTTTACCTGTCCCGCCTGTGGAACGGACCGGGTAATGAGCATACCTTTGCGTAAAATATGAACAACCTATCTTTGCCAATCCCGGCAGGCCTCCAAACTTTCACCATAGAAGTTTTGCGGCATATTATAGAGATATAATTATTTAGATAAAGGAGGCCGTGTAATTTGTCCAATAGAAATGCCAATCCTTTTTCATTGTTTCTAATTCTTATTTTACTGGTTCTCAGTACCGATAGCCAGGCCGATGTCAAACTGGGATTTGTCAGAGGACTGATCGACCAAACATCGCGTTCCTTAAGCACCCTGCGGGAAGGGATCACTGCTATGAATAACAGTTTTGAACATGCCCGCACCATGTTCATGAACATGAATGACACGAATTTGAATAACGAGAACCATGAGTCCAATGAAACCCAATAATTTAACCGTGAATCAGTGCAGGCAGGCACTTGGTGCATACCCAAAGGCTTTGCCCTTTTTTTCGGCATGGCAGAACAGCTACCTCGTCTTCATTCCTGCCACAGTTGAAGCAGGCCTGGGGAATATATGTCCCCGGGTTTTGTTTTACATGCATCTCCACGGCGTGCTCATCAAAATCGGGTGCTTCCCGGGTTTCCACGGACAGTGCCCCCCGGGGGCACACTCCGATACAAAAACCGGCCCCGTCACATAACTCCTCCCTGGTCACCTTAGCCTTGCCGTTTTCAATGGTAATGGCGCCTTCCACGCAAGGGCTTACACAAAGCCCGCAGCCGTTGCACTTTTCCTCGTCTATTTTAACTATTTGTCTTTTTGCCACGTTGTTCACCTCGCTAATATTTTCTGTCATTAATATACCCCTTTGGGCTACTGTTTAAAGTAATATTGCCCCCATTAAAAGTGTGATATTGATCACACCCGGGGCTTGCGTGAGCGACGCAAGCCAGCCGGCGTAGAGATTTTAAACGAATCTCGCACGGATCTTTCGAACAGTTCCCTAGAGTGTATAATAGTCCAAAACCCGGATCACCGCCGTAATTACATCATCCACATCCCGGTCGGTCATAGCGGGGTATAAAGGCAGGGTTAACAAACGATTATACAGTTCCTCGGCCTGCAGGCAAAGGCTGCCTTCCAAAGTGCACACGTCGGGGTGGCCAATCCACAGGTAGTAAGGGTGTAAAAATACCGGCAGGTAATGTACGCCCACTTCAATGTTTTCCGCCCGCAGAGCATAAAAAATATCCGAGCGGCTGGCTTTGAGATTCTCCAAACGCAGCGCCAGCAGGTAATAGTGCCAGGTGGAGCGGCCCCGGGGATTTTGTTCCGGCAGCACCACGGCCGGGTGACCGGCCAAAGCCCGGTTATATTTTTCCGCAATGGCGGTGCGCCGGGCAATAAATTCCTCGGCCCGGGCCAATTGACCAATACCAAGGGCGGCCTGCATTTCAGTCATCCGGTAGTTATAACCCCGGTCTTGCATTTCCACCCGCCATGGCCCCTCGGGCCTGGCCAGTTTTTGGGGATCGCGGACCATACCGTTTTCCCGGAATATCAGCATCCACTGGTAAAATTCCTCGGAGTCGGTGGTTACCACGCCGCCCTCCCCCGTATAACAATGCTGGGGATCGCTAAAACTAAACACCGTCAAATCACTTAAAGCGCCGATTTTTTGTCCGCCATATTCACCGCCCAAAGCATGGGCGGCATCCTCTATAACAATGAGGTTATGCTCCCGGGCCAGCCTGTGTAGCGCTTCCATGTTGCAGGGATTACCGGCAAAATGTACCGGTATCAGTGCTGCGGTGCGGCTGCTTATTTTTGTCGCCACCACCCCGGGATCAATATTAAATGTGGCGCTGTCTATATCGGCAAAGGTGTGTATGCCCCCCTGGTATAGAATACAATTGGCGGTGGCGGGGTGGGTCAGCGGTGAAGTGATAACCTCCTCCTGGTGACCGACTGCAGCGGACATCAGGGCAATATGCAGCCCCGCTGCGCCGGAAGATACCGCCACGGCATACCTGGCACCAACATACTTCGCCACAGCCCTTTCAAATTTTTGCACGGTTTCACCACAGCCCAGTTTTCCCCCGCGCAGCACCCCGGTTACCGCCAGTATATCGTTCTCATGTACCGAAGCCTCTGCCAGCGGCAAAGAATTTTCCCGTACCGGTTTTCCCCCGGCAACAGCAGGTTTATCGATCATCTTTTCCCCCTCTGATTAAACCAGGCATACGCGCCTGTTAATAAATGATTTCGATGGCAAGTATATTATTAGCACATATTTCAGGAGCTGAAAATGATTACTTCCTCCAAAAGCGAATTTTTTTTCAGTGTGTTAATGGCCATCGCCGGAGCGGTGCTGTTAATCAGCCTGTTCGGACACATGCAGTTTAATATCGAAGCCCTCCAGTTTCGAGTATCGGCGCAGATTAGTGAAAAGGGTTACACCGTAGTGGAATTACCGCCCCTGGGTACCGTGCGCGCCCACACCCACAACGCACCACTGTCTTTGTCGGTACGGCTGGAAAATATCGACTTGCAGTCAATACAGCGTTTTTTGAACCACAACACGGGCCGCGACGAAATTATCCAGCAAAGCAAAACGGTACTGCGGCAGGTGGCTGCGGTATTTATTGCCAAGCTGCTGGCCTTGGCCCTGCTGGGCGGAGTGACGGGTGTTTTTATCACCCGTAAGGGCAGCCCCCCCAAATATATCGCCGGTGCACTGGCCGGCATGATACTGGCAGGGGGTTTACTGGCTGCCACATACTTCACCTATGACAGCAGCGCCTTTCGCAACCCTCAGTACTCGGGCGTTTTGCGTATGGCCCCGTGGATGGTCAACCTGGCCCAGGAAACCTTCGGCAAAATTGAGCTCCTGGGTGAAAACCTGTCCATCATAGCCGAAAATCTTAATCAAATTTATGAACGGGTGGACAGTTTACAGCCCATTGGAAATGAAACCGAAGAATTTAAAATATTGCATATATCCGACCTGCATAATAACCCGGCCGGTATGGATTTCGTACTGCAGGTGGCCGGGCTGTTTGGGGCCGATATGATCATTGATACCGGAGATATCACTGATTTTGGTACTCCGCTGGAAACAGTGCTGCTGGAACAATTAAACCATATTGATATACCCTACTTTTTTATTCCCGGCAATCACGATGCGCCGGCCATTACGGAAAAGATGGAGCAAATACCCAACGTTACCGTGGTAAAGGGATTGGTGGAAAAATACGGGCTGACCTTTTACGGGGTGCCTGATCCGTCCTCCACCACCAGCGCAGTGACACCGCCCGACTTAAGCACCATACCCAGGCTGACCCGGCAAGTACAGGAAAGCATCGATCAGCTGGGGCCGGAAAAGGTGGATATCGCACTGCTGCACAATGATAAAATGGCCCGCTCACTGGCCGGTTATGTGCCGGTGATACTGTTCGGACACAACCACCGGATGGAGATACACCAACAAGGGGGCAGTATTTTGATTAACGCGGGCACCTCCGGCGCGGCGGGTTTGCGGGGATTACAAACCAAACAAATACCCTATTCCGTAGTGCTGCTGCATTTCCACCCCGGTGAAACAGGTAAAAAGCGTCTGGTGGCGGCGGATACCATTTCAGTTAGCAATCTGGAACAAGGGTTTACCCTGAACAGGATCAGGTTCGACATCCCGCCGGAACCGGATTAATATTTCATATTATATTTAAGTTTAAGGGGCTGTATAAAAAATCCGCCCAAGTTTCACTTATAACCTCTACGTTGGCTGGCATTTGCGATGCTTACGCAGGTGCCTGCTTTTGGGATAAACTATTTAAAGGCAATTTATTTTCAGAGGCAGGTTTTTTCCAAACAAGCCAGAAATAATTTACAGCGGTAAAAAAAGCGCGTCAGCATAGCAAGGAGAGTGAATTATTAATGCCCATAGCCCAGAAAATAGAAACTTCCCTGTCCAATTCATCCTGGATCCGCAGGATGTTTGAAGAAGGGGAGAAATTACGTAAAATTTACGGAGCCGAAAAGGTATATGATTTTACCCTGGGCAACCCCGACGTGGAACCTCCCGAGGCATTCCACCGGGAGCTGCGGAAAATCGCCGCCGACCCGGTACCGGGCATGCACAGGTACATGAGCAACGCCGGTTACGAAGAAACCAGGCAAGCCATAGCCGGTGTACTGGCGGAGGATACCGGCCGGCCTGTAACCCCCGGTCACATTGTCATGACCTGCGGGGCCGGCGGCGGGCTTAACGTGGTTTTAAAAACGCTGCTCAACCCCGGCGAGGAGGTAATCGTCACCACCCCCTACTTTGTGGAATACAGGTTTTACGTGGATAACCACGGCGGCCGGATAAAGGAAGTACCCACCAAAGCTGATTTTCAGCTGGATACGGCAGCCCTGGCCGAAGCCATCGGACCCAATACCCGGGCCATTATCATCAATTCGCCCAACAACCCCTCGGGCGCGGTTTACCCCGCCGAAACCCTGGCAGAGCTGGGCAGGCTGCTGGAACAGAAGGAACGGGAACTGGGTACGCCGGTCTACCTGATTTCCGACGAACCCTACGCTAAAATTGTATATGAGGGCACCACCGTGCCCAATGTATTTAACTATATTAAAAACTCCATTATAGTTACTTCCCACAGCAAGGATCTGGCACTGCCCGGTGAACGTATCGGTTACATCGCATTAAACCCGGATATCGAGGACAGTGAGCTTATCTTCGACGGGCTGGTATTTTGCAATCGCACTCTGGGCTTCGTCAACGCCCCTGCCCTAATCCAGCGTTTGATTACACCGCTGCAACGTCAAAGTGTAGATATTGCGGCTTATCAGGAAAAAAGGGACGTTATTTATAAACACCTTACCGAGCTGGGATTTGAGGTAACCAAACCCATGGGTGCATTTTACTTCTTCCCCCGCTGCCCCATTGAGGACGATGTGGAATTTGTACGCCGGGCCCAGAAATACAATTTACTGCTGGTTCCCGGCAGCGGATTCGGACTGCCGGGACATTTCAGGCTTTCCTACTGCATGGACATGCAGGTTATCAAAAGAGGTTTGCCCGCCTTCACAGAGCTTGCCCGGGAATTCAATTTAACCGGTAAGTAAGCACCCTGTTTTACCACAAGCTGTTCATCTAATAACAATAAATAAGGGGTTATTGCATAACGGGCTGGAGATGCATGGCCACTTCAGCCCTTTTTTCTTTAAAAAACAAACCGCGAGTTCCGGAGAACCCGCAGTTGCGGTACAGTTAAGTTACGCGACCGGCCAAACCAAATAATAAAAATTATTACGAACAGCCTGTTAACATCAAAAACCGTATTTTTTTTGTTTGGTTGTAAGGTTATTGGGTGGAGTCTTATAGGGGTTTTGCCGCAATGCTTTGCCCTTTTCATCTTTATCCCACAGCCTGGCGGGAGATTCCCCGCGTACCAACTCGTGCTTAAAAGTATCTTTTAAACCGGGCATTGTCATCACCACCTGTAGTTAATTTTTATTATTTTGCCTCACTCCAGGTGGCTGATACAATGAAAAAATCCCCGAAACGTAAAAAATCCGGGGAATGGGGAACGTACCATATTAAACTTACTGTTTAGATAACAAGTATATAAAAGGTTGGTGTGGATTAGTTTTCTTCTTCGGTGAGCAATATTATTTTTTCGTGCATGTGCAGGTTTAACTGCTCCAGCACTTTTTTCAGCGACTCGGCATCCCGCAGAAAAAAGCCGCTTTCCCACCGGTCCACCAGATATGCAATAAACTCCAGGTAACCATGGATCATGGTGAGTGTATACAAATCTTTAAACCGGTTATTATTTGCCGGCTGGCAGTTACGCTCGGGAGAATTTTTATGGGTCAGTGTAAAGTTGGACAATGTTTCATCGTCCCTGGCCCAGGTAAGAATCCCTTCGTGAACAGCAACTTCTTCCCCACAAATATCACAAACAAACCTGGACATCAAAATATACTCCCCCCTTAAAAAAGACATGAAGAATTCCCTATGCTATAATATATCATAATACAGGCAAGGTAACCAGAACCTAAAATACGGCAGTCACCATAACCGAATCGGCTGCTGTATGTGTATCCATTTGTTTAACGTTTTATTCCTGGGAGGTCATAACCTGACAATGCTGCAATGGTACATTGAAGACGCCGGGGGAGGCTGCAGGGCATTTTCCGAAGTGCTGGTACTGGTCTGTGAACAACCCCGGCGAATATATAAAAGATATCTACCCCTTACCTGGGACAATAAACTGAGCATGGAAGAAGTGGCCCGCCGAAAAGTACTGGAAATGATGCGGGAAGCCGGGGTAAGCCGGAATGACCGCCTTTACGTCTGCTCCGGTAATATTTTTTTCGGGTTGCATAAATGGCTCACTGAAAACGGTTACCAATGGGAGACCGCAAAAATGGAGGGTCTGGCCCACGAAGTGGCCGAAAGTATTTTTCAACAACAAATAATAGCAGCGGGTTTTCCGGCCGATATAAAACTTGAAGAACGCAACTACCGGGATTATTATCGTCAAGTTGATGCCTGGATAAAGGAAGACCCCGCCCGGGCTAAATATATAAAGGACATGAAGGTGCGCTGTAAACCCGATCACACGCGCTACCTGCTTAAGGGCAACGCCGGTAGTGCCCGCACCTGTTCCCGCTGCCGTAAAAAAATAATGCCCTATAGTCCCATTGTTCACTACCGTTTCAGGGAACAGGGCAAAAAAAAGAGCCGGTTTTTTCATCCCGGCTGTTCACCGGTTAAACCACATAAAAACAAACTACACCAGGTTCATATTCACTGGCGGGGCCAAGAACTGCAAGGGGTTGTTTTACCGGCCCGGGAACCCCTCCCCTGCATGGTGTGCGGCCGGGAAGTACCCGCCGGCACCAGAGCGGTATATGCCTGCAGGGACAAAGAGATTGTTTTCGGACACCCGGCATGTTTTGAGCACACCGGCAAAAATAACGGCAATGCATAGCTAAATCAGTACGAAACAATCAACCGGGGCGTAAAGTTAAGATAATCAGCACTGGTTAAATGAAAATTTATGCCCCAAGCCCGGTCGGGCAACCGGTACCGGCAGGCTTTGGCATGTAAGTGACCGTAAACCACCGTTGCCACTTCATATTTTTGCAGCAATTCTATAAAACCCGAATAATCGTGTTTTTCATTGGTGGGCATATAGTGCATCATCACCAATTTAGGCCCCGCCTGAGCGCTTCGTAATGAGTTTTCCAGCCGGATCAATTCCCGGCGATATATTTTTTCGTCCTCCTCCTTGAAGTAAGCACCGTTTGGGCAAAGCCAACCCCGGGTGCCGCAGATGTTGATTCCGTCCAGTTCAACATGATCATTTTGTATTAAATGCACATTGGACGGTACCGCTGCCCTGGCCCGGGAAATGCTCTGCCACCAGTAATCATGGTTACCCTGTACACAAATCAACCGCCCCGGTAATGAACCCAGGTAATCGAAATCCGTACGGGCTTCATCAAGCCGCATAGCCCAGGATATATCCCCCGGCACCAGCACCACATCATCCTCCTTTACCAGCCGGTGCCAATTCTCATAAATCCGGCGCGCGTGATTATGCCAGGTTTTGTCCAAATCCACCATGGGTTTGTACTCCCGGTTTGCATCCCAATTATCCACATGCAGGGCACCTGTGAAGGAAAGGTGCAAATCAGCGATGGCGAATATCCTCAATTAATAAATCCCCCTGTGTAAACTCCCGGTGAAAAATCATCCGATGGAGATGTGATGATTATTCTTTTCGCCTGCCAGGATATTTATTCCTGCATTTCAACAGTGATAATTATGTTGCCAAAAACCCTTTCCCACAAAGGATAAAGGCTTTTTGGCGCCATAATTAAGAATCCCCTGCGCAGCCCACAGGGGATTACCATGCAAACCGGTGGATATGATTATTTTTTACTGGCGCCGTATACACCGTAACCCATGCCAAAGACCAGCAGGATCAGAATTAAGAACAAAATGAAGCTGCCGTCAAAATATGTGCCACCACCGTAAGCCATTATTCACCCCTCCTTTTTTGTTATAAACATTAAATGGTTGCTTAACTATTAAGCACCCCATCCATAGAAGCCCATGCCGAATACCAGCAGGATCAGAATCAGAAATAGAATGAAGCTACCATCAAAATAAGTACCTTTACCCGACATTCCAGACTCCTCCTTCATTTTTCAATTTTGTAATAACATAATATTTAACGGGCTGCAAAATTGTTACAGTTGCTGTAAAATTTTTACCACTTTCCCGAATTATCGCCCGGCTAAATGCCACTAATTTTACCCACCGGTATATAATCAGTCCAGGCTCCGCCGGTAAACCCGGAAAAGCTTGATAATCTGACCGCCAAACAAGGGCATGATAATTTTTCTTTTGACAGTATCGTTACTTTCAGCCACCTGGGAGGCTTCTCCCCGGGTATATCCGTGCTCTTTACACCAGGTATAAAAACTCCTTAACAACTGCCAGTGAATGCCTTGATGCCTGAACTCGGGTACTATACCGCCGATGGCCAGCCGAATTACTCCACCATCTCCGTCCTGGCCGGGTTTTTGGTAAGGGATTGATAAAAACATACCTGCAGGCCGCCCGTGCACCTCGGCGATCATAAATAAATCCGGCGGAACCCGGGATGACAGGCTCATTAAAAAACCCCTGGTATCCGCCAGGGACAGCGGTATGAACCCCCACATCCCCGCCAGCATCCTGTTATTTATTTCCTGGACAATTTTAGCCTCACGCCCGCTGGCATAATTCACCGGCCTGATCATTACACCCGGCACGCTCCCGGTGCGGGCCAACTGCCGGGGGAGTTCTCCGGGTAGCGTCCACTTAAAACATTCCAGGTCATGTATTTTCTCCAACCCGGCATCCTCCACCAGCCTTTGATAATAGGGGGGATTATAAGGTATTTCCATCTGTGGTTCATACTCAAATCCCTTGATCATTAACCCCACCTGCTGGTTGGTATTTAAAGTAGCAGGTCCAATCATCACTGTTTTACCCTGCTTTTTCAGCCATTTGGCAGCAGCGTCAAGGAGGGCCGCGGCGACACCGGAATCGTCGATACATTCAAAACAACCCCAGAACCCTTCTTCCGGCCGGGGATTTAGCCCATCAACGGAGGCGGTTACCCGCCCCACGGGCTGATCGTCAATAGTGGCCACATAGTTGGCAAATTTCAGGTGCTGTAATAACGGGTTGGCCAAGGGCATAAAACGCAAGCCCGTGGCATATTTACCCGCCGAAGGCGGCACAGTCCCCCGCCCGTAAACCAGGTCGGGTACTGATAAAAAAGATTGCATGGCCGCAGGATTATCAACCCTGGTGATATGCACTTTCATATTTTTCTCCTTCCCGTACCGAAAAAACTTTGGAGTTGCCATAAAAGCAACTCCAAAATTTCAGAAATATCTCTTTCCATCAAGTTTATTCTTCCGCCGCCTGGTAAGACCCGTAGCCTTTAAAGCCCATTCCAAACACAATTAAAATCAAGATCAGGAAAAGGATCAAACCGCTGGATTGAAAACCGCCGTATGCCATTTAGTAACTCCTCCCAGTGTTTTAATACTTTCTGTCATATACTATTCAGTTACCCCCTGTGATGTTACTGGCCGGCCCAACTCTTTAAGCACCAGTTCCAGATACATATCCCTGATAATTTTCGTTACCGCGCCGGGCCTGGCGGATTCCCCCCCGCCCAGTGCATGTCCATCCAGGCTAACCACGGGCATTACACCCATCAATGCGTTGGTTAAGAAGCATTCACCGGCATTTTTAATATCCCCGGGGCTTAAATCTGTTTCCATGCACCGGTACCCAAACCGGGGAGCGTATTCCATTACCAGGCGGCGCACGGTGCCCGGCAGCAATCCCGCTTCCACCGGGGGCGTCAATAATATGCCGTCTTGCACGATAAAAATATTGCTTACCGTGCCCTCCGCCACCATCCCCCTGGTATTTAAAAATAAGCCTTCATCATAGCCCTGAAGCCGGGCTTTACGCCGGCCCAGTAGATTTTCCAGGTAATTGGCTGTTTTATGCTTAACCAGAGGTGATTGCTCATTGCGGGGAAAATCCAGGGTTACCAGCGCAAAACCCTTTGCATATTGCTCCTCCGGGTAGGGCAGGCCTTCCCGCACCGCTGTTATAACGCTACCGCCCTCATCACCACCGTCACCGGCTGTGACCATCAGGCGCAGTACACCCTCCCGAATACCGGAACGGGCCAGGGCCCGGCTGCACATCGCAGCTAGAACATCATAACTATAAGTTAGCTTAATACCCAGCTCGGATACGGATTGCAGCATTCGTTTCAGGTGGCGGTTGATAAATACCGGCCTGCCCCGCACAACCAGCATGGTTTCAAACAGGCTGTAACCATACAGCAGTGCCATATCCTTTAATCCCGGTTTCATACCGGTGCCGGTGGCGATTTGACCATTAACCAGGTAAAATTCAGACAAATTATTTTTAGCCTCCTTAAAAAGCTTGTTTAAAAGTAAGCTCTGGTCTGCTTATTTCAACCCGGCACAGCCGGTATCCCATCCCAGCGCCCTGATCAGTGCCCGGGCCTTGTCCAGGGTTTCCATGTATTCTTTATAAGGGTCCGAATCGGCGGTAACGGCCCCGCCCACCTGAAAATACATATTACCTCCGGTGGCCAGTATGGTGCGGATAACTATATTTAAATCCACCCGCCCGTCAAATCCGAGATAGCCGATGGAGCCGGTGTATATTCCCCGGCGCACCGGCTCAATTTCCTCAATAATTTCCATGGCTCTGATTTTGGGCGCACCCGTTATTGACCCACCGGGGAAAGTGGCGGCCAACAGGTCGGCAATACCCTTGCCGGGCAGCAACCGGCCTTCCACCGTGGACACCAGGTGGAATACAGTGGCGTATTCCTCCAGGCGGTACAGATCCGGCACGTGGACTGAACCTACCTGGCAAACCCGGCCTAAGTCGTTGCGCTCCAAGTCAACAATCATCATCAGCTCGGCCCGGTCCTTTTCACTGTGCCACAGTTCCCGGCGCAGGCGCTGGTCTTCTGCAGGGGTGTGCCCCCGGGGTCTAGTACCCTTGATGGGACATGTTTGCACCAAATCCCCCTCCACCTTTAAAAAACGCTCCGGAGAAGCGGAGATTATTTCCATATCACCGTAGGAGAGGTAGGCGGCAAAGGGGGCGGGATTAATTTTTCTCAGCCGCCGGTACAGGGTCCAGGCATCCATGGCTTGGGGCACGGTGAAACGCTGGCTCAGGTTGACCTGGAAAATATCCCCGGCGGCTATGTATTCCACAGCCCGGGCCGCCGCACTGCAGTACTGGTCCATGGTAAAATTGGACTCCATTTCACGGGCCTTTCGGGAGCAAAACCCGGTGTCCCGGCCGGGCAAATGCCCGGCTGGCGGGTTTGTATCCGAGCTCAACCAGGTTTCAAACCACTCCAGCCGCTGCCTGGCCCGCCTGAAGGCCGCCTCACCCCGCTCCGGTAAACCGGTGGATATAATGGTGGCCTCATTTGTCCGTACATCCACCGCCACCAGGGTATCGTAAAAACCCAGGCAAAGGTCGGGAGTTTGCAAATCATCGACGGCCTGCACCGGTATTTCTTCAAACTGCCGCCCCAGGTCATAACTGAAGTAACCAACCGCCCCGCCGTTTAACGGAAATAAACCGCACTCCGGCGGCATGGCCAGTTGTTCCATCAATCTTTGCAATTCCGTCACGGGCGAACCCTGGTATTCAGCCACTTCATTACCCCGGTGCAGGGTAACCCGGTTTCCCTTGCCGGTCAGCACCATAAAGGGATCGGCCCCCACAAAGGAGTGATGCCCCAGACCGTTAACCTGCATACCCGTGTCCAGCAAAAAGGGGTAATCCAGGAATTTAAGCTTTTCCAGCAACACCGGCGCTTCAACACGGAAGGACAGTTTTTTATATAAAGGCAAATTAACCGGCATGTCCCATCCCTCCCTCGATGGAATTGAGGTAGTTGCTCATAATTTTTTTCCCGAAGGTGGTCAATATCGACTCGGGGTGGAACTGCACCCCTTCCACCGGTAAGTGGCGATGACGCACCCCCATTATTTCCCCCCGGGCGGTAACCGCAGTAACCTCAAGGCATTCCGGCAAACTTTCCCTTTCCAGAATCAATGAATGGTAACGGGCCACCGCCATGGGATTGGGCAGGCCGGCATATATTCCCCGGCCATCGTGAAATACCCGGGAGGTTTTGCCGTGCATCAGCCTGGGAGCCCGCACCACTTTACCCCCCAAGGCCTGGCCGATGGTCTGGTGCCCCAGGCAAACACCGAAAATGGGAATCTTGCCGGCCATACGCCTGACCACCTCCAGGGAAATGCCGGCCTCATCCGGGCTGCAGGGCCCCGGTGACAGCACAATACATTGCGGGGACAGCGCCTCTATCTCCTCCGGGGTTATTTTGTCATTACGGTATACCTCCACTTCCTGTCCCAGCTCACAAAGGTATTGATACAGGTTATAAACAAAGGAATCATAATTATCAATGAGCAGTATCATGGCTGGCCTCCCTTTAACTTATTGGGGCAATAAAAAAAACCAGCCCAAATAAGCTGGTTCTCACCCCGCAAGTCTCCGAGTCGTCTCGGCTAAACTATCTCATCAACGCTATTGCTCCGCTCCGCCATTAAATTGTCAGCATCATGTTAATACAACCCCGCCCGGGCTGTCAATACCCTTTTCTTTATATCATCACCCAAGCGCTCAATAACCACCCGGTCGGTGGGAAAGGCCAGCGGCGGGGGGTTATACAGATCAAAATAACCGGCACGGTCCAGGTCATCGCCGGCCCGCAATTCCCCGCCGGTTACCCGGGCCCAAAACCAGATACCCACGGTATGTTTTTCCGGGTCATGGAAATTGGACTGTACCGTGTATACCCCAAGGGGCTCTATATCCAGGTTGGTTTCCTCCTTAAACTCCCGCCGTACCGCCTGGTATACATCTTCGTCATATTCAACGTAACCGCAGGGAATACACCATAACCCGGCGTATTTTCCCCCAACCCGGCGCCCCAGCAGTATTTGGTTGCGGGGGTTTAGAACAATGGCGGCCACACCCACCACCGGGTTTTCATATAAAATATACCGGCAGGCACTACAGGTGAGCCGTGGGCGGTCCCCCTCTCGGTAACGGTATGACAGTTTTCCCCCGCATTTGGGACAGTAAAAAAACCTCTGTTCCAACCTCTGTTCCTTTGCAATCACGCTTATGTTCACCCCTGTTAAACCGGACATAATATAGAGTTATGATAGAAGTTGTTGGAAAAACCCCTCAAGATCAAACCTCAACGTAAACATTCTTTCATGACCTTTTGTGCCCTGGCAAGGCCATGCATACAAGGTTGTTACGCGGTAGCCGCCCGGCGGGAATTTACGGCCAGGGTCAGCACCAGCAGCAGCACCAGCGTCATGACAATGGCACCCCCCGGCGGCAAATCCAGATAAAAGGAGCATAACAGGCCTATTAATACAGCCGCCTCCCCGGTGGCGACCGCAGTAACCAGAGTGCCCCGAAAGCTTTTGGCTACCTGCATGGCCACCGCCACAGGTAAAATCATCAGCGATGAAACCAGCAATATTCCCACAATACGCATGGATACCGCAATGGTCAACGCCGTAAGGGCAGTAAAGCCCACATTGATCAATTTCACCGGCAAACCGCTGACCCTGGCGGTCTCCTCATCAAAGGTGATGGCAAACTGTTCTTTAATAAAGAACACTGTCAACAGAAGCACCGGCAGGCCGATGGCCGCCATGACATAAATATCCTCCCCGGTGATCAGGACGATACTGCCGAACAGGTAACTCATAAAACTGCCGTTAAAGCCGTTGCCCAAACCAATCAGGATAGCCCCCAGGGCCACCCCGGCCGATAAAATAATGGCAATGGCTAGCTCGGCATAATGCTTGTATTTGTCCCGCAAGCCTTCAATTAACAGTGAGCCGCCCAGGGCAAAGGCGGATGCCGCCAGCACGGGCTGGGTGCCCATTAAAAGGCCGGCCGCCACCCCGGACAGGCAAACGTGGGACAGGGCGTCGGCAATCATGGACATGCGGCGCAGGGTGATAAAAAGCCCGATAATGGGGCAAATAACCCCCGCCAGCAGCCCCCCACCCAGAGCCCGCAGCATAAAATCATACTGAAATATCTCCAACGGGTACCTACCCCCTGACCAGACTGTCCGCGCAGTCCAGGCTTATTTTTTCTTCCCGGCTCTGCGTGCATTCCCGCCAGAGCAGTTCACCGGGATAGTCATGGCAATGGCAGGAGCAAATTTTACGGTCCAGGCAAACCCGCCTGCTGGCCAGGGAAGAAAGCCATTCCGGCTCGTGGGACACCAGCAGCATGGTGACGCCATCGGAGCGCAAATCCTTGAGCAGCCGGGCCAAATCCGCCAGGTTGGCGGCGTCCACGCCATTGGTGGGCTCATCCATCACTAAAATCCGGGGCTTTACCGCCAGGGCGCGGGCAATCATCACCCTCTGCTGCTGCCCCCCGGATAAAGCGCTGATGGGGGTATTGCGCCACGACAACATATTCACCCGCTCCAGCGCCTCCTCGGCGCAACGTTTATCCCCCCGGCCGAAAAAGCGAAACATGCCCCGCAGCGCCGCCCGGCCCGACAGTACCACTTCAAATACCGTGGCCGGGTAACTGCGGTTAAAAAGGGTGGCCCTCTGGGAAACGTAACCGATCCGGTGCCATTCCCTGAACCTGTTTACCGGCACGCCCAGGATTTTAACCTCCCCGGACTGGGGTTTTAAAAGCCCCAGGATGATATAAAGCAAAGTGCTCTTGCCCGCTCCGTTGGGACCGGTTATCCCCACCACTTCACCTTCATGCACATGCAGGGAGATACCGTCCAGCACCGGGTGGCACCCGTAAGTAAAATGCACATTATTTAATTCAATCATGGTTTTCTATCACTCCCAGGGCCAGGGAAAGGTTGTGCAGGTTTTCCTCCATCACGGCCAGGTAATCTTTACCCGCCTGCCTTTCCCCGGCGGTCAAACCGCCCAGGGGGTTGAGCACCAGCGTTTCGGCCCCCGCTTCCCGGGCAATCACCTCGGAAACCCGCGGGCTGACCAGGGTTTCAAAGAAGATATATTTGACCCCCTCCTGGCGTACCGTTTTGATGATTTCCGTCATCCGGGCCGGGCTGGGGTCGGCCTCCGGGGATATACCCCGGATGGGCACCTGCTCCAGGCCATACCGGTGGGCCAGGTAACCAAAGGCGGCGTGGGATACGATAAACTTGCGCATACCAGCCCCGCCCAGGGTTTCGGCATACCTTTGATCCAATTGTTTTAACTGTTCCTGGTACTGCCGGGCATTGGCCTCATAATAGGCGGCGTTTTCCGGGTCTGCCTGTTGCACTCCCCGGAGTATGTTATCCACCATCTTGCAAGCGTTTTGGGGATCCAGCCAGATATGCGGGTCAATATTCGAGCCGTGCCCGTACCCGTCGTCGTGGCCGCCGGTGTGGGCGTCATGCCCGGCGGTTTCCAAAGGGTGCTGGTGACCGTGGGCTGGGCCATCCACAGGGAGCAGTGCAATCCCCGCGCTGCAGTCCACCGGCACCGGCCCGCCCTTTTTAAGGCCGGCCAGCACCTTTTCCACCCAGGTTTCCATACCCGCGCCGTTGTAAATCAATACCCCGGCCTTTTGCAAGTTAACCATATCCCCGGGTGAAGGTTCCCAATCATGGGGTTCCACTCCGTCGGGCACCAGCTGCACCACCCGGGCCCGGTCACCGCAAATTCGAGCGGCAAAATCATAAACAGGGTAAATGGTGGCATAAACCAGCATCTCATCCTCCTGCGTCCCGGTGTCACCCCGTTGGCCGGCGGAATCACTACAGCCCGTTATTGATAAACTGATTAATAATACGATCGATAACCATAAAACAGCTGTTTTACGCAATTACTTATCCCCCTTTTTTCCACACCGGGCACAATAACCAAAGATCTCAAAATTATGCCTCTCAATGGCAAAATTTTTTTCCCTGATACTCTGCTGGTCAATGTAATCCAAAGGACAGAAATCCACTTCCTCGGAAAAGCCGCATTTCAGGCAGATTAAATGGTGCCGGTGACCTTCCCTTTCCACCAGTTTGTACCTGCCCTTGCCGTCGCCAAAATCCGTTCTGTCCAGCATATTCAGCCGCTCCAACACACCGACATTGCGGTAAACGGTATCCACGCTTAAATTTGGGAAACGGGCCGCTATATGGTTATGAATGTCTTCCACGGTCATATGCCTTTTCTCCCGGGCCAGCAAATGGATAATTTCCTGGCGCTGGGGAGTTATTTTATAACCATGCTCCTTTAATTTGTCAAAAATATCCTGGGCCGTCAAAACAGTATCACTCCTAAACAGGAATTGTTCTTATTTAAATAAAAATACCCCACCTGTTTTTACTTGTCAAGTTAATGGACGGTATCCATAGTTAATACTATTTAATAACACAAAGGATTAGAAGTTATCCGGGAATTTTATTCTTTTAACAATGCCTGGCCCGGCATTAACCAGGCATAAAAATAACCCCTGCCATAGCGGGGTTATTTCTTGCGATGGTGATTAATCAAGGAGCAGGTTAGCTGCTTTATGAAAGCATAATTTTACTGTCGTCCATGATTTTCAACACATGGGCGGCGGCAACCATTTTTGCGTTTAATACATCGGGGGTTTGGTCTTTGGCCAGTTCCATCTGCTCCTTCACCGTGGCCCCTTCGTTGACGCATTTGAATATCTCATTGCTGATGGTTTGCCGGGATTCATCAAACCTGGCAAAGCTAATAGCGGATGAAAAAACATCCCGTAGCAAATCCCTTTCCATTTGAGGGTCAAACTCGGGCAAATAAACAACATTGCCCCGGTATATCTCAATTAAAGCAGCCAGCAGATAGCGGGCGTCCGTACTTTTTTCCTTGTTCTCCATCGGTCCAACTCCTTCTATATAATATTATTGTAAACAACCTTATTAGAGAGAGTCTCTTCTACAGTTTGTTCGAAAAGCGCAAAAGCCAGCCAACGTAAGGATTACAAGTGAATCCCGCGCGGCATTTCGAACAGCCCCTTCCATAATTATGTTATATCATGGATGTGCCGGCATGTCCATTAGACATCTTTCCCCCGGTGGTAAAAATAATTCCACGGGTGGTCACAACCGTGGAATGGAATTAGCCTGTTTAGAACCCTATTAATCTATGCCCGCAATGCCAATATCTTCGAGACATTTTTGCCTGTATTTTTCCACTTCACCCGTCAGCCGGTTATTATTTTGCTCCACAAGGTCAAGGAAACCCTGGACAATTTCGGTCAGCCGGCTGGGTTCGCTTTCCGCCAGTACTCTGGCGTAGCCTGTTTTGGCATCAGGGGACATGGCTTTATCATCATAACTGAACAAAGGGGTATTATTGAGCCCGAATAAAACAAATTGAACATACAGCCGGTACATATCCCGCACACCGGCAAGCTTGGCTGAGTCAGCATAGGTATCGACAAACTTTTCCTGTTGCAACGCCCGGGACAGTAATTCATCCCAGCCAATCACCAGCGCGGCATCTTTGGCGGGAGGATTGTTGGAGTGGGCGGCCATAATATCGATATAGGCTTTAATATCTGGAGTCACCATGGAACTGTATTCCCGGTACCGCTGGTAATCGATAACGGGGTAATACATACCCTCGGCGGTATCCACCTTATAGCCCGCATTTTTAGTTTGCTGCACCAGCTGTTTTATCTCCTGGTCCTTTATGGTATCAGGGTCGTTAATATCCCCACCGGCCTGGTAGACCGCAAAGAATTTTTGGGCTATGCCGTCGGGGTAAAACCTGGCTTCCATCTCGGGTAAATAATCCTGCTGGGCTTTTTCCAGCCCGGTAATCATTTGCGAAGCATTCTCCGGAGAAAGCTTGGAGATGTTGTCGTCCACGTATTTAATTATTTCATCAATATCCCCACTGCCTGCCACCAGGGCACCGAAGTCATCCATTAGCACAGTTTGCTCTTCCCGGCTGATGCCTTGCCCGGTGCCTTGACCCCGGTCCGTGTCGTCGCCGGTACCCGCCTGGTTGGTGGAACAACCAATCAGGGACATGGCCAGGCATACTATTAATACTGCCGGCAGTAATATTTTTTTCAGCAACATTTTTTCCTCCCCGTTGATAGTAGTTTGCCACCGGGCACCCGCTACACCCTTGCACATTGCCCGGCACTTGAATTATATGACTTAATTCCACGGCAAATTGTTCCCCCCAATTTTAGCCACCCCTTGACGGGTATTGCCATTAACTATAAAATGATTACCATACAATTAAATATAGGCACACTGGGGGGGCTCCTGAAGCCGGGGCTGAGAGTAAAGCGGCAGCTTTTGACCCTTTGTACCTGATCTGGCTAATACCAGCGGAGGAAAGTGTAAATGATTTAAAAGTGTTTAAGGATGAACCCTGTGCTGGTTCATCTTTATTTTTTTATCCTAAAAAGCCATAATAACTATGCTGTAACTAAGGGGGAAACAATATGGAAACCAGCGCTCTGTTAAAAAAATGTGCCGAATTGTGGGACGCCGTGCGCCGCAGCAACCCGCTGGTGCACTGCATCACCAACTATGTAACGGTTAACGACGTGGCCAATACCATCATCGCCTCCGGGGCCTCCCCGGCCATGGTGGAAAACCCGGCTGAAGCCGGGGACTTCGCCGCTCTGGCCGCCGCCCTGTACATCAACCCGGGCACACTGACCACGGAACAGGAAGCCGCCATAATGGCAGCAGCAGGTAGTGCCCGTGAAAATAAAGTGCCCGGCCTGCTGGACCCGGTGGGCTGCAGTGCCATACCAGGCAGGCGGAAATTGTATCACAGGTTGCAGGAAATTGAATTTTTAAAAGTAGTAAAGGGCAATATCGCCGAAATAAAAAGTTTGGCGGGGGTGGCCAGCAAAGCACGGGGGGTGGATTCCCTGGACAGCGGCGACGGCCTGGACACGGTTTGCCGGGAGTTAAGCCGGCGGGATAATATTGTTGTGGTAGCCACCGGCGCCGTTGACGTGGTGGCGGATGCCCGGCAGGTGGCAAGCACTGCCAACGGCACACATTTATTTCAACAAATCACCGGGGCGGGCTGTATGGTGGGGGGAGTTATGGCCGCCTGCCTGGGGGCCGCACCGGAAGAACCGTGGCTGGCCTCGGTAACCGGTCTCCTGGGCTTTAATATTGCCGGAGAGCGGGCCGCCCGGCAAACAGGGGACCGGCCGGGGAGTTTTCGGATCGCCCTGGTGGACCGGCTCTACCAGCTGCGGGGCGACGATGTTATTAAGGAAGGGCGGGTGCAGTGCTGGTGAAGGGTAAACAAATAGATTATGCACTGTACCTGGTGACTGACCGCCATTACCTGGGCGGGCGCGATTTGGTGGCGGAGGTTTTAAAGGCCGTGGCCGGCGGCGTAACCGTGGTGCAACTGCGGGAAAAGAACGCCAACAGCCGGGATTTTTATCAATTGGCCCTGGCTTTAAAGGAAGCCCTGGTGCCCCGGGGGGTACCCCTGATTATCAACGACCGGCTGGATATTGCCCTGGCGGCGGACGCCGACGGGTTGCACGTGGGACAGGAGGATTTACCCGTAACCGTGGTGCGCCCCCTGCTGGGGGAAGATAAAATAATCGGCCTGTCGGTGAGTAACGAAGAAGAACTGCGGGAGGGGGAAAACACCGGGGCGGATTACCTGGGAGTGGGGCCGGTATTTGCCACCCCCACCAAGGACGACGCCGCGGCACCCCTGGGCATAGAAAAACTGCGCCTGCTACGGCAAAAAACCCGCCTGCCCCTGGTGGCCATCGGCGGTATTGATTTGGACAACTTAAAAGCCGTCCGGGATACCGGCATGGACGGGGTGGCCGTGGTATCAGCCTTAATGACGTCCCCGGATATCCAGGCCGCCGCCCGAAGGATGATTAACCTGTGGCAAAATCGATAATATTTTTTTCGGACTTTGACGGCACCATTGCCGACAAAGATGTCTGCGCCACCATGGTGAAACGGTTTGCCGCTTCCGGCTGGCATGAGCTCAACTGTTTGTGGGAAGCGGGGAAACTTTCCACCCGGGATTGCGCCCAGCGAACCCTGGATCTGATGGACATGACCCCGGCGAAACTGGATGATTTTATCGCAGAACAGGTGCTGGACCCCACCTTTCTCGATTTTGCCGCCTGGGCCGGGAAAAAGGGATACCCCATATATATATTGAGCGACGGGTACGATAATTACATCCGCCCCATGTTGGCCAGGTACAATCTGGGGCTGCCCTTTTACGCCAACCGGATGCATTACCGGCAGGGCTGGAAAATAGAGACCCCCCACGACAACCCTCGCTGTGGGCGCTGCGGGGTGTGCAAAAGTAAAATCATGCTGGAGCTGATGGACCCGGACGGCTTGAACGTGTATATCGGAGACGGTTACTCCGATCGCTGCCCGGCGCATTTTGCCGGTTTGGTTTTCGCCAGGGCAGGCAGATCGCTAGAGGCCTATTGCGCCCGGGAGGGCATAACCGCCCGCCGGTTCAATAATTTTCAGGATATATTAATTCAGATGCAAAAATTAACGGAATAAAACAGTTCAAATAAACTTATAAGGAAAGGGGAGGCCGTGACAAGTGCTGAAAAGGGCTTTAACCATAGCCGGTTCCGATTCCGGCGGGGGCGCGGGTATTCAGGCGGACCTAAAGGCCTTTGAGAATATCGGGGTCTTCGGCATGAGTGCCATCACCGCCGTGACCATCCAGAACACCCTGGGGGTGCAGGGCATACACCAGCTGCCGGCGGAAACGGTGGCCGCCCAGATAGATGCGGTGATATCCGACATCGGTGTGGACAGCGTTAAAGTTGGTATGCTGGGCAATGCTGCAGTAACTGCGGCCGTGGCGGAGCGGCTGGCGGCCCATGATGTAAAATATGTGGTGGTGGACCCGGTGATGGTGGCCACCAGCGGCGACCTGCTGCTGGAAACCGACGCCGTGCAAACCATTAAAGAAAAATTACTGCCCCGGGCTTTTATCGTTACCCCCAATAAATATGAGGCTGAAATTTTGGCGGGTATAAAGATTACCGGTGCGGACTCTGTTTACAGGGCGGCCCGGCTAATCCATGGCCTGGGTGCCCGGGGAGTTTTGATCAAAGGCGGGCACATGGATGATCATGAAGCCACCGATGTGTTTTTTGACGGGCAAAAAATGCACACCTTTACCCTGCCCAGGGTGGATACCAGGAATACCCACGGTACAGGGTGCACATTATCCTCCGCCATTGCCGCCTACCTTTGCTTTAACCCGGACCCCGCGGCGGCTGTTCAAGCAGCCAAGGACTACGTTTACCGGCGGATTGCAAAGGCCCGGGACCAGGTCCTCGGCCATGGCTCGGGACCTATTTGCCTGCCCGGTTGATTATTTTTTCCGGGCCAATTTTTGAAAAAACGGCGGCAAAGATGGTAAAATGGAATATAAATTAAATACCCGTGGGGAAGTGCCTGCATTGGATATATCCGCCATGAAGATTGAAGAGATTAAGAAAATGCTTGCCGCCAGTGAACAAGTAGATGAAGAAATTTTACCGGTGCTGGCCAGAGATAGTCGTTCCGGCGTGCAAAAGTTATATAACAAGTTAATTAATGAGAGGGATAAAGGGATTAGAGAAAAGGAACGGCTGAAAAACATTCTTAAATATGAGGATAACTGTCGCTCCCAGGGATACCGGTTAATCGCCGGGGTGGACGAAGCGGGCCGGGGTCCCCTGGCCGGTCCGGTGGCGGCCGGCGCAGTGATTCTGCCGGAGGATATTGAGGCGCTGACCGGCGTTAACGACTCCAAACAGTTAACCGCCGGGAAAAGAAAACAACTGGCGGAGCAAATCAAGGAAGCCGCCCTGGGCTGGAGTGTGGACCTGGCCACGGTGGAGGAAATCGAAAGGCTGAATATCCGCAACGCCAGCTTCCTGGCCATGGCCCGGGCTGTGGACAAGCTGGATGTAAAGCCGGAAATACTGCTGGTGGATGGTTTCATCATCCCCGGGGTAAAAATAAAGCAGCAGGCGATAGTGGGCGGGGACGCCAAAAGCCTGTCCATTGCGGCCGCCTCCATACTGGCCAAGGTGGAGCGAGATAAAATCATGGAGGAATACCACGCCCTTTATCCCCAGTACGGGTTCGACAAACACAAGGGATACGGCACCAGGCAGCATATTGAAGCTATTATGCAATACGGCCCCTGCCCGGTACATAGAAGGGATTTTAAACCGGTGAGAAGCTACCTGGACAATCGGAACGGTTTGTTCAAGGATTATTATTAGTTAAAACGACATGAATATTAAGGCCCGGCCTGCATGTGCCGGGCTTTTAAATTTGCTAATCAGGTGACCGGTGTTCTGGATCGGGACATAAGATAGATAATTTTTCGAGAATTCGATCCCCTGGAGGGGATTATTTTTATTCCGACTAATAATGTAGCTATTTACTTACACTGGAACGGCGGGAGGTTTCAATTCCCAAGGGGAATTATTTTTATTCTGCCACCTTATCTAAACAATGCCGGCAAATGCGGTAAAAAAAACTATTAAGTGTTACCATCATGCCGCCATATTAAGCCAAAACCTGCTACTATAACCAACAGTAACAGGTTTTTTATGAGGAAAATAATTCAATTAAGCCCTGTTTTATTTTTTGAAAGATCTTCTGTTCAAGCGTTCCCACTTATGACCTTATCCTGCGTATATCAACAGCGCGTATTTGGTCGATTAAAACTACTGATGGTTTGGGAAGCCCACCGCAACCTTCAGGTATTTGCTGATACAGCAAAGGATTCCGCTTTGTCCATCTTCCAGTTTGCGAGGTTACAGGAACAACTATGACAACCGGGTAGCGAAGATAACCCTAGTGCACAGCTGTTATTATTGCCGGTCTTACGCCTGCTTGTTCGTGCCCTTTGGGTAGGTGGGCGGGAAGACTGACTAAAACGACGTCTCCTGCTCTTATGCCGGCATTCAAGGTTCCCGTCCTCCTATAATTTCTAGGCCTTTTCCTTTAATATAGCGTACAGGCTTACCCTTCGGAGGTCCTTCAGCGCCCCAATCATAGACGGGCCAATCTGCCAAATCGGCGTTTAGCCACTTGATGTCTTCAAAATGCGCCTCGTTTATGATAAATTCAAGAAACCTTTTTGCTACCGGAATTTCTTTTTCTGGTAGCACATCTATCAACCGGTATAATTCTTTTCTTTGGATACTCATTTTTCACCACCCCTGCTTTCCTTTTCCTTTCTTCCTCTCCCTTTTCCTCTTCCAGACCAGATAATCAAGAATATTCTCCTTGTCTTCCTCATTTGGCGGTGCGCCGTCAAAATAAATGTTGGTGAACTTCAAGAATTCCTCTAGCTCCACGTTGGTGGGCGGTGTTTCCAGGTACCACCAGGCGGGATTGGAGGAGTCATTGGTGCGGCCAGGGTCATCTTTTGGGAATTCTATATCAATATTTATCTTACCACATAGCCCCACCGCAGAAAACATTAGATAAAATCCAAATGCCTGCTGCTAGTTCGTTGATAAATTCCAGCGGCGACAAGTCATATAAACTACCATGCCCGGGCTATCCACTTGTCGGCTATTTCTATTGCAGCCGGCCATGCAAAAATTATATTATTTAACTAATTATCCCGTTAAATCAAAAAGGATAAAGGAGGAAAAAATGGCCCTGGTAGAGTTTGATCTGTTTTTGGACGAAAGCGGAGTGTTTAATGATGCAACGTCGCAGGACCGGCGCAATTCGCTGGTGGGCGGGATACTTGTCCCCCGGGGTGCCCTGACCGAAAAGCAGGCTAGGGATATTCTGTTGTCCGCCTGCCGTGCCTCGGGCATAAACTGGTCCGGGCGGGGAACGCTGCACGCCAATGAACTGCCCCGCGAAAAGTTTCCCGCCATGGCCCTGTCCACGGTTCGGCAGTTAACAGCCGGGCAGGTCAAAGTATTCATGGTTGAAAACACCGAAAGGTTGCAAATTGTTAACCCCGATATAACTTATTTGAACATGCTGGCGGAGGGTATTACCCAGCTTTTCAGCACCCTGAATACCCAGTATGAAAGTATCAGCCTGTCCATTGACGCGGCTGTGCGCATGGTAAAGGATAAACAGCACCCCGGCTCGATCACAGGTATTGAGAGGCAGGAATACACCGCCCGGCTGCAGGAACGGTTGCACTGGGCCTGGCTGCGCCGGGGCATGGCCGGTGGCAGCAGTAAATGGGACGTAAAAAAATTTATCACCGGCTCCGCCAGGGAAGAGTACCGGCTCATGCTGGCGGATGTGCTGTGCCATGCCTGGTTTTGCAGAAATACCAAGTTTTCAGGTGCAGCACAACAAGAACTGCTGGCAACCATCGAAGAGCACGGCTATATATACAGCGTACTGGAGTACGGCACCATCAGTGCCGTGGAGCGCCTGATGGCGGCCGGTGACCTGGGCGAAGCCTTTTTCATGATTTGCACCTCCCTGCTAGAGGAACAAAGATTCAACCACCGGGCCACCGCCGATAAATTATATAAGCTTTTGCCCCGGCTGGTTAACAAGTTGATGGAACTGCCGGACACCGGGCGTAACTACCACCTGACTACAATCAAAAACCGGATCAACTATATCATCAATGTGGACAGGCGGTACGACCAGGCCCTGTTTTTAATGGAACTGCTCAATAACCACCTGTTACGCCCCCTGAAAGAAACACCTGCGGCCGCACTGGATGAAAATTTACTTAACCTGATTACACTGGAAATTTCCTCATCAGTGCTGGCCATTGCCAATCACCGGGGCAACGTGCGCATGGCGGAGCAAATTATCAACGAAATAAAAGAAATCATCCCCCCGCTGGCCGGGCACTGGGAGAACTTCCAGCATATTATGGAATTTCTGTTCTGGGAAGCAGTGCATTTCAATAACTGCTATGATTTTGACGCCACCATCAAGCTGATGAATACCCTGGAACGCTTTTATAACGATACCATCGAGCTATATCCAATCGCCCTGCCCGGAGTATTTCCGGACTCGATAAAATCGGATCTGAAAGGAAAAATACTGGGTAACAGGCTGCAGGCTTACATGTTCAAAGGCAGGCTGGACCCCGCCAGTTACCGGCTGGCGCAGAGGGACTCCGACGCGGCACTGGACCAGTTCACCAGCGCCCACGACCTGTCCCGGCATTACATGTACCGCTGCCACATCGAAACGGATGCCGGTAATTTCCAAGATGCGCTGCACTACCTGGCCCTGGGAGTGAATAAAAAACAGCAGGAGGTCACCACCCAGGAAATTGCCGCGGCCCTGGCCGGCGACCGGCACAGGGAATATGATTTCGGCTTGATGCATTATGCCCGCCTGATGGCCGCCGCGGCCCCCGGGGAGTTGGCCGGTAATATGGAGCAGGCCTGGCAAAAACACGCTCTGGATAACCACCCGGTGCTGAAGGGTTTTACAGACCACCCGGTGGAAATCATATGCTGGAAAAAGGGCAGCTATTACCTGGCCACGGGCAGTATTAAAGCCGGGTTGGAGTGGCACCGCCGCGCCCTGGAAATTTGTTTCAGGGATAATGATAATGTAACACTACAGACCATCGGCCTGGGGGTGCTGGCAGAGCAAGCCGGGCACCTGGCCGGGGCCGGTGACAGGTACAGAAAGGAATACAAAAATGCTGTGAAGAAAGCCATGGAAAAATACCGGGAGATTTTCGGCCAGCCCGGGCTGCCCGGGGCAATGGTGGACTATTTTGCCAGCTGGCCTGCGGTGCTGCAACAGGCCATGGAACGCCGGGACGAGGACACCGCCGCCGCACTGCTAAACCTGGCACACCGGATACCGTTTTAGGGGCCTTTTGGCCGGCAAATTAAAGCCCGGCTTTTTTGCCGGGCTATTCGTTCGTTATTAATTGCCACCGGGGGATTCTTAAAAAATTAAAATGCGCGTAACAGAGATCGTCCCCCTGAACATCCGGTGCAGGTATCTATTATGTGGTAATTGTACAGCCAGGTTAATCTCCCAGTTCTATCAATTCCCCCGTGACATAGGGCTGTTCCCGCTGTTCCGCCGGGTTCCGCCTGTCCACCAGGGCAATGCGCCGCACCTGGACGGCTCCGGATAATGCCTGTTCAAAGACTTGCTGCACAATATGCTGCATAGCCGTGGTGCCACCGGTGATATTCACCACCACCCGGCTATATTGCTTCATTAACGGCAGCGCAGCGGCACAAATACCCGGGCCTTCGGAAAAACCCGCATGGACGTCCTGCATATACCGGGTAAAAACATCACCTTCCCAGCTTGCCGCTTGCTTTATTTCATCCAGGTAACAGGCTGCATCAGCGGAAGATATAACAAACAGGGCGTCGGGATTAATGTGACGCAGGGCCGAATACAACAGCCCTTTGGAAAGCCCCAAAGGGGTGACCAGCAGCGTGCCGCCACCTAAGGGCTCGGCGCTTTCTGCAGCCATAGGAGAAAAATCAAGTCTCCATTTTGTACCATCTTCCAGCGCATCCTTTAATTCCTGCCACTTGGACCGGATATCCGCCAAGTGTTCTTGGCCCAGCAAAGCGTTGTTTTGCCGGAAACCATGGTGATGAAGGCCGTTGCGTTTATCCGTCATATATTTCCATAGAGAAGCCAGCCACTGTTGCTGCCCATCAAGTTGCTCCTTGCGATGACGGTAAGTATCACCCAATGCCCCCAGCTTTTCTTCTACACCCTTACGCCCGTAGTCTTTGTTGGAAAGCCACTTTTCACCAACCACCTTTGGTTCATCCCCTGCCTGGACGTGATACAAGCAAACGGAAACCATCCATTCACGTATCAACCCGGCTGCAAAGTTTACATAACCCTGTTCCATATACCTGTCGATAATACTGGCCTGGCGCCGGAGTTCACAGTAATCCAGTCCAAGTTTTTGCTTTCCCTTTTTCAGTCCCGGCAGGGCAAAGGGAGTGATAAATTGTTTTATGGTACCAAACAACTCCTCCGGCAGGGGCATTTGGGCCTGCAGGTGCTCCGGCAAAGGCCCGCTCAATTTTTTTAAGAGCTTGTCCGCCGCAATACCAAACTCCAATGGCAACGCCTGGGCATAGGCATCAGCCACCTGTTTGAAGTCCTGGCGCAGTTTTTCCACCAACTCGTACGGCTTGCGTTCACGGCCGCTTACACCTTCCGGCAATACGGCGTAAGGTGCCAATCTATCTAACAGGCTGCCGGCCTGGCCGGTTTCTGAAAATATTCTGGCGGCATAAAACCATTCCACCATGTCCAGGATGAGGGATACATCCACAATTGGTTTAGGTTTATCCCTTTCTATCATTTCATAGAGGCCATAATAAGCCGCATCTATATTTACACCGCGAAGAGCTTTTAAATACAGAGCAGCAGTAAAAAATAAAAAGGGAAAAGTTCTATACCCGTGGGTTAAGTCCAGAGTAAGCCGGCATTTTGCAGGAATTAAATCTTGATCAACTAAAATTTCGTGCATAATCTGCCATAATTCTTCGGTTGATTTGCCATCGGGTATTTTAATGTATACTACATCCATCTTGGGATATTCCGTTATTACTTTTTCTCTAAACACCGGGTAAATTTTCTCCAAAATTAGAGTTGTGCACAAAACAATAATTTTATGCGGCAACTCTTCCCGTGGTAGGAGTTGCAGTAAAGCCAAAGTAGCCAAATCTGTTTCAACCTTTTTAGAAGCATCCTTTTCCAGGTAATACACTGTATTTTTTGGGTATGCACTCAATGAAGTTAATAGAATTCTACCAGACAATTTTCTCGCCTCTTTTCATAAGATTTTGTTAAATTCATCAAAACCTATAATATCAAAACCCAGTAAAAAATTTTTTTCAAAATTAATAATAGAGCCTATATGGGCTCTATTCTACCGTATCCTCGAAAACCACGTTTGCAACATAAGGGGAATTATTCCGGCCAGAAGCAATTACGAGCAAAGTAGGAGGGGTTTTTAATATACAGCTTCAATTCCCCAAGGGGAATTATTTTTATTCAGACATACCGGTTTAGGAGATGAAACCTTCCCCTGGGAGTTTACATTGCTTCAATTCCCCAAGGGGAATTATTTTTATTCAGACGTCGCTGGACGACAGCGACAGCGGACGTCACTTGCACATGTTTCAATTCCCCAAGGGGAATTATTTTTATTCAGACTGCAGGGGTGCTCAGCCCTTGCGGCCCAAGGCCTCCAGAAACGTTTTTCGAGAACCTCCGTTAAGACACCTTATTTTTACCAATATGTGGCATTGATCAGATAAAGTCAAACAAACATGCAAGTTTTTCCACCTCTACAATTCGCTATTGGCGCGGGTTTTCCTGCTTCCTTCAACAAAAAGTTTTTTTGCGAGAACCTCCGGGGTTTTTTGCACACCGGAGGTTCTCGATGTCTGACAATTCTATTTAAGGCCCAGCCCCTGGCCGGTCATAGATGGAATTTTAGACCAGCGAAAGCACCTTTAAACGTAGGAACAGTTTGACCAGGGAATATTATAAACTAGAACAACCTGGGTTCCTTGTTTTCTTTGATCTGTTTGCTCCACCTGCGATAGTCTTTTAACTTCCAGGCTCCGCCGCCGGCCAGCTCACTGATACCGCAAACCGGTTCTTTACATAACAAGCAGGCCCCGTCGCAATTCACCGGTCTAAAAGTACCGCCTTGCCTGATGTATAAAGGGACGTCCAAACCTTCGCAATTCCTGGTGGTCATAAACTCCCGGTTTAAACCGTGCACCCGTCCATTTACCGATTCATATTCCATGCACAGGGCCAAACTCACCCCGTGCCGGCGGCAAATACCAGACATCATTTGAAACAGTAAACGGCGGGTATTTATATTGACATGCCACTGGCCGTCCAGGTTTTCTGTATACAGCTCCCGGTACAAGCGGGGAATACTGCTGTTGATACCCGCAAGCTGCGCTATCAGGACAGGCCTGATTTTTTGCGGAATATCCATACAACTGGTGATAATATGATCTGCACCGGCCTTAACCGCCATACCCACCAGTTGGTCCAGTTGTCTTTCATCATCAGTGATGCCGGGAATAATGGGGTCTATGCGGCATACAGCAAATTTGCCGGCCTGTTTTAACCGGGTTAAATTATCCAACAGTTTTTCAGTGGGTGCACCGCCCGGCACTAAACGCCGGCGCAACTCCTCATCCGGGGTAATAATGGATACCTGCCCGAAAGAATGTTCCTGTTTTTCCATTAACCTGAGGGCCTCATCCGTGATAACATTTTTAGTGATGAACTCAATGGGCAAATTGCGGTCCACAAAAACTTTAATTAGCTTTTCGGACAGTTGATACTTGATATTTAAAGGCTGAAAAGGGTCTGTCACCGGAGACAGGTACCCGCAGCTGGCCACTTCCAGCCCGTCCAGCTGGCGGGCCACTTCGAGATGGAAATCTTCAAAAACTGTAACTATTTTCCGGCTGTGATAAAGATTAAAATATCCCCACATAGCATGGGCATAACAAAAGGCACAATTATGGGT
This sequence comes from Desulfallas thermosapovorans DSM 6562, assembly GCF_008124625.1. Taxonomy (NCBI): domain Bacteria; kingdom Bacillati; phylum Bacillota; class Clostridia; order Eubacteriales; family Desulfallaceae; genus Desulfallas; species Desulfallas thermosapovorans. Next base: position 296,663 of record NZ_VNHM01000001.1, read on the forward strand.
GCACCCGTTGTAAGGGTTTACCAGCAGTCGCTCCGCGGTACACTCCCGCTTGCCCGGCCACCACCCGTGCAGTTCCTTGGCGGATTTAACGACAATGTGTTTACAGGGCAGTTCCACCAGCGGAAACGTTTTAGTTACCTTGCCGAACTTCAAGCTAACCTGTTGGTTATGATTCTTTCTATCGCACATACAATACCTCCATACTGACAGCAGACAAAATTATTAACAAGACCGGTTAAACGACTCCAATGAATTTGCTCAATTTAGCGATATACAACGGCTTTCGTATCCCCACTCAACTTAAGGGTGTAATGACTGCCCCGCGCACCGGGAGCCACACCAACGCCACGCAAATCAATAAAGTCACCGTGTCTGACACTGCGCAGCATATCATTAGCCGGGCTCCAACAGTTTCCCCGGGCTTCTATATAACAATAATTATGGGTACCGCAGGTGCCATCGCAAATGTCTATTATCATCAACTCGCTGCGCCGGTAAACGTTGGTGGCCACCCCAACTATGTTCACTTTTTCTCCCATATATTTATAGCCGTGCAGCAATTTAACATATCCCTCCCGGGCATATTTCCCGGGGTTGCGATGGGCTTTAAACCGGTTCAACCCGTCCTTGCGCAGTATTAAATAGTTAAAATCCACATCATTTTTGGAACAAGCCCCGTACTTTTCAAGTACCTGCACGGAAGCAGGTTTATGCCACGGCTCACAGGCATGACTCCAGCAAGCGCATCGCCGCTGCTTCCCGGGGTATTTCTTCCACGGGTAAGCACAGGGGGCAAAAGCAGTGGCCAATCCAGCAGACTTTAACTGCCAGTGTAAACGGGCGATCCTGCGGGAAATGCCTTCTGTTGCCGGTTCAATAATGACCAGGCTGCCGTTATCAGCGGTCATCTCCAGGGCAAATTGGACAACATCCAGAGCCGAAGTTGTATCATGAAGTTCGTATTCATTAATTACATGGGAGGGCACGACCAGATTATAGCCCCCTGTGTTTAATAATTTACGAAGCTGATCGCTTTCTTTTTCCAGGCAGCCACAAACAACAGGATTGACCTTAACCGGGAAAGAGATTTGCTGCAGCACCTGCCAGCTTTTTATATTAGCCAGTGCAAAGTCCAAATGCTCCCGGAAGCGGTCCAAAAGCGTAATTTCCACACTCAGGCCTTCCTTGCCGGCAACCAAAGATATCATATCGTAAAAATAAAGAACGGCCAACGAAACGGTGCCGGGGCCGGTTCCAATATCCAACAGTTTCAATTTTTTAGGGAGCACTCCTCCCCGTAACAGCCCGAGCAAAACCCTGAGCACTTTGGGAAAATTAGCCGGCAGGTAATATAAACTGTATGCCGTCCACAACCGGGAATAGTCAGTGGGACCGGCTTGACCTTTGTATGCCGTGGAGATATTACCGGCCAAATGACTGAGAATCTCCCGCCCCCATCCCTCCATCACTGCAACAACATCCCCCGGTGCCACGGGCCATCCCATGGAGCGAGATATTTTTCGTGCCAGCATACCGCCAAGATTGTCGGGAAACAGCCAGCTGCCCCCGGGGCAAAGGATATTTTCCAACCGGTTATACTGTTTTTCATTTAAACGCAAGTACATCAAATCCCACGCTCCTTTCCGCATAAGCATACACTGGAGCGCCGGGAAAATTTTTTCAAAACCCCGGTAACAAAAACACCACCATTGCTAAAAAAAGCAGCCATGTTCTCCGTCACCGGAGCAATGGCTGCTTTTCGATTTTAATCCAACCGGAATTGTTACTGCAATCTGGAGCCCGGATTCATGGGACGGTCACCGGCCCGGTCAAATTTTTCATCCAGCAGGTGATTCATCCCCCGTACCAGGGTATCATCCTCCAGTACACTGTAGAGGTGATATCCAAGGTCTTCCCGTTCCAAAAGCACTTCTTCCAGAACCTGCACGGTGCCGAAATCCTGCAACTCGTGGGCGCGGGCGATTTGCTTGCGCAGCATTTCCTGTATCTTCAATTCGTGCTCCAGGTCATTGCGGAGAAAATCCCGCATGGTATAGCGCCCTTCCACTTCATGCTTGATATATGATAGTTCATGCTGGGTGACCGGGTGGGCAGTGGGTACCATGCCAAGCCGGGCCACCCTTTCGCCAATCATATCTATATGCTTTTGCGTTTTTTCAATGTGTTCATCAAGTAGATGGTGCAGGCTTATAAATGACTCGGCACCCTCCGTTAACCAGTGATGCTTGTTATATTGATGCAGGGCAACATTCAAGGCACAAAGGTGATCATCCAGCATTAATGCCATTTCATGACGCACTTCTTTGGGCAGACCAATCCCCGCCCCGATTTCCTTGGTAGTTCGCGGTGGTTGCCTTAAAATCATGTCATGGTCACTGGTATGACCCGGCATATTTGGGTTAAAACCTGATTTATTAAGGTTAAATTCCCCCTGGAAATTTGTCATGTTGGTTACAACGCCGGCTATGTCCCGGGGTGTTTGTGTCACGGGCTGCGTTCTTGTATCCATATTATTCCTCCCTGATAGATGGTTTTTGTTATTACCAGTAGTGTTTTCATGTTTCCTTTAAATATGTATCTTTTAATCCCTTACTATGGTGAAAAGGAATTTACGCCCAAGACCATCTCACATTGTATTGACAATGTCGCCCCATCTACCAAGCATCCCCACATTCGACAAGTAACCCCGTGCAAACCAGTGGTAATTACGCACATCTACGTTAATTAACTTACCATCAGATATTGCCGCCTGACATAAAAAACCCCCGTTGAAATATTTTTTTGCATATTTCAACAAGGGGAAAGATTTTCCTCCATTTGTTCTGACAGCTTTATTTTGAACATAAAGGAAAACCTCCACAAAAGGAGGCTTTATTAATAAACTATGCTATTCCCTGGCCCGGGCTTCGTTGACGGTGATGACCCGCCCCTCGAAATCGGTGCCGTTTAATGCTGCAATCATTCCTTCGGCATCCTCGTCTTTTACCTCCACAAAACCAAAGCCGCGGGAACGGCCGGTTTCCCTATCGGTAATAATGCGACTGCCCAGTACTTCCCCGTATCGTGAAAAGGCCTCATCCAAATCCTCGGCTTTGGTTTTCCACGGTAGATTTCCCACATATAATGTCTTCGCCATCAGATCACCTCTTTTCCATTGCATTGCTGCTTTCAAATGATGATGTGTCAGTATTATTTGCAAAAGAAAAATGCCTGATGCAATGTTGGCGGGCTAAGATTTTACCAGCATTAAATTTGGTATAATTTATTTTGATAGATAAATTTTTCCACAGCTTCCGGCAGCAAATATTTTATAGGCCTGCCTTCCCGCACCCGGTGTCTGATATCGGTGGATGAAATGGCCAGCGCGGGCACCTCGATGGTTTTAATTTTAGCCACAGCTTCCCTGGACAGGTGGCTCAGTTTATGACCCAAAGCCTCCAGGTTAAACCCCGGTCGGGTGGCCGCAATAAAAAAGCATTCCTGGAGCAGTCCCTCCACGTTTTTCCAGGTTAGTATTTCCAGCACGGCATCGGAACCCGTGATAAAGAATATTTCCCACCCGGCATATACTTTTTTCATGGCCCGCACCGTGTCAATGGTGTAGGACAATCCTTCCCTTTTCATCTCCAGGTCGGATATGGTGAAATGGGGGTTGGAACTGACCGCCAGCCTGGTCATTTCCAGGCGATGTTCCGGCGGTGAAATATCCTGTCTGGTTTTGTGCGGAGGCTTTCCCGCCGGGATAAAGATCACCTTTTCCATACCAAACTGGTAGCGGGCTTCCTCCGCCGCCACCAAATGGCCGTGGTGCACCGGGTCAAAGGTACCCCCCATCAGGCCGATTCTTCTTTTTTCCGGCTGGGCCGGTTTATTTATATCACTCATTTTGGCAAACTCCATCAGGTCAGAATAACAACGCCCCGGGGGTGCGGCCCCAGGCATACCGGCACTAAATCCGGGTGGATTTTGCGATACAGGGCCTAATGGGGTAAGGTTACCCGTTACCCCCTGATTTGCCCCTGGCCGAATACAATATATTTGTTGGTGGTCAGCTCTTTTAACCCCATGGGTCCCCGGGCGTGCAGCTTTTGGGTGCTGATGCCGATCTCGGCCCCGAAACCGTATTGACCGCCGTCGGTAAAACGGGTGGAGGCATTGACATATACTGCCGCGGCATCCACTTCATTTAAAAAGCGCATGGCCCGGGTGTAATTCTCCGTTACAATGGCTTCGGAATGTTTGGTGCCGTAATGATAAATATGATCCAGCGCCTCATCCAGGCTGTCCACCACTTTTACGGCAATAATCAAATCCAGGAACTCGCCGGCATAGTCTTCTTCGGTGGCCGGTTTTACCCAATCGGCCGCATCCCTGGTACGCTGGCAGCCGCGCACCTCCACCCCGGACTCTTTCAGTGCAGCGAGGATTCCGGGCAGGAATTCACCAGCCACAGCCCGGTGGATCAGCAATGATTCTATGGCGTTACAAACCCCGGGGCGCTGGCATTTGGCATTAATAACGATTCGCCGGGCGGCCTCCAAATCGGCATAGCGGTCCACGAAAACGTGACAGTTGCCCACACCGGTTTCAATGACGGGTACGGTGGCGTTTTGCACCACGGTTTGAATTAAACCGGCGCCGCCCCGGGGGATAATTACATCGATATAATCGTTTAATTTCAGCATGATGTTAACCGCTGCCCGGTCGGTAATTTCAATCAGGTTGATGGCGCCCTCGGGCAGCCCGGCTCCGGTAGCCGCGGCGGCTATGATATTGGTAATGGCAGTGTTGGAATTGATGGCCTCGGAGCCGCCCCGGAGCACCACCGCATTACCGGCTTTCAGGCATAACCCGGCGGCATCCACCGTTACATTGGGCCGGGCTTCATATATTATGCCCACCACGCCCAGGGGAACCCGGGTGCGTCCTATCCGCAGCCCGTTGGGACGGGTCCACATGCTTTCCACTTCCCCCACCGGGTCGGGCAGCGAGGCCACCATGCGCAATCCTTCCGCCATATCCGCCACCCGTTCCGAGGTCAACAGTAGCCGGTCGATCAGCGCCCGGGAGAGCCCCTTTTCCCGGCCCGCGCGAACGTCAATTTCGTTAGCCTCCAGTATCTTCTCAGTGTTCTTGATTAAACTGTCCGCCATGGCCAGCAAAGCATTGTTTTTGATATCCGTGGGCAGGTAGGCCAGCCGGCGGGCCGCCTCTTTGGCTTTTTGGGCCTTGGCAATGACCTGTTGTTCCATATTCTAAGCCTCCTTGCAAGGTTAATACTTTGTTCTTTATGCCTACTCCAGCGCCAGGTTGTCCCGGTGGATCACCTCGTCATAATCCTTATAGCCCAGTACCATGGCTATTTCACTGGTTTGTTTGCCCTTGATACGTTCTATTTCGGGGGCGGCATAGTTGACTATTCCCCGGGCTATTTCCTTGCCGGTCAGGTCCATTACACTCACCGTATTGCCCATTTCGAAATCGCCTTCCACTTTGACCACCCCCGAGGGTAACAGGCTTTTGCCCTTTTCCCGCAAGGCCCGGACCGCCCCTTCATCTATGTAAATGCGCCCGCAGACAGTGGCGCTAAAAGCGATCCACCTTTTTTTATTCACCAGTTTTACCGATGGCCAAAAGGCGGTGCCCAGGGGTTCACCGCTCACCAACCGCCTGATCACGTCGGGCTCGGCGGCCCGGGCAATCACCGTCACCAGGCCCGAGTGCATGGCTATGCGGGCGGCCTGGATTTTGGTGGCCATACCCCCTGTGCCCACCGCCGACCCCACCCCTCCGGCCAGGGCTTCTATCTCACCGTTTATCTCGTGGATTTCCCGGATGACCCGGGCGCCGGGCGTGCCTGGTTTATCATCGTACAGCCCGTCCACATCCGAAAGAAGGATCAAAAGATCCGCGTCCACCAGGGCGGCCACCATGGCTGCCAGGTTGTCGTTATCACCCAGTTTGATTTCATCCACCGCCACGGTGTCGTTTTCATTGATCACCGGTATAATATGCATGTTCAGCATGGTTTGTAGCGTGTGGCGGGCGTTCAAAAACCGGCGGCGGTCGGCAAAATCCTCCCGGGTCAACAGCACTTGCCCCACCACCAGCCCGTATTCGGCAAATAATTTTTCGTACATATGCAGCAGCAAACCCTGTCCCACGGCAGCCGCCGCCTGCTTCTCAGGGATGGTGCGGGGACGTTCTTTAAAACCCAGTTTGCCCATTCCGGCCCCCACCGCCCCGGAAGTAACCAGCAGCACATCCAGGCCCCGGTTGTGCAAGTCGGCCAGCTGGCGCACCAGCGCCTCAATCTGGCAGATGTTCAGTTTGCCCGTGTTATAAGTGAGGGAGCTGGAGCCAACCTTGACCACTATCCGCTGCATGCGACTGTAATTTCTCTTTTCCATGCACCCACTCCGCTTTATTCAACAAATTCAAATGTTAAATCCTTAATCCGCACAATATCACCGTTTTTAGCGCCGTAATCCCGCAGCGCCTGTTCTAGGCCCATCACCTGCATAATGCGCTGCAGCCGGTTCACCGCCGCTTCGTTGTCCAGATCCGTCATGGCCACGTGTTTTTCTATTTCCCGGCCCGTAACCACCAGTTCATCACCCTCCCTGCGGATGCTGAACCGCGGCTCGGACCGGTGTACTGTTTCCGCCGCTTCCGCTGTCTGTATTCCGGGCAAATCCGGAACAGGTAATTCCTTGAGCAGTTCGTACACCCGGCGAATTAATTCAGCGGTGCCCGCTCCGGTAACCGCTGAAATGGCAAATATTTCATACTCACCAGCCAGGGCGTTTTTTATGCGCTCCAGGTTTTCTTCACTGCCCGGCAGATCCATTTTATTCACCGCCACCACCTGGGGCCGGGCCGCCAGGGTCTGATCATACAGAGCCAGTTCCCGGTTAATGACACGGAAATCGTCCAGCGGGTCGCGGCCCCCGGTGCCCGCTCCGTCCAGCACGTGCACCAGCAGTTTGGTGCGCTCCACATGGCGCAAAAAATGATGCCCCAGCCCGGCCCCATCATGGGCGCCCTCGATGAGGCCCGGTATGTCGGCCATGACAAAACTTTCCCCCTCACCCAGGCTGACCACCCCTAAATTGGGGGTCAGGGTGGTGAATGGATAATCCGCTATTTTGGGCCGGGCCGCTGAAACCCGGGCGATCAGGGTGGATTTGCCGGCGTTGGGAAAGCCCAGCAATCCCACATCAGCCAGCAGTTTCAATTCCAGCACCAGCTGGCGCTCCTCGCCGGGCTCGCCCTTTTCGGCCATGGTGGGTGCTTTATTTTGCGGGGTGGCAAACCGGGCATTGCCCCGGCCGCCGCGCCCGCCCCGGGCCACCACCACCTCCTGGCCGTCCACGGTGATATCACCCAGTACCCGGTTAGTATCTTCTTCCCGGATTACAGTACCCAGGGGTACCCGGATCACCAGATCCCCGCCCTGGCGGCCGTGCATGCCTTTACCCCGCCCGTGCTGGCCCCGTTGGGCCTTGTAATGGCGCTGGTAGCGAAAATCCACCAGGGTGCGCAGCCCCCCGTCGCCACGAAAGATGACGTTGCCGCCCCGGCCGCCGTCACCGCCCCACGGGCCGCCTTCGGGCACATATTTTTCACGCCGGAAGGCTACACAGCCATCACCGCCGTCGCCTCCCTTGACATAGATTTTAGCCCTGTCGTAGAACATATTTGTTTCACCTGTGCTTTTAGTTTTCAGACACGTTTGGTTTTTATATCAATGCCTCTTTCTTATTATGTACATTAATGCCCGCCTTCAAAAACGGTACAACCGCGGTCCATTACCAAATCAGTATATACCAATACCTCAGCCGGTTATATGAACTTTAAGCCTAACCCCTTGTTCTTCAGCACGGCGGGCGCTGTCCATTATCCGGGTGGGGGGTAGGTCGGGGACAGCACCAAAGCTGATTTGCCATGTGCAGTCGCCGGGGGTACCGGTTATGCTGACGGATACCTTACGGCTTAAAACCTCCGGCGGGGACAGGTAATCTATAATATCGTTTAAAACTTCACCCAGCAGGGCCGCCAAAAGCTCACCGGGCACCGTGCTTTCACCGGGGTTGATTTGTATATCAAAATTAATTTCAATCCGGTGATTGGCCGCCCGGTTATTGGCATACAGCAAAACCGCGGCCACCTCGGGGATGTTTAAATGTACAACTTTGCTCAAGCTGATAATATCACCGGTAACCCTTTTTATGTATTCCCGGGCCGCGGCTTCCTTCTTTAATTGGATCAAGCCCGAAATGACCTGCAGGTGATTTAGAAAATCATGCCTCTGCACCGAAAGCAGCTCCAGCATTTTGGCGGTTTCCAAGTAAATCTCTCCCCTCTTACCCGGTCCAGCACCGGCTTGCGGCACATACCAAGCATTATACCACAAAAAATCAATATTGCGTTAAATTATGGTAATATTCGACGTTTGTGAATAATTTCCTGCTCGCCGGGGGCAGTGTATAAAAAAACGCCACCGGTATTACTTTACCGGACCGGCCGGGTACCTTTCCCCCAATGATAAAACCATGGGCGCAATTAAAAAAACAGCCCCTTTAAGGACTGTTTTTATGGGTTATACTGCAACTTGTTTGAACTAGATGGCTGCTTCTGCTGCAACTTCCTTAATATTGACCACCTTTTTATTCTTACCCCTGGTTTGGAAGGATACAATACCGTCCACCTTGGCAAACAATGTATCGTCTCCCCCGCGCCCCACGTTTTGACCGGGATGTATACGGGTGCCCCGCTGGCGAACCAGAATGCTGCCTGCGGTAACGAATTGACCATCGCCCCGTTTAACGCCAAGCATCTTAGGATTGGAATCGCGACCGTTACGAGAACTACCTACACCTTTCTTATGTGCCAATTTAATTCACCTCCGTGCTAGGCTTGTATTTTTTCCACCACAACCTTGGTAAAGGGCTGGCGGTGGCCTTTTTTACGCCGGTAATTTTTTTTGGGTTTGTATTTGAAAACAATAATCTTCCTGTCCTTACCATGTTTTTCCACTTTGAGCAGTACTTTAGCCCCATCCAATACAGGAGTACCCACCTGCAGCTGCCCGTCTTTTTCCACAGCCAGCACTTTGTTCACTTCGTAGGTCTCTCCCACTTCGGCAGGTAATTTTTCAATATACAGGGTATCCCCTTCACTGACGCGGTATTGCTTACCGCCGGTTTCAATAATAGCGTACATTCTTTTCCCCCTCAATTTCAGGACTCGCCGGAACCGGGTAAGGTTTGGCACCTTTTTAAAGACCCTTTCCGTGCGGTATTCGTTAATAGCCTACATTAAAGTATTTTATCATAACGACATTCTTTGTCAAGCTCATTTGCGTTAAACCGGGGATTTACCCTTTAAGCAACCTGGCCCGGGCGTAAGTACGAAAAACTTTGTTCACCTCAACGGGCACCGTTTTGCCCACCATCGCCCCGCCTCCCTCGATATCCAGTATAAAGCCGTTAATCCGGGCAATACCGTCGTTATTGTTACTCACATGGGGCTCTTCCACCAGCACCTCCAGCACCTGGCCCGGTTCAACCGGCAAATCATGACCCTGCATATCCGCCTGGTCATAAATGGGGCGCATGGTGACCGATTCGATATGCTGCTCGGCGGAGCCCCTGATATACAGGGTTTTGCCGGTGCGGGCTTCCAATTCCCTCAGGTTGGCCCCTCCGCTGCCGATGAGCCGGGCCGCCACCAGGGGGTTGGCCTCGACTAAAATAGTGTCCGCCCCGGTTTGTTTGGCCATCTGGTAAATTTGCTGTTTGATGTTGATACCCACTGTTTCCTCGGTTAACACCTTGCCCCGCCCCTCGCAATAGGGACAGGCCTTTTGCAGTACTTCCGCCAAACTGGGCCGTACCTTTTTCCTGGTCATCTCCACCAGGCCCAGCTGCGTAATTCCCAGTATGTTGGTCTTGGTTTTATCCTTGCGAATCTCTTCCTCAAGCACTTCCAATACCTGTCGCCGGTGTTCCTCCTGGTTCATATCGATAAAGTCCACAATAATAATGCCGCCGATATTGCGCAGGCGTAACTGGCGGGCGATTTCCACCGCAGCGTCCAGGTTGGTTTTCAGCACCGTGTCTTCGAGATTGGTGCTGCCCACGTATTTGCCCGTGTTTACATCCACAGCGGTGAGCGCCTCGGCCTGGTCGATAACAATGTAGCCGCCGCATTTAAGCCATACCGTGTTTTTAATGGCCTTTTCAATTTCTACATCGATATTGTTTTCTTCAAAAAGATTGTTTTTTTCGTCCAGGAAAACTTTGACCTTCAGGCGCGGCCCGGTGATATCCAGTAAGTCCAGTATTTTTTCGTACTCATAACGGGAATCGATAATCAGCCGGTCTACATCCTCGGTAAATATATCCCTTAAGATGCGCTGTACCAGTTCCAGATCCCGGTGCAGTAAATTGGGTACCGGTCCGTGGTTGGAGCGGTTGATAATTTTACGCCACAGGTTGGTTAACAGGTTTACATCCTGGCGCAGTTCTTCTTCATCAACCCCTTCGGCCACGGTACGTACAATAACGCCCATACCAACGGGCTTGATCCGGGCAGCCATTTCCCGCAGGCGGTCCCTTTCCTGCTCGTCCTCAATGCGCCTGGAAATACCGATATAATCCACCGTGGGCATTAGCACCAGGTAACGTCCGGGTAAAGTAATGTGGGTGGTCACCCGGGCCCCCTTGGTACCGATGGGCTCCTTGACAATCTGCACAATAACTTCCTGGCCTTGCTTTAAAATATCACATATGTTTGTGCCCATGGCTGAATTGCCCTGCCCCTGCCCCATGTCCGGGGTACGAGCGGGGATAGCATCTTCCACATATAAAAAAGCATTTTTCTCCAGGCCTATATCCACAAAGGAGGCCTGCATACCGGGTAACACGTTTTCCACCCGGCCTTTGAATATGTTACCCACCAACCGCTGGTTGGGGGAACGCTCAATGTACATCTCCACCAAAACTTTGTTTTCCAGTACGGCCACCCTGGTTTCCTCTTCACCCACATTAATAATTATCTCTTTAAACATTCTTTTTCTCCACCATCTCTTTTTTCCGTTGGCCCGTTAAAAAAGTCTCGTCCTGACAATTTCCAGATCCGCTTTATCCAGCGTCATACCGGTGAACCGGAAAAAGGCCTCCATGACTTCTTCGGGCCGTACATTCATGGTACTGCCGGTTTTTAATTCAAGCTGGACCGTTAAACCGCTGACCTGAGAAAGCACTTCCATTTTTAAAATACCTGGTCGTATATCCCGTATCTTTTCCTTGCCATCTTTGCTTTTACGGGTCACTTCTATCCGTTCCTGGTCCAAGAAATCCTGCACAGCCCCTTCAGGCAGCGGCCCGGGTAAATCATCGGCATCAATGTGCACTACATAACCTGCCCCGGTTAGCGTCGCCATGGGGGCCGGGGCGTTATCGGGCACACTGGTTACTTCCAGCACCGCCAACCCCGGCGGCAGCGTACCATTTAAGCGCTGGGCCAGGTCCTTGTGTTCCACCGGCTCCTGTAGTTCCACCTCCAAAACCTCGGCCAATCCCTCCACACCCACGGGCAACGGAGCGGCAAAACTGAACCGGGGATGGGGATTAAACCCTTCCGAAAAGGCAATGGGCAAACCGGCCCGGCGAAAGGCACGCTCCAGTGTGCGCACCAGGTCAAGATGGGAAATATAGCAGGAGCTTCCCCTTTTACTGTACTGTATCCGGTAACGGGGCAACGGTTTCACCCCCCGCCAGGTACGGTTTCGTTGCCAGGGTGGTACACAAGCCACACCCCGGGCACCGCCCGTTGCGGCAGTCGGGGGTAATTGCCCCCTCCATGGACCGGCGGTGTTCCCGTACCAGATATTTTTTGCTCACCCCGGCACTGATATGGTCCCAGGGCAATGTATCATTATACTCATAGCGATGGTAGGCGTACCACCGGGGATCAACACCTGTACTTTCAAAGGCCCTTTGCCACTTGCCCAAATCAAAAAACTCCGACCAGCCGTCAAATCGGGCACCATTTTGCCAGGCTGCCTCGATGGCGGGAGCCAGGCGCCGGTCACCCCGGGACAGAACAGCTTCCAAAAAGCTGCTTTGCGGATCATGCCACTTAAAAACAAGCCCCCGGCCGCGCAATAAATCCCGCAGCAAGGCCTGCTTGCGTTTCAGCTCCGCCATGGTGTTTTGAGGTTCCCACTGGAAGGCGGTATGGGATTTGGGTACAAATGAAGAAACACTGACGGTCACTTTAAGCCTCCCTTTGGCCCGCACCAGGGCATGCCCTTTGTTCAGTACCCGCCGGGCCAGATTCGCTATCCCATGTAAATCTTCATCTGTTTCCGTGGGCAGGCCGATCATAAAATAAAGTTTAATTGAATGCCAGCCCGCAGTAAAGGCCGCCTCGACGGCCTCCATCAGGTTATCCTCGGTTACCCCCTTATTAATTACATCCCTCAGGCGCTGGGTACCGGCCTCGGGAGCAAAGGTCAGGCTGGACCGGCGCACCTTTTGCACTTCCCTGGCCAGACCCACCGAAAAAGCGTCCACCCGCAGCGAGGGTAGCGAAACATTGACGCCTGCAGGGCCGTGTTGCTTAATAAGTTCACTGACCAGTGGTGCCACCCGGGAATAATCCGATGTGCTCAGGGAGGTTAGCGATATTTCCCCCCACCCGGTGGAACAGAGTAGCTCACCGGCATGGCGCAGCAGCGTTTGGGGTTCCTTTTCCCGTACCGGGCGGTAAATAACTCCGGCCTGGCAAAAGCGGCAGCCCCGGGTGCAGCCCCGCTGCACCTCCAGCATGGCCCGGTCGTGCACCGATTCTATGGCGGGCACCACCATACGGGTGGGAAAATAAGCGGCATCCATGTCCGCCACCACCCTTTTTCGCACCAGTGCGGGCACGTTTTTCCCCACCGGAGTGACCATGTGTACAGTTCCCTGCTCATTATACTCCACCCGGTATAATGACGGCACATAAAATCCGTCGCATCCGGCCAGCCGCAGCAATAAATCCCGCCGCCCCTCGCCGCTGCGCCGTGCGGACAGATAGGCGTCCAATAATTCATTTACAGCCTCCTCACCCTCACCGATAACGAATACATCGATGAAATCCGCTATGGGCTCGGGATTAAAGGCACAGGGTCCGCCGGCCACCACCAGGGGATAATCCCCCCCGGCCCGGTCCGCCGACCGCAGGGGAATACCGGCCAAATCCAGCATATTCAGTATGTTGGTAAAACTTAACTCGTACTGCAGGGTAAAACCAATAATATCAAAATCCCGCAATGGTCTGCGGGATTCCAGACTGGTAAGCGGCAAGCCCGTATTGCGCAGTTGTTCCTCCATATCAGGCCAGGGTGCGAATACCCTTTCCAGCAAGGCATCCTCGCGGTCATTGACCATCCCGTATAAAATCTGCAGTCCCAGGTGGCTCATGCCCACTTCATACACATCGGGGAAGGCGAAAGCCATTTTAACGTCTGTGCTTTGCCAATCCTTGCGCACCGCATTCCATTCGCCGCCCGAGTAGCGACCGGGCTTTTGTACCCGTCGCAGTATCTTATCCAGCTGTTTCTCCATTTCTACGGCAATCCTCCAAATTATTTGTCACATCACTAAACTACATAACTTGCCAATATATCCAGCAACGGCTATTTAAAATATACCATAAAATACAGCCCGATTGTAATTGTCAATAAGCCGGTAAAAAATTTTCATTACCTGTCGATTTTATGCAAAGCAAATCGATATTTTTATTTTACCCATTTAACTATTATTACATTTTAAAAGTTTGTCAAAAATTAACCTTTGGTGTGATATTATTTTTTAACCAGCTCGCCAACAGGTACATCGGCTCCCCTGTTCAACAGCGCATCGATAATAGTGAGCTCGTTAATTGTGCCCATATAATGCCAGCGCCGGTCCAGCACCGTCACCAGGTGAAACCGGCGGGGTAAAAAGGGTTGGATCAGCTGTCCCAGGGGGATGTTCTCCATGGCTACCAGTTGTTTAACAGGCAGTACACCTTCCCGGCGCAGTTCCTGCTGCTTGCGCATTAAAAGCTGCACAAATAAGTAGGGCGCGGCACTGCGCTCCCGGGTGGCGGCGTAAAAAAGGAAAAAGGCTGTTACCGGAATATCCAGCCCGCAGGCACCCCACCATATCCCCGGCACACTTACCAGCACGATTAGCACGGCAAATGCTTGCCCCAGCAAAGCTGTCCGGTAAGTGGCCGGGGTGATGCCAATACGGGAGGCTAGGTAGGAGCGTAAAATGCGCCCGCCGTCAAGGGGCAGGGCGGGCAAAAGGTTGAAGGCTGCCATCAGCAGGTTGCACTGCAAAAAAAATGGACCCAGGTCACTATGCCAGAGCCCGTAATTTTTTAGTGCCACAGCCAGGGTAATCATGGCCAGGTTGCTGGCGGGGCCGGCCAATGCGGTATAGGTTTCCCGCAACGGGTCCACCTGTAATTCGGTGCCGGCCCGGGCCACCCCGCCGAAGGGTAGCAGTTCAACTTCATTGGCGGTGATACCCAGGTGGCGGGCCACCAGGGCATGGGCCATTTCATGCACCAGGACCACCCCAAAGGCCACCAAACCCCGGTCCAATACCCCGGCCACAAAAAACAAAGCCAGCAAAGCCAGGAAAAAGGGGTTCAGGTAAATATCAACACCAAATACACGCCCCAGTCGCATACCGGCACCCCCTGTTATTCCCCGTTTATATCCATGCGGGCCAGCGGGTCTACCAGCTTGCCGTTTTCCCGCAGTTCAAAATGCAGCCCTCCACCGGGCACATCACCGTTCTCACCAACCGAGGCAATGGCCTGACCTGCCTGCACCTGCTGGCCTTCTTCCACAGTTACATCCGCCACACAACCATATAATGTGTAAGTCCCGGCACCATGATTGATCAATATATATTGTCCCAATTCCTTATCTTCGGCAATTCTTTCCACCTTACCGGCTAACGCGGCGTATACGGGTGCTCCCGGTGACGCGCTGATATCTATGCCGGCGTGGTACCTTTCCATATTATCCACCGGAGACTCAGTCCACCCGAACTGCCCCACCACTGTACCGGAAACCGGCAAGGACAACTCCTCCTGGACCAACCCGTCACCTGTTACGGGGCTGGCATCAATTCCCGTGCCCGGGCCGTGAATTACCGGGTTGTCCCAGTTAACCAGCTGCGCAGCCAGTTGAATTGATTTATCCAGTACCGGCCGAAAGTCCCACTGGGCCGTCAGCAAGTACCTTAAATTGTCCCGCACCTGCTCACCAACGGGATGCGGGTAATAACGCACCACCATCAGCATGGCCAGTATGACCAGTACGGCGCTGATTCTAAACAAGCCGCCGGGCCTTTTGGGGCGCTTGTAAGAAGGTGCCGGCGGGCGCCTGCCCTTTACGGACTGGTAATATTCGGCCCATTCATCATACCCGTTTTTTTTACGCCCGCCCGGGCGAGATAATTTATTCCATCTCAAAGTCTTTACCCCCCCGACCTATCGCTGCCAAATCAATAACAGCTGGTTTATCATATATATATTTGAGGGGGTGGACAAATATGACAAGCTTATAGCCGGTGCAGAATAAAATTAACCCGGTCGTGCAGCATAACCACGGCCACCTGTTCCGCCGTTTCATAACCCTCGGCCTCAACGGTAACCAAATAGGTGCCCGGGGTTATTTCATTAAAGAGGTAACTCCCGTCCCGTTCGGTGGTAGTGGAAAAAAGCACCTCTCGCCCGTTAAACTCTCTGATGCTGACCAGGGCACCACCAACGGCGGCATTGCGGGAAAATTCAGTTACCATCCCTTCTAAAATCACATAGCCCAGGTATGTTACTTCTAAACTGAGGGTTCCCACCACCGAAACCCTTCCCATGCGCACACTAACCCTATCCACTTTTATATCATGGTGAATGGAAACTATATCATTGAATTGTTCAACGCGCCGCAGCTGAATAAAATAGCTGGTATCGATGTCCTTGGTCACGCTTTTTTTAGAAATGGCACTGTTCTGGATACCGCCCTCTTTTTCGGGTACTATGGCAAATATACGTATCGCCACATCCACCCGCAGCACCGAATTATCCAGGAGCTGGGTGCGGATGTTCTCCACCCGGGCCAGCACCTCCACGCTGTCCACACCTATTTTTGTACCCACCGAGCCATACCAGTTAAAATCCTTTTTGACCACCTGGCGCACACTGTTTAGTTTTCCCATTTCCATCCTCCGAAAAAATCATCTTTACATCAAAATCATCTTTACATCTAGTTTATAATTTGTTCAAAAACATTTTAAGATACATTCAGGTCTGTATAGCCAAAAAAAAACAGGCCCCCTGCAATGCAAGACAGCCTGCTCAAATTTTTTAAAGGGACGCCTGCCAAAGCAAAACACTGCTTTTTGGGCTAAAAAATACTCTTTTGCCGGCGCATGTAAATATTTAGCAATATGCCGACGGCAATCATATTGGTTATCATGCTGCTCCCCCCGTAACTGAACAGTGGCAGGGGCAGTCCGGTAACAGGCATAATAGCAATGGCCATGCCAATATTCACCAGTATATGGAATGCTATCATACTCACAATGCCCACCGCCAACAAGGTGCCGAACATATCCTTGGACTCACTGGCAATGCGCAATCCCCGGTACAGGAAGATGCCAAATAGCAATAACAGCACTGCGACACCCAAAAAACCGGTTTCTTCAGCCAGCACCGAGAAAATAAAGTCGGTATGCCTGATGGGCAGAAATTCCAAAAAGCTCTGGGTGCCCAGCATTAATCCTTTACCCCAAAAACCACTAGAGCCAATGGCAATTTGCGATTGAATGACATGATACCCGGCCCCTTGTATATCCGACCAGGGATCCATAAAAATTATCAGCCGTTTAAGCTGGTAATCATGCAGGGGAATCCAGGTGCCGAACCGTAAATGTGACCAAATCAGCCCCACCACCGCAGCCAGTCCCCCGGCGAATATACCGGTAACCGAAAGAGGCTTGGAACTGGCTATAAATAACATGCCAAATAATATGGCGATGAAAACCAGTGAAGTGCCCAAATCAGGCTGCATTAAAATAAACAACAGCGGAACGCCCACAAAAATAAAGCATGGCAGCAGTGACTTAATTGTACGGAACTGTCCCTCCCTTTTCGCTAAAAAATCAGCCAGGGTGATAATGATAATAATTTTGGCAAACTCCGATGGTTGAAAGGCAAAGGGACCGATATCAATCCAGCGTTGTGCTCCCATGGCGGTATGCCCTATTGCCAGCACTGAACCGAGAAGCAGCAGATTGATGATATAAAGGTGCCTGGTATACCGGCGCCAGTCATCGTATGGTATATATATAACGGCTGCAGCAGCTGCAATACCCAGTAGTATCCAGATAAATTGTTTGAGCACATACTCTTTTTTCATCCACAACAGTCGCTGCAAAATATTGGCTTCCTGCAGCTTGTCCACATCCAGGCCCAACCGCATCCACCAGCCGTAATCGGTGCTGGCGCTGCCTATCATTACCAGGCTGAATAATAATATAACCCCGGTTACCCCAACCAGGGTATAGTCCAGGTTTTTAAAATAGCGTTTGTAACCCACCCCAGGTATCACCGCCTTGCAAAAACACTACGGTTTTAATTATATAACAGGGGATGGCACAAAAAAAGCCGGTAAATAAAGCTACCGGGCAAAAATAAAATTAAAATATCAAGCAGTCCCAGTTTGCACCGTTCTCTTCATTTTCTTCACCGGTATATTGGCTACCAGCGCCACCTGATTTTCATTGCTATCCAGTGAAACTTCCAAAGCATGCTCATCAATCTCCATGTAGTTGGAAATCACTCTGATTAAATCGGATTTTAATGCCTGTAATAGTTCCGGTGAAACGCCGGCACGGTCATGTACCAGTACCAGGCGCAGTCTCTCTTTGGCTACGGTTCTGCTGGAATGGGTATCACGCCCAAAGATTCGGTTTATAAACTCCAGCATTCCTTCCCCCCCTTCCCACTACTTAAGGCCGATGATCCGTTTCAACTTGCTCATCAATCCACCTTCGTCATCCAGGTTCATCATCGGGACATCCTCACCCTTTATCCGGCGTACAATATTACGATAAGCCTGGCCAGACTTGGATGAATCGTTCATGACCACCATCTCGCCCCGGTTAGTACTTATCACCACTTGCTCGTCCTCAGGCACAACACCGAGCAAATCCACGGCCAGCACATCAATGATATCCTCAATACTCATCATGTCCCCGTGTTTTACCATATGGTAGCGCATCCGGTTGACCAACAGTTTGGGGTCCCGCAACTCTTCCTTTTCCAAAAGACCGATAATACGATCAGCATCCCTCACAGCCGAAACTTCGGGGGTGGTAACAACGATGGCCTGGTTGGCACCGGCAATGGCGTTGCGAAAACCTTGCTCAATACCAGCGGGACAGTCCACAATAACATAGTCGAAATCATTCTTGATTTCTCCGGTGAGCCCCCGCATCTGGTCGGGATTTACCGCTGTTTTATCCTTGGTCTGCGCAGCCGGTAACAAAAACAGGTTTTCAAAACGTTTATCCTTTATCAGCGCCTTGCGAAAAGGGCAGTTTCCACTGGTAACATCTACTAAATCATATACAATGCGGTTCTCCAAACCCATAACCACATCCAGATTACGCAGGCCGATGTCAGCGTCAATTAAACACACTTTGTTGCCCAAAGAGGCCAGGCCGGCACCCAGATTAGCGCTGGTGGTAGTTTTACCCACCCCTCCCTTGCCTGAAGTAATGACTATTACTTCTCCCATAAAGATTACTTCCTCCCTTGTGTGCTGATTAACAGTAAGTTGACTCTATGTATGGCGTTCCGGGCCGGATGGAAAGGCCTCTATCACCACAATGCCGTCTTTAATCCTTGCCACCTCGGGAACGATGGGCTCTACCTCATCCCCGTCCGGGGCGCGGGTAATGTGACCCGCTATCCGTAATTGGGTAGGCCTCATGCGGAAGGCGTAAACAGCAGCGTTTTCATTGCCGCCGGCACCTGCGTGCACCACTCCGCGTAGATAGCCCATGACCACCACATTGCCGGTGGCCACCACTTCCCCACCTGGATTAATATCGCCGACTATTACCACATTGCCGTCATAATATATCGATTGTCCGGAACGCAAGGTGCGTTGGACCAGAACTGTATTATCATCCATCTCCTCGGGATCTACCCCTTCCTTACCGGGGAATTGCACCAGATTCCCGCCAGTCCAATCCGGAGCCACGCCCTTATTCCTCCCCGCAAAACCAGTTTTAACGCTAGTTTATATTTCTACGTCACGTAACCAAATCCTGCTAAAAAAACAAAAAACAATAAAATTAACATTACACGGATGTTAAGGCGGATCTTGCGTGGTCGTACCGGGTGAAGCCTGGGACTGTTCCCCGGGACCTTCCGCAGGCGGCGTCTCCACCGGCGGCGGTTGAGCTTCTCCCTCCGGCGGTTGGGTCTGGGCCGGTGGCGGCTCCACCGGCGGCGGTTCGGTCTCCTCCGGCGGTTGCTCAGGAGTGTTGTTACCCGCCGGAGGTGATGCGGGAGTCGCCGGGGGAGAAGTGGTTTGCACCGGTTGGGTTGGCGCGGTGGGCTCTTGCCGGGCCGGTGCCGTCGTCGTCGTGGTCTGTTGCACCCGGTCATTTCCCTCGTTTTCCTGCATTTCCCCTTGCACCGCAGCGCCGCCACCGGATGGTTGCTCCCAGCCCGGCCAGTTCAATGCGGGCAGGGCATCCCAACCCTCGGGCAAATCTCCGATGCCGGCCGGCTGATAGCCGAGAATGTCCATGCTGCCGGGGGTATAATCCGGCGCTTGTTCACGCTCCTGTCCCTGCCCCCGGGTTTCTTCAGTTGCACCGGCTGCGGGACCGGTTAAATAAGCATCCAGTATCCCGCGGGCGATGGGACCGGCGTAAGTACCGCCGGCATGGCCGTATTCCAGTATCACAGCCACGGCCACTTCGGGATTTTCATAGGGAGCAAAGGCTACAAACAGGGCATGGTTGCCTATTTTTTTGCCATTTGCATCCAGCACCTCCGCGGTACCTGTTTTAGCCGCCACATCAAGCCCGAACATTGCCGAGGCAGTACCGTTGGGAGGCAGGGCCACCATATGCATACCTTCCCGGAGAATTTGTAAAGTTTTCGGGGATACATTTACCCGGCGTTTTACCTCGGGCTGGAACTGTTTAATCACCCGGCCATCCGGGTTAACGATTTTTTCCACCAGGTAGGGCTTGTACAGTGTCCCGTTGTTGGCTATGGCCGCCACGTAAGCGGCTAGCTGCATGATGGTATAGGTATTATCCCCCTGCCCGATGGACATGTTGACGGTTTCATATTGCTGCCAGTTTAGATCCCATTCATGTTTGGCCAGTTGTTTTTCCAGTTCCTCATCCCTGGCCTTTTGCAATTGTTCTTTGCGGGTTGCATTTTTTTCGTGCTCAATTTGCTGGTTAAGTTCACGTACCCGGGCAAAATCATTGTTATACATAATCAACATATTTTTGACCAGTTCATATTTCCACTGGGGAGTGGGCACCACACCGCTCAGTTCCCCCGGCAAATTAATGCCCGTTTTTTCGCCCAGCCCGAATTCTTTGGCCATATTTGATATGGCGTCCACCCCGGCCATACGCCCGTAATTATAAAAGTAAGTGTCACAGGACACCTCCAGGGCTTTGCGTATATCAACCATACCATGGCCGCCGGGTTTCCAGTCCCGGAAAATACCCTGGCCCAGCCGGTAATAACCGGGGTCGTGCATTTTATGATCGGGATCCACAATTTCATGCTCCAGTATGGCCGCCGCGGTAACCATCTTAAAGGTTGATCCGGGCGGGTATATGGCGGATATGGTGCGATTGAGCAGCGCACCGGAATCCTGCAGCTGCTGCCACTGGGTGCTGGTCAACCCGCCGGTGAATATTCCGGGATTGTATGAAGGATAACTGGCCATGGCCCGGACGGCCCCTGTGCGCACATCCATAACCACCGCCGCACCGGCCTTGGACCGGCTGTAGCCCGCGTCCTGGGCCCGCTTAACCCCGTCCGCCAGCGCTTTTTCCGCGGCCATTTGTAAATTCAGGTCAATGGTCAGCACCAAATCGTTCCCCGGTACGGGCTCTTTTAGCCCCAAATCCCGCACCGGCCGGCTGTTGGCATCCACTTCCATCTGCCGGGCACCGTGTTCGCCCCGCAGGTATGACTCGTATACCAGCTCCAGGCCGTTTTGCCCGTAAAGATCGTTCATAAAGTAGCCTTCGTCTTTATGCTCCTCATACTGCTCCCGCTTGATATTTTGCACATAACCCAGCGCATGAGCCAGCAAGCTCTGGTACGGGTAATCCCGTACGGGCTGAATATCCACCACCACGCCGGGCATTTCTATTTGTCTTTCCCGCAGGGTCACCACTGTTTGGGGGGGAATATTTTCGGCCACCAACACCGGCTCATAAGGCCTGTAATATTTTTTCTCCCTTATGGTTGCCCGCACATCCGATTCCACTTGATATACGGTTTTATCCTCAAATACACCTTCCCGGTGCAGCATGGTCACCAGTTCACTTAAAACATCGGTTTTCTTTTCCAGCCTGACCCCAAAGGATGCCAGGTTCCGCTTCTGCAGGGTAGCCACTGTGGAGGGATTATAAACTACGGCGATCTCCAGGGGCTCACCCTTTTCCAGTTGGACTTTATTACTGCTGACCCGCTCCTTGATGATTTCCTCAATGGCTTCTTTTTTGGCCCGGTAAGAGTCTTCATCATCGTCCCGGCTGACTTCCTTTTCAAACTGCTCCGGCGTCATACCGCTGATCTGCTGGAAATACTGCACCGACTCCTCATCTCCGGCCAGTATCCAGGCCAGTGTTTCGGCCATTTGTACCGTATCCGGCCCGATGCGGTCCAGATAAAGGTGATGGGTGGTGCCCTCCAGGCTCAAATCATTTATGGACACAGTGTAAATGGGCCGGTTGGTAACGATCTTTTCACCATTGCGATCGAATATTTCACCCCGGGGAGCAAATACCGGCGCTATACGAATATAATTATTGCGCGCCAGAGTGCGATACTGCTCGGTCTGGACCAACTGCATGTATGATACTCTAGCCAGCAGCACCAGCAGTATCAAAAAAGTGGCACCCATTAAATATTTCATTTTATACTCAATTAGTTTTTTTCTTTTCATAAGTGCCAACCTTTCACGTCCATCATAATATTAGAGACAATTCCTGTATAATGATACGAACGGTACCGGGGGACAAAACGGGGCCGGTGGTTATTTATTTATAACCGCACCGTTTTAGGGATTAAAGTACTCACCTTTACGGGCCGGGCTGTTGCTGCAAAAACGACAATAAAAACCGTAGATGATCAGTACCACCAGCGCGTTATAAAAAGCCGCCGGCAGGATTATATGCACCAGTGCCGTGACCATGGGTACCTGTATATCCACCAGTAACAGCAACAAATAAAAGAGTAGCTGAGCCCCCAGTGTACAAACCCAGGTCAGCCCGGCGGCAATGACCCGGTTATCCCGGTAAAGCCGGCCTTCCCCCAACCCGGCCAGGTAGCCGGCGGCCATTTTGGTTAAAGCATTTAACCCGAAGTATCCCCCGTAAGCCATGTCCTGAATAACGCCAGCTAAAAAACCCAAAAAAGCCCCCTCCCGGGTACCCCGGAGGAAGCCATTTAGTATAACCAGTATCAACAAAAAGTCGGGTTTAATCCCGTAAAGAACAATGTGGTTAAGGGCTGTGCTTTGTAATATCAACAACACCGGTACCAACAGCAAAAAAATTATCGGTTGCAATATATACACCTCCGCAGAGCACCTAAGCTCCCCCGGGATTGGCCGAAATAATCACCAGGACCTCCTCTAAACGGTTAAAATCAACAAAGGGTTTGATCACTGCCATTTTAAAAAGGCCTGATTCTTCTTTATGGGTTTCCTGCACCGTACCCACCGGTATGCCCTTGGGGAAAACACTGCCAAACCCCGAAGTGACAATCCGGTCTCCTTTCTCAGGGGCTAGATCAGAAGGTATGTGTACCATATGCACAACCCTCATCCCTCCGGCCACCCCCTCCACAATACCGGGGGCGCGGGACTCCTGCACCAGGCAACCCACACCGCTGCGGGGGTCGGTGATGAGCAGTACCTCGGCGGTATGCTTGGAAACACTGGTCACCCGCCCCACCAGGCCGGATGGAGTGACCACAGCCATATCGGTTTGGATACCGCTGGCGGAACCTTTGTTAATCAAGATGCTGCCAAACCAATCATCAGCCGAGCGTCCAACTACCTCGGCTGATTCCATGGTCACCTGATCCGCCAGGCCGGTCTTGAAATCCAGTTGTTCTTTAAGGCGGGCATTTTCAGCCCGGATTTCATTGTAATCGGACAGTTTCCCCTCCAACTCCACCACCTGTTGTTCCAGGTCACGGTTATGCCGGGAAACATTGTATAGCCGGGCAGGGAAGGAAACCCAGTCACTGACCTTATCCCCCACCACCATTACCACCCGCTGCACTGGTGCCAGCACATCCCGGATGGTGGACTCAAGGGGAGTAAGTTCACCTGCGTCGTCCGCGGAAAAATGCAGACCCGCCAGTATTACCACCACCAATATGCCCAATAAAAACAGGCCTTTTCCAGCTGATAGACGGGACACATGCCACACACCTTATATTCAAATTATAAATCGCTGCATTATGCCAATTTCTTGGGTTGGATAATTACTTTTCGCAAGATATTAATGTTTTCCAGCACCCGCCCGGTACCGTAGGCCACCGCCAGCAGCGGTTCATCAGCCTGGTGCACAGGCATGCCGGTTTGCTCGCTGACCAGGCGGTCAAGGCCCCGCAGCAAAGAGCCGCCACCCGCCATCACTATCCCCCGGTCCATGATATCTGCGGCCAGTTCCGGCGGGGTCAGTTCCAGGGTACTCTTAATTGCTTCCAAAATACTGGAAACGGGCTCGGACAGTGCCTTGTAAATCTCCTCCGAAGTTATTTCTATGGTTTTGGGCAAGCCGCTGACCAGATCCCGTCCCCGCACATCGTAGGTTTCCACCGTATCAATGGGATAAGCGGTCCCGATTTCAATTTTTATTTCTTCAGCGGTACGCTCACCAATCATTAAATTGTAGGTCTTTTTCACATGCTGAATAATGGCGTCATCCATTTCATCCCCGGCTTTGCGCACGGAACGGCTGATGACGATACCCCCCAGAGAAATAACCGCTACCTCGGTGGTACCGCCACCGATATCCACAATCATATTGCCCGTGGGCTCATGCACCGGCAGCCCGGCTCCGATGGCAGCAGCCATGGGCTCTTCAATCAGGTATGCTTCCCGGGCCCCGGCCTGCAGCGCGGCCTCCCGTACCGCCCGTTCCTCCACCGCCGTGACTCCGGAGGGCACGGAAACCACCACCCGGGGTCTGATTAAAAAAGTACGGCCGCGAAGCGCTTTACTGATAAAATATCTGATCATGCTCTGGGTAACGTCAAAATCGGCAATAACACCGTCCTTCATGGGGCGAATGGCTATAATATTGCCGGGGGTGCGACCGATCATCTGCTTGGCCTCTTCACCCACCGCCAGCACATTACCGCTGTCCCGCTGGATAGCCACCACCGACGGCTCCCGCAATACTATTCCCTTGCCTTTAACATAAACCAGTGAATTTGCCGTCCCCAGGTCAATTCCCATATCCTTGGAAAAAATGCCTAATCGCATTAATACAGGCCCCTCTCTGTGGCGATTGTTTTTACATCAGGCCCTTGGCCTTGAAACTAACGAACTTATTATCTCCAATTACCAGGTGATCCAGAACTTCAATACCGATGATATTTCCCGCTTCAATCAAACGTTTGGTGACCTCGATATCCTGGCGGCTGGGCGTGGGATCACCGCTGGGATGATTATGCACCAGTATAACCCCGGCGGCGCTGCGCCTGATGGCCGCTTTAAACAGCTCCCGCGGGTGGATCGCCGATGAATTAAGTGTACCCACGGAAATCGTTTCCCTGGCCAGGACCTGATTTTTAACGTTTAAAAGCAGGGCACAGAAGTGTTCCCGGTCCAGGTGGCGCATTTCTTCCATCACTAGCGCGGCGGCGTTTTCCGGTGATTTGATACAGGGCCTGTCCCAGGTGGTGGCCATGGCCACCCGCCGGCCTAGTTCCAGCGCAGCCCTGATTTGAGCCACCTTGGCCGGGCCCACGCCCTTAAAAACAATCAGTTCTTCCGCCGAGGCGTCCAGCAATTGCTTAATGCCGCCGAAATGTCCCAGCAACGCCGTGGCCAATTCCACCGCACTGGCTGCGGCATGGCCGGTGCGAAGCATAATGGCCAGCAACTCAATATCGGACAACGCCTCCGGGCCTTCCTGCAGCAACCTTTCCCGGGGCCGCAGGGGCACGGGCATGTCCTTTATGGCAACACGATAAACCGGAGATTCCAACCCAACCTACCTCCAGCATTGGGATACCTCAATATTTAATTCCTTTAGCATTTGCGCCAGTTTAAACAAGGGTAATCCCACCACATTAAAATAACAACCCCGGATACCGGCAACAAAAACCGCCGCCCTTCCCTGCACACCATAGGCGCCGGCTTTATCCAGGGGCTCTTTGGTGGCAACATAATGCTCGATTTCAGCCCGGGACATTTCCCGTAACCGCACCTCGGTGCGTTCGTATCCGGATAATACCCGCCCGCCGGCTAATTCCATCAATGTAATACCGGTATATACTTCGTGGGTATTTCCTTGCAAGCGTTCCAGCATAACCCGGGCTGCCGATTCATTTTCCGGTTTACCCAACACCTCACCGCCCAGCACCACCACTGTATCGGCGGCTAGAACAATTCCTTCCGCCAGCGTAGCCGCCGCAGCTTCGGCCTTGCTTCGGGACAGCGACATCACCTGTTCAGCGGGTGGCAGTCCCGGCGGTAGCGTTTCATCAATGTCCACGGTGAATACAACATGGGGTAAACCGATTTGGTCAAGTAATTCCCGCCGCCGCGGTGACGATGATGCCAGATAGATAGTGGGCAATTTTTTACCTCCACTTTTGCTATAACTATGCTCATATTTTATAAACACTGGCCGCGCCAGCACTTACTGTGTCAAAACCGTCCACAAACTACATTTTTCTGTATGCAATATACCCCAGCACCAGCCCCAGAGCGGTGAGGGGTCCGATATGCATAGTAAAACCCAAGGTTAGCTGCACGAAATTTAGATCCAGTGTAGCCGGTTGCCAGCCAATCTTTGTGTTGTTGGCTAAAAAAGGCACTGTTTTGGCCAGACTGTTGGCAATGACGCTGCCAGCCAGTCCACCGGCCACCAACAGCAAAAAGGGCACCCAGAAACCATTACTACTCCGATAATTCTTGGCCATCGTTCCACCCCAAACATACTATCAAGCAGCAAGCAAAGTTCTTTTTGGATTCTATTTTTACCTTCTCATTTTATCATACACAAGCTTGCAGCTATTCATTTTTTTAAAATTTACTTTATCATTCTCCGTAATAAAATTATGACAAACATGACATTATTATACTTTGGCCCGCAAATATGAACCAGCCTTCAGGGGCTATTTGCACTAAAGTCTACCGCAAAATGCATTTATCGTCAATGAACAAGATGCCCCATTTGCTCCTGTCAACACAGGACTACCGTCGCAACTCCAACACAATTTCTCTGGCTTCGGCCACCATATACAACGAACCGGTTATACATACCAGATCACTCTCCCGGGCTTTTTTTAACGCAGTCTGCACTGCCCCGGAGATATTCTCTACGGTGTCCACCTCCGCCAAATACCGGCGAGCCTCAGCAGCCATTTGCTGCCAGTCACCGGCCCGGGGGCTGTTGGGTCTGGTAATTATTACATAACGTGCCCGCGGCGCCAGCTCGGCTACCACCCGGGCTCGTTCCTTGTCGCCCAGCATACCCAACACCATAATTACGTCCCGCCCCGGGAAATAATCATCAAGGGCGTGACGCAGGCTAAGGGCTCCGTCATAATTATGCGCCCCGTCAATTAAAACCGGCGGTTTATCACCGATTAATTCCAAACGAGCCGGCCAAACTGCACGGGAAAGCCCTTCTTTGAGCGCATTTTCGGTTATGTGCACCCCCTGGCCGGCCAATATTTCCAGCACACCCAGGGCAGTGGCGGCATTCATCACCTGGTGCCGACCAATTAAAGGTATCCATAAATCCGGTAAGTAGAGCCTTTGGCCCAGGTAACTAAAATGCTGCCCCCGTAGGGAGTGCCCGCCACAGGTCCAGGTAACATCCTTGCCCACCTGAAGCAGGTGGCATCCTTTCTCGCGGCAGGTTTCCTTGATAATTGCCAGCGCGTCGGGATTTTCCGCAGCGGTGACCACCGGTACACCTGGTTTTATAATCCCTGCCTTGACCCGGGCGATATCTGCTACGGTATTACCAAGGTAGTCCATGTGGTCCATGGCTACGTTGGTGATAACGGATACCAGCGGGTGCACTACATTGGTGGAATCAATGGCACCGCCCAGCCCCACTTCCAAGACCAAGTAATCCACAGCTTCCTCGGCAAAGTAGCAAAAGGCTAAAGCTGTGCTGACTTCAAATTCAGTGGGGTGCTCAAAACCTTCCTGGACCATGGCTTCCAGGTGCGGGCGCAGCCGGGTGATCAAGCCGGCCACCCGGCCGGGGTCAATTTCCCTACCATTGATCCGGTAGCGCTCGGTATAGGCATGCAAATGGGGAGATGTAAAGGTGCCCACCCGGTAGCCCGCGCATTGCAGAACACCGGCCAGCATAGCCGTGGTTGATCCCTTACCGTTGGTACCGCCCACATGTATCACTTTAATTCGCCGGTGGGGGTCACCCAGCCGGCGCAACAATTCAGTAATACGCCCAAGTCCGAAGTTCATACCAAACTTGGTCAAATTTTGCAGATATTCCATGGCTTCTTCGTATAACAATGTTATCACACTCCGGGCGAAAAATTTAACAATACAATTCTACAATGATATGCTTTTTCCTATACCCTATTAAATCATAAATAACAAAAAAAGCTACCCGGCAGGTAATTTAGAATATTTTGGCGAACTCCTCATTTAATATTATCCAAAAAACAGGGGGGGAATTAATGAATTCTTTTCGGGCGCAAATCATATTGCTTTCCGCTGCCGCCGGCCTGATCACCCTTATCGCCACTTATTGCGGGTGGTGGTTAGGCGGAGATACCGCCGCGGGTCTATTATGCGGAGGGCTGGTTGGATTACTAATTACCGCAACGGCCTGTTATTTTTTATTTGCTCCTTTACACCTAAATCTTCAGCATGTTCTGGATAATACCGAAAAAGCCATTAAGGGCGACTTGACGGGACAGATAGAAGATAAAAATTACGGTTGGGGAGAGTTTAATTTATTAATTAATAATGTGCGTAAAATCCTCAAAGGAGTACATAAATGGTTTGCCCTGGTCAGGGATGCCAGTGTCATTCTGGACCGGGCGGCGGAACAAATTACCCTTGGCACCCAGCAGGTCAGCTCAGGTAGTCAAGAACAGGCGGAACAGGTAACCAGGTTGCTGCAGTCCATTGAAAAGTTTACCGGACAGGTGGAAGATAGCGCCCGGCAGGCGGATGAAGCCGCCCGGGCCGCCCGCAATACCGCCACAACCACCGACCAGGGCAGCGCCGCCATAAAGGAAGCGCTGGCGGGCATGAACCTGCTGGAACAGAAGTTTATCCATTTAAGCCACAGTTCGGAACGTATCGGACAATTTCTTGAGGTTATTCAAAACATCGCCGCCCAGACCAACCTGCTGGCCCTGAACGCTGCCATCGAAGCCGCCAGGGCGGGCGAACACGGCCGTGGTTTTGCCGTTGTGGCCGAGGAAGTACGCAGTCTGGCCGAAGATTCGGGCCGGGCCACCCAAGAGGTAGCCCAAATTGTCAATGAAATCATGGGTGCTGTAAACGATACCGTCAATGCAGTAAAAACCAGCCTTGAACGTTCCCAGGAAGCCGGAAAAATCTTTGACGATATCAGCCATACCATGCATGATACCAGAGCGCTGGTGGAAAAAATCGCCCGGGTGGCCAGGGAACAGGCCGATTCCACCGCCGGCATGCTGGGTAGTACCCAGGCCATCGCCGCGGTGGCCCAGCAATCAGCCGCCAGTTCCCAGCAAACCGCGGCCATAGCCCGGGAATTGACCGGCACGGCCGAAAAATTAAATAAAGTGGCTGAAATATGGAAGTTTAAAGACAACAAGTAAATCTAACTGTAAAGTGGTATCTCAATTAAGATACCGCTTTTTAATTTGAACCTTCTGTATTGGACATACAACATTAAAGCAAAATCAAAAAAAGCCCATTTTTTCATTAACTAATTGACAAGGCAGTCCATACCCAATATAATGAATTTGATAATCATTATCAATGCAATATCATAAAGGAATCATACGACCTTTTTATTTTGTCATTACTATGATAATGATAATCGTTATTCTAAACTCGATTGCAAAATTCATATGGAGGTGCCTAAGCATGACTTTGGATAAGGCCAAGCGCGGTCAGCACGTCAAGATTATCAGCATTCCGAACGAAAACATTCGGGCCCAGGCCATCCGTTTCGGCATTGCCGAGGGGGAGGTTGTATTATGTGAGGAGGTATTGCCTGCCGGTCCCATCGTACTGCGAAAAAACAGGCAGGAAATCGCCATTGGCCGGGGATTGGCCAACAGAATCACGATAGCTTTGAATTAACAAACAGGCGATCCTGATAAGCCAGAGGCTACCATATATTACATTTCAATAGTTTCCATTTATTTGACGTTTAAGGTGGTGAAAGCACATGGCCCATTGCCATAACACAAATATAAATATAAGCATCCCCCCGGGCGCCCGTAGGATTGTTCTGGCCGGTAACCCCAACGCCGGTAAATCAGTTTTTTTCAACTATATTACGGGGCTATATGTGGATGTTTCCAACTACCCGGGAACAACCCTGGAAATTTCCCACGGGCGCCTGGGCGGTGACGTTGTTATCGACACCCCTGGGGTGTACGGGATTTCTTCCTTTAATGATGAAGAACGCATTGCCAGGGACATTATTTTAGCCGCTGATGTAGTGATCAATGTGGTCAACGCCGTGCACCTGGAAAGGGATTTATTTTTGACCCGGCAGATTATTGACA
Source organism: Desulfallas thermosapovorans DSM 6562 (assembly GCF_008124625.1). Lineage (NCBI taxonomy): Bacteria > Bacillati > Bacillota > Clostridia > Eubacteriales > Desulfallaceae > Desulfallas > Desulfallas thermosapovorans. The sequence continues at coordinate 326,984 of NZ_VNHM01000001.1, forward strand.
CCGGCGTGCCGGTGCTGGTGGCTTTAAATATGGTTGACGAAGCCGAAAAGCAAGGACTGGTTATTGATACCGACTTACTGTCCGATTTGTTGGGGGTACCGGTAATTCCCACCGTAGCCATCAAAAAACAAGGTCTGGAGCAGGTTAAAAACTCGATTAATTTGGCCAGAAAGGGCAATATTGACGATGAATTGCAGCAAAAACTAACCCGGCTGGCGGACCGGGTGGGCAGCCAGGGTGAGGCGCTTTTGGTATTGGAGGGCGATACTGTAGTTGCAGCGCGCCACGGCCTGGAACCTGAGAATGACCGGGAACAGATTTACCTCAAGCGCCGGGAACGGGTAAACGATATTGTGCATCACGTGGTTGCCGAAAACTCTCGCGGTGCTGGAATTGGTACCACTTTGGGACGTTATATGATTAACCCCGTTACCGGCATACCCATTTTACTTATGGCCCTTTGGGCTATGTACCAGGTTATCGGGGTGTTCGTAGCGGGCACAGTGGTGGGGATTACAGAGGAATCAATTATGATCGGCATGTACGAACCGGCGATACGAAATTTTGTAGGCCGGTTTATAGCGGAAAGCAGCAACCCGGGCATTATTCTAACCGGCGAATTCGGGGTATTGACCATGACGGCAACTTACGTGCTGGGCTTGTTAATGCCGCTGGTGGTTGGGTTTTACTTCTTTCTTTCCTTGTTCGAAGATTCGGGTTATCTGCCGCGCATAGCTACGCTGGTGGACCGGGTGCTCACAGGTATCGGCCTCAATGGCCGGGCTGTGATACCGCTGATATTGGGATTCGGTTGCGTGACCGTGGCCAGCATAACCACCCGGCTGTTGGGTTCTGAGCGGGAAAAAAGAATCACTATTTTTTTGTTGGGATTGGCTATTCCATGCTCGGCCCAACTGGGCGTAATTGCCGGCCTGCTGGCCGGACTGGGTCCCCAGTACATGGCACTGTACGCACTGGTTATTCTGACAGTGCTGGTCATAGTGGGCACAATGCTTAACACTTTACTACCGGGCAAGTCCACGGAACTGTTAATCGACCTGCCCCCGCTGCGGCTGCCCAGGCTGGACAACGTGTTACGCAAAACCGGGACTAAATCCTATGCTTTCTTGAAAGAGGCCACACCGTTGTTCGCCCTGGGGGCATTGCTCATCAGTATATTACAAATTACAGGCGCTTTAACAGTGCTGCAAAAAGCATTAGCCCCGTTGACCGTGGGCTGGTTGATGCTGCCGCCGGAAACAGCCACCGCCTTTATCATGGGTATTGTCCGCCGCGATTTCGGGGCTGCGGGGCTCACAGATATGGCGCTGACACCTATGGCAACGGTAATTTCCTTAATCACCATTACTTTATTCGTGCCCTGCATTGCCTCAATATTAATCATCATCAAAGAACGGGGCCGCGGGGAAGGTGCCTTGATGTGGCTCGGCACATGGGTGATTGCATTTTTTGCAGGAGGCGTAGTGGCACAATTGTCGGGCATATTCGGCGGCAACGACAGCTTAAGTATTCCCCTGGTGATCGCCACCTTTATCGCCATAACCCTGGCCGTGCTGTTTACCTGCCGGCTGGCGGCAAAACCCAAACCGGGGTCGGGCTTATCGTAATTGCTCCAGCCGTGTTAACCCGGCGACCCTTACGGTCTTTGCCTAAAAGGTTGTTAGTGGATTTACCTGCTCTAACCGCGCAACCGGGAGTGAGTATACCATGCAAAAACAAATAAAACTAATCACAATCACGTGTAGCCGGTGCGGCTACCGCTTCAACCCCGGGGCTGCGTTGCGCTGCCCGCGCTGCAATAAACCTGCAATGGATTGCGTTGGCTGCTCGGGCGCGTGCAGTAAATGTTTAAGCACCGGTACGTGTAAAGACAGTAATAGCAGGCTGCCATTTTAAACACCATAAAGAAGGTGGTGCAAGAACTACTTTTCAGTGGTGAGCCACCAAATTCCAATGGCGATGAGTTTATTCTCATCGCCATTTACATGTGGAAAACGGGTAATTTATTTTGTTAACCGATAAAGCTCCTCTTTCTCTTCTTATTCTTTCATTCTCACCGGATTAAATGCAATATCATCCAGCAGGCCATTATTTACCCTCGAATACAGCCAGTCGTTCCTTGATGGCCCCCAGCTTGGAGCTGAGTTCGGCCTCTTTACCCCGTTCCTTTTCCACCACTTGGGCGGGAGCTTTGTTTAGGAAACCGGGATTATTGAGTTTACCCTGCACCCGGGCCAAATCTTTTTCCAGGGACTGCATATCCTTGCGCAAACGGGCCATCTCTTTATCCACGTCAATGAGACCCCGCAGGGGCACAAATATCTGGATATCCTGGGCTACAGCGGTGGCTGCCTGCCGGGGTTTTTCGGCCAGTTCGGCCACCACCCGGGCCTGGCAGTTGGCCAGTCCCTCCACGTAGGTCAGGTTATCGTCAAGGACGGCACGCAATTCAGCCACAGCAGTGACTATAACAGCTTCGGCCTTTTTGCCCGGGGGCACGTTCATTTCGCTGCGAATCTGCCGGATACCCCGGATTACCTCCATAACTATACTCATATGCTCCTCAGCTTGTCCGTCCACCAGTTCCGCCTGGTACTTGGGCCACGGAGCCCGCATAACAGTGCTGCCACGGTGGGGCAGGCGCTGCCAGATTTCCTCGGTGATGAAGGGCATGAAGGGGTGCAGCAGTTCCAGCGCGCCCCGCAGCACACCGGCCAGCACATGCTGGGCCACTTCCCGGTCGGCGGTCCCGGTTTTGCCGTACAGGCGCGGTTTGACCAACTCGATATACCAGTCGCAAAGCTCGTTCCAGGTAAATTCATATAATACCCTGGCCGCCTCACCCAGTTCATATTTCTCCAAAAAACCGGTGCACTCCCGCACCGCATGCTGGTAACGGCTCAATATCCAGCGGTCGGCCAGGGTATACTGCTCCCGCTCCGGTGATTTTTCCGGTGCGTAATCCTGCAGGTTCATCAAGGCAAACCGGGAGGCGTTCCAGATCTTATTGGCAAAGTTACGGGCTCCATCCAGGCGTTCAAAATGGAAGCGCAGGTCGTTACCCGGGGTGTTGCCGGTCACCAGCATGAACCGCAGGCTGTCGGCGCCGTGGCTTTCAATAACTTCAATGGGATCAACGCCGTTACCCAAAGATTTACTCATTTTGCGGCCCAGGGCATCCAGCACCAACCCGTGGATGAACACCTCCCGGAAGGGTACATCATCCATGTGTTCAAGACCGCTGAAGATCATCCTGGCCACCCAGAAAAAGATAATGTCCCGGCCCGTCACCAGCACCGAGGTGGGATAGTAATAAGCCAGGTCCACCGTTTTATGGGGCCAACCCAGGGTGGAAAAGGGCCAAAGTGCCGAGCTGAACCAGGTATCCAGCACGTCGGGATCCTGCTCCAGATTGCTGGAGCCACACCGGCATTTTTTCGGGCGGGTTTTACTTACCATCAATTCATCGCAATCCCGGCAGTAATAAACCGGTATGCGGTGTCCCCACCAGAGCTGGCGGCTAATACACCAATCCCGGATGTTTTCCATCCAGTTCAAGTATATCTTGGTAAAACGTTCGGGGATAAATTTTAAACGACCGTCCTTGGCTGCGGCAATAGCAGGCTCAGCCAGGGGTTTCATACGCACAAACCACTGTTTGGAAAGCATGGGCTCAATTACCGATGAACAACGGTAGCAGTGCCCCACGGCGTGGGAAAGGTCCTCAATCTTAACCAGCAGGCCCCTGGCCTGCAGATCCTTGATAATGCGTTTCCGGCACTCCCAGCGGTCCAGGCCTTCATACCGGGCACCGGCCTCGGCGGTCATCCGGGCTTCCCGGTCGATAACCTGTACCGAGGGCAGATCATGCCTGCGGCCCACTTCAAAGTCGTTGGGGTCATGGGCCGGGGTGATTTTGACGGCGCCGGTGCCAAATTCAGGCTCTACATATTCGTCCGGAATAACGGGAATCTCCCGCTCCACCAGGGGTAAAATTACTGTTTTACCGATTAAGTGTTGGTAACGATCATCTTCGGGGTGTACCGCCACCGCTGTATCACCCAGCATGGTTTCGGGTCTGGTGGTGGCCACGGTGATGAATTCATCCGGGCTGCCCTGCACGGGATATTTAATATAGTAAAGCTGGCCCGGCTTGTCCCGGTGTTCCACCTCGATGTCACTAATGGTGGTTTGGCAGTGGGGGCACCAGTTGGTTATATAATAGTCCCGGTAAATAAGGCCCCGCTGGTACAGGCGCACAAAGACTTCCTGCACGGCCTCGGAACAGCCTTCATCCATGGTGAACCGCTCCCTGTCCCAGTCACAGGAAGAACCCAGCCGGCGCAGTTGGTGGGTAATGCGACCCCCGTACTGTTCCTTCCAGGCCCAGACCCGCTCCAGAAACTTCTCCCGGCCCAACTCGTATTTATTGGTGCCCTCTTTGGCCAGTTGCTCTTCCACCTTGGCCTGGGTGGCAATCCCGGCGTGGTCGGTGCCGGGCAGCCACAGGGCGTTGTATCCCTGCATGCGGCGCCAGCGGGTCAAAATATCCTGCAGGGTATTATCCAGGGCATGTCCCATATGCAGCTGCCCGGTGACGTTTGGCGGGGGCATAACGATGCAAAAGGGTTCTTTTTCAGGGTCAACGACGGAACGAAAATATTTGTTTTCCTCCCAGTATTGGTACCATTTATCCTCCACTATATGGGGGGCATAGGTGGTGGGCATATCAAACTGATTGGCCATATCAAAACCTCCGTTGTGAATTTCTACCCGGTAATAATAAAAACCCTTTTCGTTTAAGGACGAAAAAGGGCTTTCGCGGTACCACCTTAATTCCAGCGGGGCACACATTAAATACCCCGTGCGGCTCTTGAACAGCTGTAACGGGCTGAACCGGCACGGACCTAGCAGCCTGGCCCGGGAATTGAAATCAATATTCCCGGAAAGTAACTGAATTGACTGTTCGATCCGGCAGCTCCGGGGCGACATCGGGCCGCCGCGATCAGGATACCTTGCAGCCTGCGGGTATTCCCTCTCTGGGATCGCCTTTACGGCCAAACTCCCCTTCCTCGCCTGGTTATTAACTCTTCTTATATTAATTATTTTACTTAATCTTGTCAACACGTGTCCAGTCAAACCGGATTAACCCCCGAATCGATTTCTGCGCACGCGGGTTACTGGAGACTTTGGCCTTGCCGCGGGTATGTTTACGCCAATGATACCTCCCAAAGTGGATAGGGCCACCACCACCAGGCCGTGGGCCAACCAGGCTGGTAAGGCGGCGGGCAACCCGGTATTCCAAACCACCAGGAGCAGCGTGACAACCAGGAAGAATATAAACCCCACCAATAATCCGTGCAACCAGCCCAGGTTTCCCGCTGTTCTGCCGCTTACCCCACCGCCCAGCAATGTACCCAGGCAGATGCCTGCCATGATGATAGAACTGAAGTGATAAACTTGGTGTGCCGTCATGAACACCCAGAGCAAAAGTGCCGCGCATATAAATGCCGTACTTGTAAGTGCCCAGACAAGCCCCGACCACAACGCGCCCGGTTTTAAACCGGCCTGTCCATCTCTATGGGACCAACTAACCAGCGTTATCCCCCTGAACATATAATCTACCCCCGAAAAAATATTTCTATATTTTATGCAACAGTTGTATTTATATGCCCGGTATTTATCCGCAAGAAGTTCGTGATTTTGCAGTCATTAATTCGCCACAGGCACATAGCTATAAATAATATTGAATAGTTTTGTTTTAGAGGTGATTGAGTTTTGTTTAAACCCAAAACTATTTTGGTATTTATCATTGTACTGGGTATTCTTACGGGGAGCACCGTTATCTATACCCTCAGCATCCATGGCAGGGGCAAAAAAGAAGTAGTTACATTGAAGGTATGGGAAAATGAAAGAAACATGCTTCAGCTACCGCTTTACGTAGCTCTAAAGGAAGGTTATTTCGCCGAACAAGGTATCAAGGTACAACTGCTGGACGGTGAGAAAACGGCAGCCAAAGACCCCTACGCAGATGACCTGGCCGATATCATAATTACCGACCCGGCTGATTGCCTGTACCGTAAATCGGTAAATCCCTCGGCGCCGGTTATAGTAGCTGCTTTGGCCCACCGGGACGGCACCTTTTTGCTGGCCCGGGAAAAGGAAACCTTTGTCTGGGGTGATATGAAAAATAAAAATGTTATCTGCTACCCGCCGGAAACCGGGCCTGGTTTGGTTATGGAAAAAATCATCAGGGACGCGGGTATGGTACCCTTTCGCGACCTATGCCTGTATAACCGTATCCCCGGTGAACTGCGCCTGGGAGTTTTCAAATCCGGCAGCGGCTCGTATATACAGCTCTCCGGGGCCGAAGCTCTAATGGCCGAGAAAAACGGTGCCGGTCGGATTATCGCCCGCCCGGGTGATGCGGCAGAAAACTTCCCTTCCGCATTTTGCACCGCCAAACCCAAAATAATCAGTCAACAACCCGAAGCGCTCCAGGGATTTGTTAACGCCATTTATAAAGCTATGCTGTGGATGCAGCATGAGCCGGAGCTTGGGGTCAAAGCCGCTGCCGACTATCTGGATAAACTGGATAAAAGAATTAGGGGCGAGTTATTTGAGGAATACTTAAATATGAAAATGTGGCAGCCGTCACCCCAGGTTCAAAAACAATCCTTTACTGAAGTGGTACGAATAATGGAGACCGCTGGTCAACTGGCCATGCCCATTACTTATGAAAAATCCGTTAACAACACCTTCGCTCTCCAGGCCGCCAACTCTATTCAGTATATACCCAAGGAGGAAAGGGAGCAAAACTGGTGGCGCAAAATTATACATTGAAAATGATTATTTGCGGCCAACCCGGCAATAATAGTAATAAAAGCTTTACAGTTCAATAATGCAAAGGAGCAGTGAATTATTATGGATGTTACAAGAGCTCGGCAAATATTTAATTCCGAACAAACCCATCAGGTACTGTTAGACGGGACACCGGTATGGATAGAAGGCTTCAGCACAGATAACCAAATGGCCCTGGTAAGACCGCTGGAGGGCAACGGAAGTATCAGAGAGGTTCCTGTTACTGAACTGGTGGAAAGCTAATATATCGTAACAACAATACCTATCATCCATATTAATATATAATCCCCCGGCCTTTAAAGCTGCAGGCCGGGGATGCATTTTTTTGTCGCGATGAGCTTATAATAACTTCAAACAACTTGGAGGTGATCATATGGCTTTAGTTCCCTACGACCCATTCCGCAGCATGGATATGATGCGCCGTGAAATGGAGCGGGTTTTTGCCCCTTTTTACGGAGACACCAGGCGTGATTGGGATATAGGACCCCGGGTTGACGTATACGAAACCGATAATGAAGTGGTGGCCCTTTGTGAAATTCCCGGTGTGGAGAAAAAAGATGATATTCATATCGACGTACGGGACAATGTACTTTCCATTTCCGGCATAATCAACAGAACCAACGAAGTTAAGGATGAAAATCGCTATCACCGCACCGAAAGATTTTACGGCCGGTTCCAGCGCAACGTTTCCCTGCCCGCCAGGGTTAACACCGAAGGTGCCAAGGCCACTTATCGTAACGGTGTATTGGAAGTACGCATGGCCAAGGAAACCCATGGCCGGCACAAGTCGATAGACGTGGATTTCCATTAAAACAACAGCGCCTTATGGTATAACAAATCCGCTGGCATTGGCCCAGTTTCCCGCCGAATTTTAAACCTGTGCACTATGGTTTAAATATGCTTTATGGTTTATTGTAAAACACGCCAAAGAGGCTGCTCGACCGGGGTAGCCTCTTTGGCGTGTTTACGGTATAAATAACGGTTAGTTTAAACTTTAAACCTTATATGCATGCCTTTCCAGGGCACAAAAGATTATGAAAGAATTTCTTCCAGGCTTTCAACACCCGGCACCGGAATCTTCGGCACCATAGTTTTCTACCCAGTTTTGGATGACAGCCCAGATTTCCTCTTTGCCCTGGCCGGTTACGGCGGAAAAAAGTATTAGCGGGGCACTTGCGGGCAACTGAAGGTTTTTACGTATCATTGCCAAATTTTGTATAGCTCGTCCCCGGCTCAACTTATCCGCCTTGGTGGCCACCACCAAAGTTGGAATATGATAAGTTGACAACCAGTGGTACATCTGCTGGTCATCTGCCGTAGGTTTATGCCGTACATCCACCAGCAATATTAGGCCGCGTAATTGCTCCCGCCTGGCCAGGTAATCCTCAATCATTTTACCCCACCGGGCTTTAACCCGGACCGGTACTTTGGCAAAACCATAGCCGGGCAAATCCACCAGGTAAAACATATCATTAATGGAAAAAAAGTTAATCAACTGAGTTCTACCGGGCGTATTACTGGTGCGAGCCAGTCGCCTGCGGCTTACCAGGTTATTTAACAGGCTGGACTTCCCCACATTGGAGCGACCGGCCAGGGCCACCTCGGGGCGACTCCCGGCCGGGCATTTATCCAGTCCCGTAGCACTGGTTACAAATTCAGCTGAAGTTATTTTCATTGGGTAGCTCGGTTCCTCCATCGGACTCCATAATGTTTCCATATGGTACCCGGGGCGGTGGTTCTATTTGCTCAGTCTCAGGTGGAACCTCCAATTCCCGCAGTGCAATCTTAAGCACTTCATCCATATGGCCTACAGTCACCAATTCCAGCTGTTTTTTAATATTGTTGGGTATTTCCTCAATATCTTTACGGTTATCAACAGGCAGCAGTACTGTTTTTATACCGGCGCGGTGCGCAGCCAGCACCTTTTCTTTGAGCCCGCCGATGGGCAGCACCCGCCCCCGCAGCGTAATCTCACCGGTCATGGCCACATCATGACGCACCCGGCGACCGGTCAGTGCCGAAGCCAGGGCCACCGCCATGGTTATACCGGCGGAGGGACCATCCTTGGGAATAGCTCCCTCAGGAACGTGGACGTGGATATCATACTGGTCAAACATTTCTTCTTTAATACCCAGTTCCGCGGCCCGGCTACGCACATAGCTATAACTGGCCTGGGCTGATTCTTTCATTACATCGCCCAGTTTACCGGTCAGGGTTAGTTTGCCTTTGCCCTTGTAGGTGGTTATTTCAATGGCCAGCGTGTCACCGCCCACCTCGGTCCAGGCCAGGCCGGTGGCCACACCCACCTGGTCTTCCTGCTCTGCTATGCCGTAGCGGTATTTAGGCTTGCCCAGGAATTGTTCCAGGTTTTGCACGGTTACCTTAACCTTTTCGGCCTTACCGGATACAATCTGTTTGGCTACCTTGCGGCATAAAGAGGCAATATTGCGTTCCAAATTACGCACGCCGCTTTCCCTGGTGTATTCCCGGATAACTCGCCGAATGGTGTTTTCAGATATATGCACCATCTCGTTGTTTAGCCCATGCTCTTTAATTTGTTTGGGAAGCAGGTGACGTATGGCAATTTGCAATTTCTCTTCTTCAGTGTAGCCCGAAATATGAATTATCTCCATCCGGTCCAACAGCGGCCTGGGGATATTATGTTGAACATTGGCCGTGGTAATGAACATAACATTGCTCAGGTCATAGGGCGCTTCAATGTAGTGGTCACTAAAAGTGTTGTTCTGTTCGGGATCCAGCACTTCCAGCAGCGCCGATGACGGGTCGCCGCGGAAATCAGTGCTCATCTTGTCGATTTCATCCAGCAAGAATACCGGGTTCTTCGAACCCGCAGTTTTCATACCCTGGATAATACGCCCGGGCATAGCACCCACATAAGTGCGGCGGTGTCCCCGGATCTCGGCTTCATCCCGCACGCCGCCCAGGGAAATGCGCACGAATTTGCGCTCCAGGGCACGGGCGATGGAACGGCCCAGTGAAGTTTTACCCACGCCGGGCGGCCCCACAAAGCAAATAATGGGCCCCTTCATTTTCTTGGCCAGCTTGCGAATGGCCAGGTATTCCAGGATACGCTCCTTAACGATTTTCAGACCGTAATGGTCTTCATCCAGTATCGTCTCGGCCATATTGATGTCCAACCGGTCCCTGGTGCTTTTGGACCAGGGCAGGGATAAAAGCCAATCCAGGTAGTTACGCACCACTGCAGACTCAGCAGCCATGGGGGGCATTTTTTCCAGCCGCTCCACTTCCTTGAGGGCTTTTTCCTCCACTTCCTTGGGCAGCTTGGCCTTGGCGATTTTTTCCCTCAGTTCCTCGCCCTCGGCTATGCGGTCTTCCTTATCACCAAGTTCCCGCTGGATGGCCTTTATTTGCTCCCGCAGGTAGTATTCTTTCTGGGTTTTTTCCATTTGTTTGCGCACACGAACATTGATTTTGCGCTCCATTTCCACAATTTCCAGTTCTCTGGCCACAATAGAGCATAATTTCTCCAATCGCTTTGCTATATCAATGGCTTCCAGCACGGATTGTTTATCTTCTATGCGCAAAGTCAAATGTGAGGCAACTATATCAGCCAAACGTCCCGGGTCATCGATATTAACCACCGTGACCACGGTTTCCGGCGGAATTTTTTTGCTCAACTTAACGTACTGCTCAAACTGGGTAACCAGATTGCGCATTAGAGCTTCCACCTGGGGACTTTTATCAAATTCTTCTGTATACTGATCCACTTCAACACTGAAGAAAGGCTCGCTGCTGATATATTTATTAATTTTCGCCCTGGCAATCCCCTCAACCAAAACCCTGATTGTGCCACCGGGCAGTTTCAACAACTGTTTTACCTCGGCAACGGTACCGGTGCTATAGATATCTGTTTCAACGGGGTCGTCTGTCTGGGCCTCCTTTTGGGTGGCCAGGAAAATAACCCTTTCCTTGACCATAGCTTCTTCTATCGCTTGAACTGATTTCTCCCGACCCACATCCAGGTGAATAACCATATAAGGGAAAACCAGTATTCCCCTTAAGGGTAACAGAGGTAACACCCGCTTTTTTATCGGATTCATGGAGCACCTCCTTCGATGTAGTAATGCATGGGCACAAATCCACAGTTCATTCTAACACACCACAAAGGGTATCGCCATAGCAATAAGTGACATAGTAACGAAAAACTGTGCACGTAGGCGATCTTCCGCATATTTACACTGATTATCTGCTAATTTTAGCCTTCAATAACTTTCTTTACCCCCGGTTTGCCATAAAGAGTTTGTCTGAAAAGTAGTTTTGGTGCCGGGCTGACACTCGCCCGTTACCGTTGCTCCGGTGGCAGGCACAAAATTACCGGCACCCAGTTTTTCTCTTTGCTGACCGCTAATAACCAGTTTCTTTTCCGATATGCGCGGTAGTAGCGCACCGTTAATAACTTCTTCCAGTGTTTCAGCCGGCAGCACTTCCAAATCCGGCATATTCCGAAACATTTCCTGGTAATTGTCTGCCGGTATAAATACTTTTTTCACGCCGGCATGCCGGGCCGCCTCCACTTTGGCCACCACGCCACCCACGGGCATAACGTAACCCCGGATGGATACCTCGCCGGTCATAGCCACTGTGTTGGAAACCGGTATACCGGTAATGGCGGAATAAACAGCAGTGGCCACCGCCACTCCGGCCGATGGGCCGTCCACCGGCGCACCGCCGGGGAAATTTACGTGCAGGTCATAATCCCGGGGGTCTACCCCCATGGTCCGCCGGAGCACGGTAAGCACATTTTCCACCGCCCCCCGGGCCATGCTTTTGCGGCGGATAGTCTTGCCCGGGCTGCCCAATTCCTCTTCATCCACTATGCCTGTAACCACCACTTTACCCTGCCCGGGTGCCGCCGGTATAGCCCCCACCTCAATTTCCAGCAATATACCCATATTGGGACCATATACCGCCAAACCATTGACCAGACCCACCTGGGGTTTGGCGGGTATTTTCTTTTCCATGCGAGGTGCATACTGGCCACTGTTGACCACCCACTCCACGTCCGCAGTTAAAATCTCTTTACGCCCCTCGGTAATGGCAATACCCGCCGCCAGCTGGATAATATTAACCGCTTCCCGGCCGCTTGTGGCATATTTCTTAATAATCTCCAGACCTTTTTCGTCCATGGTAAAACCAATTTTTTGCACAGCACCGGCGGCAATGGTTCCTATTTCCTCGGGCATAAGGGGCCGGAAGAAAATTTCCATGCACCGGGAACGGATGGCCGGCGGGATACTGTCGGGTGTACGGGTAGTAGCACCCACCATCCTGAAATCAGCCGGCAGCCCGTTTTGGAATATGTCATGTATATGCCCGGGAATGTTAGTATCTTCCGGGCTATAATAGGCGCTTTCCAACAGTACCTTGCGATCTTCCATCACTTTAAGCAGTTTATTCATTTGTATGGGATGCAGTTCCCCTATTTCATCAATAAATAATATGCCGCCATGGGCTTTGGTTACCGCTCCCGGCTTGGGCTGCGGTATGCCGGCCACGCCCATGGGCCCTGCACCCTGATAAATGGGATCATGCACCGAGCCGATAAGGGGGTCGGCTATGCCCCGCTCATCAAAACGGGCGGTGGTGGCATCCACTTCGATAAACTTGGCGTCCTCCTTAAAGGGAGAAGCGGGATTTTTTTTGGCCTCTTCCAGCACCAGCCGGGCCGCCGCTGTTTTACCCACCCCGGGGGGACCATATACAATTACGTGCTGGGGATTGGGACCACACAGCGCCGCCTTTAGAGACTTCAAACCTTCGGACTGCCCGATTATTTCATCAAAATTTCCGGGTCTGGTTCTTTCGGCTAAAGGTTCGGAAAGGGATATCTGCCGCAAGTTCTGTAATTTTTCCAATTCTCTACGGGATTCCCTTTCCACCACCGATTTATTGCCCTGTTGAGCTTTAAGTAAATTCCAAAAATATAATCCGATTATTACAGCAAAAAAAACCTGAATAAAAGTAATAAAGCTGGCTACGCCGCTGGAAAAATCCACCATAGATACCTCCCCTGATACTGCCGCACTGGCTATTATTGCCTTTATTTATCATATATTATTACTATCTTTTACATATTTTATCCGACAGCGTGAATTGTCTTTTTTTATCGCAATATAGTATGAAGTTTGTTAATACCAATGGCAGGGAAAAGGGGTTTCTTTGTCCAATTAACAAACACAATTAAGGGGGCCGCCGGATGAACCAGTTTAGTTTTTACACTTTAAATGAATGCATTGGCGAGGCAGTGTACGTGAAGGACCTCCAGGATAACCTGGTATATGCAAACAAAGCTACGGAGAACATCACCAAATGGCCTGCAAAATTTTTATTAAATAAAAAATGTTATGATATATTTCCCGGTGTAAAGGGGGATTGTAGATTTAGTTGCCCGGTAAAAAGGGTAATCACCGGAGAAGCTCCCCACCCGTGCGTATTCAACAGAACCATACTGACCGCTGAAGCTAAAATCCGCCATTTACAAATTGCCGCCTACCCGTTTATAGATAATGGCCGGTTAAAGGGAAGTATTTTAATTGCCCGGGACATTACCACCCTGCATCAATACGAAGAAACACTGCAAAGGGAGAGCTTAAAACGCAAACAACTGGAACAATACATAAATCGCACCGAAGTTATGTACCAGGCTATTTTTGAGCATACCGGCACTGCCATGCTGGTTATTGAGAACGACCGCACTATCAGCATGATCAACCGCGAATTGGAACGCATTACCGGGTATACCCGGGCTGAATTGGTAGACGGCAAGAGAAAATGGGATGAATTCGTGCACCCCGGCGACCGGGAAAAAATGCTCGCTTATCACTCGTCCAGGAGGAGTAAGGGTAATAAGACACCCGACCATTATGAATTCAGGCTCATCCACGCCAGTGGCGCGGTTCTGGAAGTTTTCTTCACCATCGGCATGATTCCGGGCACCCAGCAAAGCATCGGTTCCATTATTGATATTACCGAGCGCAAACAAACCGAGCGGGCATTACAGGAATCCGAAGAAAAATATCGATTACTTCTGGAAAATATTGAGGATGTTTTCTATGAGGTTGATCTTGCCGGTAATTTTACCTTTGTCAACGAGTCGGTCTACCGGGTATTCGGGTTCAAAAGAGAAGAATTGATCGGCCGCAATTACCGTGAACTGGTGGATCAAGAAAACGCCTGCAAGGCCTTTGCCGCCTATAACAAGGTGTTTTCAACAGGGGTGCCGGAACGTGGCTTTTCCTGGGCCATTATCCGCCCGGACGGGGAAAAAAGGGACCTGGAGGTTTCAGTTTCCCCCATCCGTGACCCCAAAGGCCAAATTTGCGGTTTCAGGGGTACCGCCCGGGACATCACCGAGCGCAAGAAAACAGAGGACCGCCTGCGTTTTCTGAGCTTGCATGATGCCTTGACCGGGCTGTACAATCGTAATTATTTTGAAGAGGAAATGCATCGCCTGGTTAAGGGACGCCAGTTCCCTGTTTCATTGATCTGCGCTGATGTGGACGGGCTTAAACAGGTTAATGATTCTTTGGGCCACAAAAAGGGTGATGAATTACTGGTTAGCACAGCAACGATTATTAAAAATGCACTGCGTGCCTCTGATGTGGTAGCCAGAGTGGGCGGCGATGAATTCGTTATAATTTTGCCCCAGTCGGACCTGGACGCCGCTGAGAGTGCCTGCCGGCGTATCAGGGATTCCATCGCACAGTATAACCGTCAAAAACCGGATTTGCCCATCAGTATATCCCTGGGTTGTGCCACGGCCCAAACAGGCAAAGACATGGCTAATTTATACAAACTGGCCGACGATAATATGTACCGGGAGAAGATGCTAAAGCACAACAGCACCCGGCGCAGCATGCTGACCCCACCGGGAAAATGTGATTGCAACGGGGCACAATAATTACCGGTAAAAACCGCATAAAAAAATGCCACCCTAAAGGTGGCATTTTTTTATGCGGATTCTTCTTTCTTTTTTTTGCGCTCCATGGAAATAATGATCGGCTTTTCCTTATTCAGTATAGTGTCCTTGGTAATAATGCACTTGGCGATATCCTGCCGGGAAGGAATGTCATACATTATATCCAGCATGATATCTTCAAGTATGGATCTGAGGCCCCGGGCTCCGGTTTTACGGCGTAACGCCTCCTGGGCAATGGTCCTCAGGGCATCACCCTGGAATTCCAGACTAACACCATCTAGATCCAGTAACTTTTCATATTGTTTGACCAGGGCATTGCGCGGCTCGGTAAGAATGCGCACCAGCGTCTCTTCATCCAGCGCATCCAGGGTAACTATAACCGGCAAACGCCCCACAAATTCGGGGATCAACCCGTAACGCAGCAGGTCTTCGGGCAATATATGGGATAATATTTCGCCGATACGCATTTCCTGTTTGGGCTTGATTTCGGCACCAAAACCCATTACCTTTTGACCGGTGCGGTTTTGGATAATCTTTTCAATGCCATCGAAAGCACCACCGCAGATAAACAAGATGTTGGTGGTATCAAGCTGAATGAATTCCTGGTGCGGGTGTTTGCGACCACCCTGGGGTGGCACGCTGGCCACTGTGCCCTCCAGTATCTTCAACAAGGCCTGCTGCACACCCTCACCTGAAACATCCCGGGTAATGGACGGGTTTTCAGACTTGCGAGCAATTTTATCAATTTCATCAATATAGACGATGCCCCGCTCGGCTTTTTCCACATCATAATCGGCCGCCTGAATCAACTTCAGCAAAATATTTTCCACATCTTCGCCCACGTAACCGGCCTCGGTGAGCGATGTAGCGTCGGCTATGGCAAAGGGAACGTTCAGTAATCTGGCCAGCGTCTGGGCCAGCAGGGTTTTCCCGCTGCCGGTGGGGCCCAGCATTACAATGTTGCTCTTTTGCAATTCCACATCATCAATTTTGCCGCCCAGGTTAATTCTCTTGTAGTGATTGTATACAGCCACAGCCAATGACCTTTTAGCACTTTCCTGCCCAATGACATACTGATCCAGTACCTCTTTTATTTCCTTTGGCTTGGGAATATCCCCGAGATCCAGACCGATATCCTCGTTTAATTCTTCTTCGATGATTTCATTACATAGTTCAATGCACTCATCGCAAATGTAAACACCCGGCCCGGCCACGAGTTTTTTCACTTGATCCTGGAGCTTGCCGCAAAAGGAGCATTTTAGCTGACCTTTTTCATTAAACATAATTCCACCTCTTTTAGCTTTGCTTGGCCCTCACAAATACCTTATCTATGAGGCCGTACTCTTTTGCCTCTTCAGCCGACATAAAGAAGTCACGTTCCGTATCCCGGGCCACCCTATCCTTGGGCTGGCCGGTATGTTTGGCCAGCAGTTCATTCAAGGTATCCTTCATGCGCAATATCTCTCTGGCATGGATATCAATATCCGTTGCCTGACCCTGCACGCCGCCCAGCGGTTGGTGAATCATTATTCTGGCGTAGGGGAGTGCATAACGCTTGCCGGGTGCACCGGCGGCCAGTAAAAATGAACCCATACTGGCTGCCTGGCCGAGGCAAATGGTGGATACATCGGGCTTGACATACTGCATGGTGTCGTATATAGCCATGCCCGCCGTTACCACCCCGCCGGGCGAATTAATATAAACATTAATATCTTTTTCAGGATCTTCTGCTTCCAAAAACAATAGCTGGGCGATAACCAGGTTAGAAACAGTATCATCAATGGGACCGCCGATAAAGACAATCCGATCCTTTAAAAGCCTGGAATAAATATCATAGGATCTCTCACCCCGGTTGGTCTGCTCAACCACAATGGGAACAAGGTAAGACACTCGGATCTCCTCCTAATTATTAGTCGGAATTCGTTGCGAACATATCAATAGAAATATCCCTTACGCTAATAACTTATTCTTGGGCCTCTTGGTTTGTGTCCTCAACCAGTTTGGCCCGCTCGGCGATAAAATCAATGGTTTTCTGCTGCTGCAAACCTTCCCGGATAAATTCAATCTGATTCCGTCCTTCTAGTATTTTGCGCAAAACACCGGGATCCTGCTGGTAATTTTCTGCCATCCTGGCAATTTCCTTTTCCAAATCTTCATCGCTTACTTCAATGGCTTCTTTTTTAGCAATGGCCTCCAGCACCAGGGTTGTCTTTACACCCCTTCTGGCATCATCACGGAAACTTTTTTTCAAATCGTCAATGCTTGAATTGGTATATTTTAGGTAATTCTCCATGTTCAAGCCCTGGGATAAAAGACGTCTTTCCATGTTATCCAACATTTCCTCAACCCGGGTGTCCACCATTTCTTCGGGGATATCCACCGTCGCGTTCCCCACGGCCTTTTGTACCGCTTCACCCTTAATCTGCTGCTCGGCTTGCTTTTCAGCGGCTTCTTTTAACTTATTCAACAGGTCGTTCCTTAATTCCTCCAGGGTATCAAATTCACTGACATCCTTGGCAAATTCATCATCCAAAGCAGCTAATTCTTTCCGCTTGATACCCTTTACAGTTACTGTAAATACGGCTTCCTGACCCTTGAGGTCTTCATTCGGGTAATCCTCCGGGAAGGTTACGGTGATATCCCTGGTTTCTCCCACGCCGGCTCCGATAAGCTGGTCCTCGAAACCCGGTACAAAAGTGCCCGAGCCGATCTCCAGGGAATAATCTGTTCCCTTACCGCCTTCAAATTCAACACCGTCCTTGCGCCCGGTGAAGTCAATAATCGCTAGATCGCCACTGGCCACAGCACCCTCCTCTACATTAATTAATTGAGCGTGTCTTTCCTGCAGTTTGGCCAGTTCTTTATCCACATCCTTTTCATCAATGTCCGCCTTGGGCTTGGTTACTTCAAGACCGCTGTACTGCCCCAGTTCAACCTCGGGCTTAACACGCACGGTGGCTTTAAATTTTACAGCCTTGCCTTCTTCCATTTGTTCAATTTCAAGCTGGGGCTGGGAAACCGGTTCAATACCAGTTTCATCTACAGCCTTCATATAAGCTTCAGGAATGACATATTCCACAGCCTCATTATAAAGGGCGGCTTTGCCGACATAATTTTCAAATACCACCCGCGGTGTTTTTCCCTTGCGAAATCCGGGTACATGTACATCTTTGACCAATTTGCGATATGCTTGATCAAGAGCTTTGGCCAACTGTTCTGCATCAACTTCCACGTCAAGTACTACTGTATTGTTCTCCAGCTTTTCCGCGGTCGCTTTCATTAATGCTCCCCCTTTTAAGTTGTCGTATGTAATGTTTTCCATGGCTAGTACTATTTTATCCAAAACCAGCGCAATTACAAATAGTATTCTACCGCCATGCAATAATTTCCTTCAGTGGCGTTGGTAATATAATAACATTTACAAATAAATAGCCGGTTTTATAACCCGGCAATCTTTTAAGGTTATATTCTAGCATGATTCCGGCAAAATAACAAGGTAACATGCATTAAATTATTGTTTAAATATCACCTAGCATTATTAAGTAAACATGTTGACGTTGCATTGGAAATATGCAATAATTCTTTCAAGTGAATTGAAGGATATTCCAAATATTAGAGAATGAGGGAAGGACTGCGGGCGAAAGATATTATTTTTATTATAAATGTTTAAAATATTTATAAGTGTTTAAAATATTATTGATGAAAATTAAAATTTAGCCGCATATAAAATACAATATTATTCCAAGGAGGTTGGTAAAATGGCTAATGTAGTTTCTCCAATGGTAGGAAAACTGGTTTCCGTTGATGTTAAGGTGGGCGATAAGGTTAAGGCCAATGACCCGGTGGCCACCATCGAAGCAATGAAAATGATGGTTAAGATTTATGCTCCCTCCGACGGCACCGTGCAGGAGATCAAGGTAGCGGCTGGCGATGTTGTAAACACCGACACTGTGATTATGACCCTGGAGTAATAAAACCGGTAAGCACACCTATCCGGGATCGTTTTACGAATCACATTTTTTGGAATTATCCCGCTAATACAGGACACCGCCACGAAGCGGTGTCCTTTTTACTTTTTCCTACCTTGCTTCCTACTCTACGCTCCAACAAGCAGACGCGATATATAAACTTGCTTACTACCACCATCATTTACACACACCAAATCAACTGTCCACAATGCATACAAAGTTAAATTTTACCTGTACACTATTTGCCCTGTAAAATACCCGACAAGCCCGCATTTCCACCGCTGCTCGCCAAAACTCGGTACACAAGTATAACACCTGGCATATTTTTTGCGATTGTAATTATATAACTAACTGTACCCAAAAGTATACAATCATTATCCGGTAAATTTATCCAGCCAGTGAAGAAGGGAGTATAAAAATGCGTCAAACTGTTATTGTCAGCGCGGCCAGAACCCCGTTCGGCAAATTTGGCGGCGCACTCAAAACATTAAAGGCCACCAAGCTGGGCGGTATTACCATCGCAGAAGCTGTGAAGCGGGCAGGGGTGGACGGCGCAGAGGTAGATAACGTAATATTCGGCCAGGTACTCCAGGGCGGCTGCGGGCAAATTCCCTCCAGACAAGCCACCCGGGAAGCAGGCTTACCCTGGGAAATCCCCTCGGAAACCATAAATAAAGTTTGCGCCTCGGGGCTGCGGGCCGTCACCATGGGTGACCAGATGATCCGGGCCGGTGACGCCGATATTATTGTTGCGGGCGGCATGGAAAGCATGAGCAATGCCCCCTATTTTGTGCCCAACGCTCGCTGGGGCTTGCGCATGTTCGATACTAAATTTATTGATTTGATGGTTCACGATGGTTTATGGTGCTCTTTTTATGACCGCCATATGGCCATCCACGGCGGTGAAGTGGCCATTGAATACGGAGTCAGCCGCGAAGAACAGGACGAGTGGGCGCTGCGCAGCCACCAGTTGGCTATATCCGCCATGGAAAGCGGTCGTCTTAAAGATGAGATTGTGCCCGTTCAGATACCCCAAAAGAAAGGTGACGCCAAAGTGGTGGATACCGATGAAGGCCCCCGGCGTGACACCAGCCTGGAGGCGCTACGCAAACTCCCGCCGGTATTCGATCCCAAGAACACGGTAACAGCAGGTAACGCGCCCAGTGTAAACGACGGGGCCGGCGCGCTGGTGATTATGTCTGGCGAAAAAGCCCGGGAACTGGGTAAGAAGCCCATGGCCACCATCCTCGGCCACGCCTCGGTTTCACGGGATGCCAAATATATTGCCACCGTACCCGGGCTTTCCATCAATAAATTACTAAAGCAAAAGGGCATGACCATAGACCAGGTGGATTTACTGGAGGTTAACGAGGCCTTTGCCGCTGTGGCTCTGGTTAGCGGTAAAATCGCCGGCTGGAACCCCGACCGGGTCAACGTCAACGGCGGGGCCATCGCCTTCGGCCATCCCATCGGTGCCAGCGGTGCCCGTATTCTGATGACTTTGGTTTACGAGCTGCGCCGCCGGGGCGGCGGCATAGGTGTTGCCGCCATCTGCAGCGGTGCCGCCCAGGGTGATGCGATAATGGTGAAGGTTGAATAACACCACAGCTATAAGAGAGGAGTGAACTTTAGGATGCCATATATGCTTACGGATGAACAGCAAATGATGCGCGATATGGTCAGAAAACTGGCCCAAAATGAAATTGCACCCCGGGCGGCGGAAATTGACCGCACCCACCGTTTCCCCAGGGAGAACATTGAAAAAATGGCCGAACTGGGTCTGATGGGCGTACCCATACCCGAAGAATACGGCGGCGCGGGCTGTGATTTCCTATCCTATATAATCACTATTGAAGAAATATCCCGGGCCTGTGCTTCCACAGGCGTAATACTGGCTGTGCACACCTCGGTGGGCACCTTCCCCATTCTTTACTTCGGCACCGAGGAGCAAAAGCAAAAATATATTCCCAAACTGGCCTCGGGGCAGTATATCGGTGCCTTTGCCCTGACCGAACCCAACGCGGGGTCCGACCCGGCCAATCTCTCCACCACCGCCAGGTTGGAAGGAGATCACTACATCGTCAACGGCGGTAAAGTTTTCATCTCCAACGGCGGCGAAGCCAGCGTTTATGTCACCTTTGTAACCACCGATAAAAGCAAGGGGCACAAGGGTATCACCTGTTTACTTGTTGATAAAGACACACCCGGCTTTTCCATAGGCAAAACCGAAGAAAAAATGGGATTGCACGGTGATATAACCACTGAGTTAATCTTTGACAATGCCCGGGTACCCAAAGAAAATTTGCTGGGCAAGGAAGGTGAAGGCTTTAAGGTAGCCATGGCTTTGCTGGACGGCGGACGCATCGGCATTGGTGCCCAGGGTCTTGGTATCGCCCAGGCCGCCTTTGACGTAGCCAAACAATACGCCAAGGAGCGGGTGCAGTTCGGCAAACCCATAGCCAGCTTCCAGGCCATCCAGTTCATGCTGGCGGACATGGCCACCCGTATCGACTGCGCCCGCCTGTTGGTTTACCGGGCCGCCCGCATGCGCGACATGGGACTGCCCTACAGCAAAGAGGCTTCCATGGCCAAAATGTACGCCACCGACACTGCCATGGAGGTTACCACCAACGCAGTGCAAATACTGGGTGGTTATGGTTACTGCAAAGAGTATCCGGTGGAGCGCTATATGCGCGACGCCAAAATTACCCAGATTTACGAAGGCACCAATCAAATTCAGCGCCTGGTTATCGCCAAGCGGCTGCTCAATGAATAAATTGCCCGTATAAATGCGAAATCGATTCTCATGGCCGGCTTACAAGGTCATATCACTTACTGGTGGTTATAATTAAATAAGACGCATGATTTAAACATAAAAATAGGAGCTTACGGCTCCTATTTTTATGTTTAAATCTTACTTTTTCGTACAATATTGCAAACTCGCCATGAACAGGTTTTTTTGGTATACCTTAACTTGTTCACACAAAGCCAAACAGCAACATAATTTACTGTAACACACCACCTGTTGGAAGTTTGCAAAGGGAGTTGAAGGTATGGCCAATAATATCAATAATATAATGAATACTCAGGCTCAAATAACCGGCCAAAAAATAACCAACCAGTGCACTGATATCACTTACCCGCAGGTCTCCGGGCTAAAGGATAAAAACGTTCAAAACAGCATCAATGAGTTGATAAGGAAAAAGGTTGATTGGCAAATCCCCCGGGAAGGCTGCGCTGTTTACGCTGAGATTTTCGGTGAATATGAGGTAATGTTAAACCAAAAAGACCTGTTAAGCATTAACCTTCAGTTTTATACAATTAGAAAACAGGCAGCTAACGGTTTGGATGTTCAAAAATCCGTTAATGTTGACCTGCTAACAGGTAAGGACTACCAGTTATATGAGTTGTTCAAACGTGGCAGTAATTACCGCATGACCATCGACAAAATGATTGAAGAACAAATCAGGGAAAAAATTTACATCTCATAAAGGATTTCAATGGAATCACAGATTTTGAAGATTATTACCTGACTGATACTGCACTGGTAATTTATTTCCAGGAACTGGAATATACCATCCACGCCGAAGGTATTCCCGAGTTTGTCATTCCATATTCCAGAATAAAAAATCTAATTGATAAAAACGGCCCCATAGGCCGGTTGATCAATAATAAATAATTCATTTCCGATAGAAGGCTGGTCCTACAGGCTAAATTGCCTTAATATTGCCAATATTGCCAACCAGCATGTAATATCATATTATATTTACATGTAACACCATAATCGTGATAACACAATCGCAGAACAGGAGGTTTTCAACCATGCGTTTTTTTCCTTCCTGGCAGGACATGAAGGTTGGTGATAGCGTTACTTTTTACCGCACCTTTACCGAAGGGGACGTGGCCAACTTTATTGGCATAACCGGAGACTTCAACCCCATCCACCTGGACCCCGGCATAGCACGCCTTTGTGGCTTCAAAGGAAGGGTTCTGCCCGGTCTTTTAACGGGCAGTATGCTCACCCATGCCGGGGGCACTTTATTACCCGAACCGTACCCGGCGGCTAAAATGTCCTTTAGTTTTCTGGCACCGGTTTATATTGGCGAAACGGTTTGCGCCAAAGTAACTGTAACCGAAAAGGATGAGCAGAGAAATAAATTAACACTGCACTTAACCTGTACCAACCAGGAAAATGAAGTCGTCCTGGAAGCAGAAGTATCGGGAAAAATCATGCCGGTTATGACAAAAGAGAAACCTGGAACCACCCGGGGCGGTAACCATCATCCTAAACGGCATGCACCTCCCATGCGAAGCCCAAAATAAAAGCAAGCCCTGCATATCAAAACAGGGCTTGCCTTTAGTACAATTGTTGGGTATCATTAGGGCTCGACTTTTTCCTCACGCAGCAAGTATTGATGGAAAAAGTATTCCCCCACCGCCACCAACACTGCCAATAAAGCCAGCGCGGTAAAGCTTGTTTGAAACACCGGTGATATTAAGTCAATAATGTATGCCACCAGTGCGGCCATAACACCGTCACCGATTGAGGCAACGATGTTACCGTATTTGGGCAACACAACCAGGTCCCCCACGAGGTAATTCACAGCCGTACCTATAATGGCCACCCAGAGAGCCCAGGTCCATGCGTTATTATCAATAAATACCAGGGCTATACCGGCAATAACCAAAGTCATGATAAATTTAACTAAGAGTGCAGTTACAGTTTTATTCATCTTTTTTTCACCTCCGTTATGTGAATTCCATCATATAGTTTTCCCCCCATTTTTTAGTTTTAAACAAAAAAACTTCCCGCAACCAGGAAGTGAATTAAACATAATATAGCGTTCCTTATATAGCGTTCCTTCAATATATCCAGAGCTGGCAGGAGGTAAACACCAGGGTAACGAATAATACCTTTGTTCAAACATAATACTGGAGGCGACATTATGGACGTATTATCCGCCATAGGAAACACACCACTGGTGGAATTAAAATCCATTAATTCCAACTCAAAGGTAAAAATTTTTGGTAAGCTTGAAGGCAGTAACCCGGGCGGATCCGTCAAGGACCGGCCCGCCCATTACATGATTAAAAAGGCCGAAGAGTCAGGCACACTTACCAGGGATAAGATCATAATCGAACCCACCTCGGGTAACACCGGGATAGCCCTGGCCATGATTGGCGCGGCAAGGGGATACCAGGTCATGCTGGTTGTGCCCGGCTGTGTCAGCATGGAAAGGAGTCGCATTCTTCAAGCTTACGGCGCAGAAGTTATAGTAACTCCTGCGGAGGAAGGCACCGATGGCGCCATCAGAAAGGCGCATGAAATTGTTAACAGCGAACCCGATAAATATTACATGCCCAACCAGTTCAGTAATCAATACAATATACTGGCCCACTACGAGACCACCGGTCCTGAAATATATGACCAAACAAACGGGATGGTGGATGTGTTCGTTGCCGGAATGGGAACAACGGGAACCTTGATTGGCACCGGCAGATATCTCAAAGAGAAAAATCCTGCGGTGAGGATAATAGGTGTCGAACCCGTAAGGGGCCACGCCATACAGGGGCTCAAGAACATGGAGGAAGCAATAGTCCCCGAAATATATCGCCCGGAACTTTTGGACGAAAAAATCACCGTGGAGGACGATGAAGCATTCGAGACCGCAAGGATGCTGGCCACTAGGGAAGGTATTTTTGTGGGCATGTCCAGCGGGGCGGCTGTGGCAGGGGCATTGCGGATTGCCGAAAGCATGAGGTCCGGCATTATCGTTACCATTCTGCCGGACCGCGGTGACAGGTACTTGAGCACAACCCTGTTCAGGTCCATTTGCGCAAAGTGTTCGCCGTAATACAGGGTTCACACCCTACCTGCCTTTGCTGGCGTACAGTTTATTACCGCAGGCGAAATGTTGCTGCGGCGCATAACAAAGGGGCTGTTTTTTACGTCATCCTGGTGTATAAAACAAACCCCTTTGCTTTTTATGCGGGCTCCTGAAATCTATCCATAAATTACCGGTAATGTAATAACAATATCTGATCGGATTGATGTTACGAACAGCCAATCAAACATAGTTTTACAACTCCACAGGTACTTGCCCCAGCAAGATTACAGCCTGCGGCGTCACCCGGCAATTTAGCGCATATATTTCCACACCCCGGCTCCGCGCCAGGCGCAGTGCCTCCCCAAATTCAGGATCACGCCGGTCATGGGGTGAAAAATGCCCGCCATCTTCTCTTTGTACCACGAAAAAAACTGCCGCCCTGTAACCCTCACTCGTCGCTGAGGCCAATTCGGTGAGGTGCCTGGCGCCGCGGGCGGTGGGGGCGTCCGGAAAAAGGGCCTTACCCCTTTCCACCAGCGTGACGGACTTTACCTCCACAAGGCATTGTTTTTCGAAACCGGAAAGTAAAAAATCTATACGCCCTTCTCGGTAGGAGAATTCACGCCGGATTGTCTGATAGCCTGAAAATCCGGGTATCAATTCATCTTTGAAAGCCTGGTACAACAGCCGGTTGGGTAAAAGCGAGTCTATGGATACCAAAATATTACCGTATTCCACCAATAACAACTTGAATTCTGTACGGCGTTGCAGCGCCGCAGCGGGTGCCAGGTATACCAGTGTACCCGGCACCAGAAGTTCCTGCATCCGGCCGGAACTGGGTACATGAGCCAGCGCTTCGCGCCCGTTTACCTTAACCAGAGCCACGAACCGGTTTAAACGTTTGATGAATTTACCTGCCACCATCCCTGCGGGCATCGCTATTTTGCTTAACACCGTTTCACAACCTTGTCAATTCTTCCCTGTTATCAAACAACCTGCTTATTTACCACCAAAGGTCAACCTTACAGCCTCCATGAAATCTACCGCATCATGGCTCACTGCAGTATCAAAGTTGGTATCCAGGTGGCGATACAGCATTTCCCGCGTCATCCTAACGGCGTGTTCTTTCTTAGAAGCCAGGTCCCGGGCAATTTCCATGGCGGTATCCATCAGTTGAGCATCGGGCACAACTCTGGTAACATAGCCCATTTCCAAAGCCTCCCGGGCGCCAATAGTCCGGGCAGTCAGGCAGAGATCCATAGCCCGCCCAAAGCCAATAATGCGAGGAAGCATGTAGGGACTTGCGAATTCAGGCACAACTCCAATATGGGTAAAGCGGAAGCAAATTTTGGCGCTTTCGGAAGCAATTCTAATATCGCACATCAGCGGTAAGGTTGCTCCCATACCTACCGCGGCCCCGTTTATCGCCGCAATAATGGGTTTTTTATACCGGCGCATCAATGCAATTTGACTGCCGACACCACCGCTGGATAGCGAGGATTTAAAACCGTCCGCACCTGCACTGAACGATTTTAGATCGGTACCCGAGCTAAAGGCGGGTGGCGTTCCGGTGATAATCACTACTCGGATGGAATCGTCATCGTTTACCTTCTCCAGAACCCGCAGGTATTCATCATGCATCTGCCGGTTCCAGGCGTTACGTACTTCAGGTCGATTCATAGTTAAAATTAAAATAGAATCTTTAACTTCATAAAGAAAACACTCCAAATTCACTTATCATCTCTCCTTGTGCATAAAATCTTTCACTCACCGCCATTTCGAAGCCCGCACTGCCCATTTGGGCGGTCAATTTTTTATTCCCCGTGGAGAGAAGAATTTTCATGTTCTCCACCGGGCTTGGTGCTGAATTTATTTGTCCCCCAGACGCCAATTAGCACTACTATTCCGCCCAATCCCTGCCATAAACCAAAGTATTCATTCAGGAATATGGCCCCGGCCAGTACTGATACGATAGGCGTTAAGTTCATGAATACTGACACCCTTGGTGCGGGCAATTTGGATAAAGCATAATTTAATAAGAAAAAAGCAACAACTGATGAAAGTATACCCAGATATAATAAGGACCAAATAGCGGTGGGATTTTGTAATGCAGCAGCATAGCCAACTAACCCGTCAAACATATAATTCTGAAACAATCCCAGCACGTTAAAAACCAGTGCCCCCGACCACATCATAACAAATGTGATTTCTATTGGAGTGTGGCTGCCGGCAGCTTTCCTGGAAAATATATTATAAAAGCCGGCAGATATAACTGCGCAAAAAAGTAAACCAATTCCTAAATTATGTTCTGGTGCATTATTTTGTCCCCCCGCTTCGCCGCTTATCGTCATCATAATGACCCCTAAAACGGCAGCACCAATATAAAATGCCTGTTTATATGTAACACGTTCCTTTAATATAAGAAATGACAGGAATGTCACCGCCACCGGCACTAACGCAATAACTATGCCTGATTCGGAAGCTGTAGTATTCTTGACTCCATAAGTTTCACAGACAAAATAAATGACCGGCTGCCACAATGATATACCAATCAAAGCAGGTATATTGGAAAAACGAAGGTTAAGCTTGATTATCTTTATTAACACCAGAAAGGTTAAGGTAACAGCTGCCAGGGCAAACCTTAGCCCCAGCAGTTGAAATGGGTTTAAATAAAAAAGCGCGCTTTTGGTGAAAAAAAAAGAAAAGCCAAAAATTATGGCTACCGTTATTGCGGCCGCCGTAGATGAATATTTGTTTAACATTGTCCAGTACTCCGCCCAAAATTAGAGCTATCACAAAAAAAGAATTGGTAACGATAAAGTATTCAACACAAGCTTGGAATTTCCTCTCCGTATAATACTTGGTAACAATTTTACTCATTTCTTCTTTAATAGTTTTATTACTTTTTTACATATATCTGCGCATTTGAAAAGCCCCCTGGCATAGATACCAAGGGGGCTCATTAAAAATTAATTCCGGCAACTACCTACTCTCCCGGGGCATAAGCCCAAGTACCATCGGCCTTAGAGAGCTTAACTTTCCGTGTTCGGGATGGGAACGGGTGTATCCTCTCCAGTATGGTCACCGGAAAACTTATTAGACGTTTGAGTTTAGAGATTGGAAATTGGATAACCAAACTCCTTATCCCTTCAAAACTGCACAGCGATTTGTTTTTTTAAAGCCCAGGCTTTTTCACTTTAGTTGGATTATCCTTGGCGCTAGTAGTCTTTCCAACTTCTAACCTCCAATTTCCAACCTCCGCCTTTTGCTGGTCAAGCCCTCGACCTATTAGTACCGGTCCGCTGAACACATTGCTGTGCTTGCACGCCCGGCCTATCTACCTGGTAGTCTACCAGGGGTCTTACTCCACTGGCTGGATGG